>CAJLFQ010000011.1 GCA_905205975.1 uncultured Eubacteriales bacterium | reverse complement strand
TGAACCACCGCTAATTTGCACCCCCTCAAATCGAGAACTGCCCCCCCTCTGAACTGTAATTGCACCCCCTTACACGGTTTCTATCAAAATTAGAGTCATTTGCCATTGAAGGGTCATCCGAACACCCTGTTCTTCATCGGAACGCGGTTCGGACAAACGGCAAAGCACCGGGCAGAGTGATGCGCTCTGCCCGGTGCTTTGCTGCCGGCGGGTAGAGCGGGCCGGGATAAACCGCAGTTTTCCTGGCGCTCTGCCGGATGCGCACACAGGCCGGCGCCTGACCTGCGCAGCGGCAAAAGGGTCTGACGCCGTATGGCATCAGACCCTGAAAATTTGATTTTTCCGGCAGAATCCCGCGTCCGCGATCCGATCGGCAGCCGACAGCTGTTCCGCAAACGGCGTTCTGCGCCGCTCAGTCGCCGGATATCCCGTAAAAATCGTTTCCGCTGTAATCGTCCCGGCGTGACGCCTCAGCGTCAAACATCTCGTCGGAGCATGGATTGGCACCGTACTTTCCGAGCAAGCCGCCGACTTTCTGTAAAAAGGTGTTCCCGCACAGAACCGGAAGCCATTCCTTCCTGTCGGCGCAGATGTGAATGAGTCTTTCTGTGCTGCCCCAGAGCGTGTTGCCGCGGATAATCATTCCATCTCCCGCGGTTCGGTTGAAGCAGTCCCAGCTTTTTATCAGCGCAGGCGTTTCCTTGTCCGGGCGCTCGCGTCCGAAACCGAAGCCCGCGCCCTGCAGCATGTTCCCGCTGATCAGGATATTCTCCATGGACCGCGCTGCGCCGCCTTCAGCCTTTCCGAGGAAATATTCGATGGCGTAGGTGCAGTTTTGGATCAGATTGTCCCGATAGGCAACATTTTTCATCAAAACAGGCTCGCCGCCTCTTTCATACTGGTGCGTCACGCCTGCGTCGTATACATCATAGATATAGCATCTTTCAATGAGATCGTCCTCACAGCTCCCCCAGATCTCCACGCCGTTTCCGAATCTCACGGGTCTTCCCTCGGCGTAGAACTGCACGGAGCCGCCGATATGCGCGATCACACAGTTCGTTACGCTCAGCCCTTTGACCGGCTTTCCGCCGGAAGACGCCGCGCCGATGCCGTGCGCGCCGCCGTACATGATCGTCAGATTGTCTATGCAGACGTTGTCTCCGCAGACTTCAATCACATTTTTTCTCGTCAGGAACTCGATTTCGCTGAAACGCTCCGACGGATCTGTCTCGGAGCAGAAATACAGATGCCCCGCGCCGGTTTCTCCCGAAAGCAGTTCCTCATCGGAAAGCATCACTCGTCCGCCGAGATCATGCCAGAAGGTCATGTCCTCGAAAAGGCTTTCTGTGCCGCGGAAAACGCATCCCGTTCTATGGTCTTTCGCTGCTGCGCCCTCGTAATGGATTGTCAGCTTCTTCGCATGCGTCTTTCCGTCCAGCACAATGCTTCCGCAGTCATACCGCACCGGCTCGCTGAATCGCCAGACTTTTTCGGAAACACGTTCCCACGCGCCGTCTGCCGCGCCGTCAAGCGCAGAGCCGTAAAAGCGCGGCTTTTCACCGGAGCCGTAAGCCGAATAGGTGACTCCGCCATGCGCTCTGAAGCCGCCGCGCCAGAGCCCGCCGCGTTCAAAAAGCACATACGCGCGCCCGCGTCCATTTCCGACTCCGTGAGCCTCAGCCGCGCCGGGCGTCCGCCATGCCCCGGCGGGAGAGCGTCCGTCAGCAGAATCGTCTCCGTTCGGAGAGATGTAGTAAACCTCAGCGTCAGCCGGAACATCCGCTGCGGACGACAGGATCAGGTTTTTGAGCCGTTCAGTCTCCGATCGGATGCCGCCGAGCAGAGCGGCGGTTGCAAGCATCAGCATAGCACATTCCTCGCGTTTCACAGATTTTCACGGTTCAGAGGACAAAACATCTCCGTTGGTTTCGCCGGCGCCTGACGCATATGCTTCCCGCCGGCATGCGCCTGCAGTTCCGTTTCATCGCCGCGAGGCGCAGGGCTTTTGCATCATCTGCGGAACAGCCATTCACCGGCGAAGCATTTAAAAAAAACCGTACAGGGCTGCGTCTGCTTCGTTTGGCTCTGCCGGATTTCTGCTTTCTGACGATGCCTTGACGATTGTTTCGGAAAGCATCTCGGCAATTCTGCCGCGGAGATCGCCCGGCACTTTTTTCTCGTATCTCGTTCCGTTTGGATAGGTCAGCACCAGACAGAAAGAGGATTGGTCGCTCGGCTGGTGCGCCGGCGGAACCGGTTTTTGTCCCCTGATGCGGACCGGGAGCGCATCCAGCGCCATGCTGCGCAGCTGATCAGCCGTTGCGCTGTCGATGACGATGCTGTTCGGCTTGCTGACTGCGGCGTGCCAGCCGTTTTTCCAGCATTCCCCGTACAGACGCATCTGTCCGTCCGCGTCTTCCTGCAGCGTGAAGCTGTAGCTGCTGCCCATCGACATATGGCTGTGCGAAAGGAACAGCCCTGACCATTTTGTTTCCCGGCGCATGCCGCACGCCGTGCAGAACTTGCCGGTGTTTTCCGACCCGCAGGGGCAGCGCCACGTTTCCGCCCGGCGCATGCCGCACGCCGTGCAGAATTTGCCGGCGTTTTCCGCCCCGCAGGAGCAGCGCCACGTTTCGCCCATATCTGCTCTCCCTTTCCTGCTGCCGGTACAGCGCATGAACCCGTTCCCGTCTTGTTTCGGATGCCGCCGGCCGGCGCATTCGCTCCGTCGAGACAGAAAACCGCCGGCGATCCGGCTTTTTACTGTTTGGTCATTTCATAGCTCGGAGAATATTCATCCGTTGCCGTCAGCGTCAGTTTTTGTCCGTCCACCTGAAAGACATAGATCTTCTCGGCATCCCATGCAGGAAGCTTGATGGTAACCTTGTCTCCGTCGATGGTGTAGGTTCCCTTGGAATTCGTACCCCATTCGGGCACCTGGAATTTCGCGCCGCCCTTGCCGTCAAAAATCCATGTCTTCTCCACTTCGCCCTCTTCGTCGATTGGATCGACCCATGTTCCTTTCAGCACATCGCCGCCGCCGCAGCCGGCAAGGACTAGCAGCATGGCCGCTGCAAGCAGAATTGGTATCAGTTTTTTCATGGTATGGTTCCTCCTACCGTCATATTGCGCCGAGCCGTCGGTTCGGCTGCTTCTCGTATTGTTTCTTCGCTTTTGGTTTTCACGTTTTCGCTTTTGATGACTGTTCAGCTGTTTTTCGGGCGCGTCGGGATGATCCGTTTGTGAAGACGCTGCAGCCGCTTCGGGTTCCGGCGCGGGCGGACGTGCTGCGGGGCGGAAGCCGTTGTGCATGCCGACTATTTTAAGTATACCACACTCTGCGCCGGATTGCAACTTTTTTGCGCGGAATCCGTGGCGTTCGTTTCGCGCGATTTTCCCGATTCGTCTGGTGCGGGCACAGAACTTTACAAATTCTTTCTTGAAGTGCCCGGAACCGCATGGTATAATAAAATTGGATAAATCCTGCATACAACTGACAGAAGGATGATGGATTGCTTTGAACACTGATAATATGATGACCCTAACCCTCCGAAAAGGCGATGAAATGACCGCATGCGACGCGCAGGAGCTTTACCGCGACTACCGCGAATTCGCCGAATTGTCGCACCTCTATCAGGCCGCCATTCGGCAGCTGACCATCAAGTTTGAAATTCTGAACGATGAATTCAAGTACAAATATGAGCGCAGCCCCATTCACCACATCGAATCCCGGATGAAATCCCCCGCCAGCATCGTCAAGAAGCTGATCAAAAAGGACAGACCGATTACGGTCGATTCCGCCAAAGAAACGCTGAACGACATCGCCGGTGTGCGCGTCGTCTGCTGCTACATCGACGACGTCTATGCCGTTGCAGACATGCTGCTCCGCCAGTCGGACATCCGGCTCGTCAAAGAGCAGGATTATATCAAACACCCGAACTACAACGGCTACCGCAGCCTGCACCTGGACATTGAAATCCCGATTTATCTCGCAGAGCGGACGGAAAAGGTCCGGGCGGAGGTGCAGATTCGGACGGTTGCCATGGATTTCTGGGCGAGTCTGGAACATGACCTGCGTTATAAATCCGACAAAAACATCCCGAAAGATATCCAGGACGCCATGCTTGCCTCAGCCGAGGAGATCGCCAACATCGACGTCCGCATGCAGGAGATCTACAAGCGGATTCAGCAGCTGTAAACCGGGCTGAAACGGTATCCCCCAGACAAAATGGAGGTTTTTGATATGCACGCCTCTCAAGATTCAACTTGTCTCCCAGACCGTTCCACAGGCGCATCGCGCCCGCGGCTGGTGCAGCTGCACGCAGACCGCTGGAATGCCGACAGCTTCATGGTCGCCGACATCGACGTGCTCCGCGACGGTTACGCCGCCACCAATGACGGCACCGGCGACAGCACCGCCGGGATTCAGAAAGCGCTCGACGATTGCAGCCGAAACGGCGGCGGAACCGTCTTTCTGCCGGCCGGCCGGTACAGCATCCGGGGCAGCATCGCCATCCCTGCATACGTCACGCTTTTGGGCGATGAGGGCGCGGGTCCGTACGGGACGGTTATCGAATACCGCGGCGAGCCCGACGATGACATTGCATCCGGCACATTCCAGATCGGCGGTTCCGGCGGCGTCATCGGTCTGACGGTGACGTATCCCGACCAATCGCTCGACGACGTCAAGCCGTATCCGTTTACCTTCTATACAAGCGGCGCGGGCGACAGCTATATGCTTTCCACCGTCAAAAACTGCACCGTCATCAACGGCTACCGCGGAATCGGCGCGTGCTGCACGCAGGGTGTCCACGAGCAGCTGAATGTGGAAGGGTTCCGCGGCACCTTCCTTGCGTGCGGCGCCATGCTGTTTGATTCCGCCGACGTCGGCACCATGACAGACATCGAAATCTCCAACCGCTTCTGGGCAGAGGCAGACGCCGCACTGGCTGTGCCGGTTGACCGTTCCCGGTTGGACGCATACACGCGGACGCATACGACCGGTCTGATTCTCGCCGATTTGGAATGGACGCAGTTCTTAGGCCTCGTGATCGACGGCTGCAAGACCGGCATCGAGACAATTGCCGGACGGCGCCTGCGGTTTTCCGGCTCGTTCTATGACTTTCGGATCACCAACTGCCAGCTCGGCCTGCACAACATCGACCTGGACTATCGCTGGGGGATGGTCGCCGCCAACGGCGTCATTGAGGGCGGCATTGTCAATGAAACGAACGGCCTCGTGAAGCTCTGCAATGTCCGCGTGACGGGCGAGATCGTCCCGGGCCCCGGCGGCGTGCGCGTGTCTGAAGACGATCTTTCCGACTGCGCCGTTGATTTCCGTCGCCCATCGCCGCAGCCGGTTCCGAACCTGTTTGTCGTGCACGCCGCGAAAGACGGTTCCACCGATGTCAGTGCGGCCGTTCAGACGGCGCTCGACCATGCAGGGGCTGCTTCCGGCGGCATCGTCTATCTGCCGGGCGGCATCTACCGGTTTGATCACCCGCTCACGGTTCCGGCGAATGTGGAACTGCGCGGTTCGTCTGCCGTGCCGACACGCGACCAGTATGCCGGATATCAGGGCACGCTGTTCTGCTGCTATGACGGCGTCCGGACAGCCGGACGGACACAAGCCTTTATCACGCTGAGCGGTCAGCGCGCCGGTCTGCGCGGCATCCGCATCCGGTACCCGGAAAACACCCCCTATCAGGAAGACCGCACCACGACCTATGCCGTCTGCGGAACGGCATCCGACGTTTATGTTGAAAACTGTTCCATCGCGTCCGCTGCGTTCGGCATCGATTTCGCGCAGTGTGACCGCTTTTATATCAAGGGCGTAACGGCCGGATGCTATGAAAACGCCTTCCGCCTTGGCGGAACGGGCGGCTTCATCGCCAACTGCCTGCAAAACGGAACGGTCATTCAGCGCTGCGGTGCACCCGGTCAGACCAATACCATCGCCGACAGCGATCTGTTCCCGCTCCTCTTTGACCGTCAGCTGCGCCGGGAGGCTGTGATTGTTCAGCTGGACGGGGCAGAAGATGCTGCCGTCGTTAATATGTTTGCCTATGGCTGCGCCGTGCTGCTCCACTGCACGAGCAGCCGGAACGTGCGCTGCCTGAACCTCGGCGCCGACAACATCGGCACCGAACGCGCGCAAATCGAGATGGAAAACGGCTCGATGTCGATTGTCAACCTCATGCGCTACAACGGGCGGTCCTTCACGCATGACGGGGGAACGCTTCTGATCGCCAACCGGATCACCATCGACGACAAGAGCGAAGAAACCTACTGCGCCGCACGGTAACGCCTGCCGAGAAAAAATACGTTTTTACGCACAAAGCCCGCAGAACAAAACGACGTTCTGCGGGCTTCTGTTTTGTTTTCTGACGGAAATGCCTATGCGTAGATGCCGATAAAAGAAAGCGTCGGGGCGACGCGGCTGTCGGTGATCCGGATGCGGAGGGCTGTCGCTGCCGTATCAAGGGTGACGATGCGCTTATGACCGACTGTCAGACCGCTGGCCTGTTCGACCCATTCGCCGTTCTGAAGCGCATCAACGGCAAACGACTCGATCCGTTCGCCGTAGCGGAGGTCTTCCTTCAGAATCAGATGGCGGATGCTGACCGGCGTGTCCCAGGATGCGGTGATTTCCGTATGCCAGACGCCGTCAGGCGTTTTGAAGCAGGCGTCATAGTTTTCTTCGCGGGCGTTTTCGATGCCGAAGCCCGGCTGCGCATCCGGCGCCTCCATGCGGGTGTCTGCGCGGTTCAGCAGGTTTTCGGCGAACCAGCCGCGCAGCGTCTCGCCGATTTCTTCGAGTCGGCGAACGTCGTTTTCGTGGAACAGACCTTCCGGCGTCGGCGGGATGTTCAGAATCAGCGAGGCGTTGCCGCCGACGGAGCCGAGATAGACGTTGAGCAGATCGTCCAGCGTGCGGACTTTGTCATCTTCCGAGGCGTGGTAAAACCAGCCGGGACGGATCGACGTATCGACTTCTGCCGGATACCAGCGCATCGTCTTGGCGTATGCCAGTCTCGCCCGGCTGCCAAGGTCATTGTCGTCCGCCTGCGGCTGTTCACGGAAAGACGGATCGTCTGTCTGCTGACTGCGGGCGGCAATTTCCTCGTTGGAAAACAGCTCTGCCGGAAGCACGCATCGTTCCGCCGTGCGGGCATGACCGGCTTCGTTGCCGCACCAGCGGATATCCGGGCCGCAGATGTTGATGCAGGCGCCGGGCTGAAGCGTACGGACCACCTTGTAGTAGCGCGCCCAGTCATACGTCTGCTTTTTGCCGTTCGGCCCTTCGCCGCAGGCGCCGTCAAACCAGACGGCGAAAATGGGGCCGTAATTTGTCAGCAGCTCGGTCAGCTGATGGACAAAATAGTCGTCGTATGCTTTGCCCTGCCCATAGACGGCGCTGTTGCGGTCCCACGGAGAGAGATAGACGCCAAAACGGATGCCCGCTTCTGCGCAGGCGTCGGACACTTCCCGGACAAGATCGCCCTGTCCGTTTTTGTAGGGCGCGTTTCTGACGCTGTGTTCGGTATACCGGCTCGGCCAGAGGCAGAAGCCGTCATGGTGCTTGCAGGTGAGAATCAGCCCGCGCATGCCGGCCGCTTTGACGGCACGGACCCATTGACGGGCATCCATCCGGGTCGGATTGAAAATCGACGGGCTTTCCGTGCCGTCGCCCCATTCACGGTCGGTAAAGGCGTTGACGGTGAAATGGACGAACGCATAGAACTCCGTCTCCTGGAGGGCAAGCTGGCGCGGGCTCGGGAGAATCTGGACATATTCGGCATCGCGTGAACGGTCAATCGGGTGATTCATGGGACATGGCTCCTTTCCGGTCGGTTCGTTTGGGGTTATTATATCATAGCCGCCTGTGATCCGCAAGCAGGCGGACTTGCTTTCTGCAACTTTATGCATTCGCTCGAAAAATCGCTGTGATCCGCAAGCAGGCGGACTTGCTGGATGCATCCGCGTCGCCGGTACCTCGGCGCACGGGGAAAGTCCCACCTTATCCGGGTTCGCTTTGCGCACCCACCAGCGGTCATGCCGAAGGCATAACCGCGTCCCCTGCTTAGGGAAAGGCTTTGGCAGCCGCCGGATGCATCCGCACCGCCCGAAGCCGAAAACAAAAGGGCGCAGGAACGGCAAATCGTTCCTGCGCCCTCAAAACATCCTACATTATTTCTGCTTATCGCCGGTTTTATCCTCCAGAACGCGGACTTCGGAGCGCAGCGCATACAGCTGCTCAATCGACGAGAACATTTCGGCATAGCCGCCGTGGAGCTGCATCAGCTCCTCATGCGTGCCGTGTTCCGCCAGCACGCCGTCGCGGATGAAGAGAATCTGATCGGCGAAAATCGTACTGATGAGACGGTGCGAGACAAAGACGACGGTCTTATGCTGCTTCATCTCGAAAATCGACCGATACAGCTCGCATTCGCTGGCCGGATCCAGTGCAGACGACGGTTCATCCAGAATCACGAAGTCCGGATCTTTGTAGAAAGCGCGCGCCAGCGCAATCTTCTGCCACTGACCGACGGACGGCTGAATGCCGGCGTCGTCGAATTTGCGCGTCAGAATGACGTCCGGGTTGTTGTTGGCTTTGGCGAGCAGATCGCCGAGACCAACCCGTTCGAGAGCGGCGATTACCCGTTCCCGGTCTTCCGGCTGAACGTCGGTCATCGCCACGCTTTCGGCGAGCGAGAGCGCATACCGGCCAAAATCCTGGAACACGGTCGAAATCATGCGGTAGTATGCGTCGTAGGCGATGTCGCGCACATCGACGCCGTCCAGCAGAATCTGTCCTTCTTCCGGTTCATAGAAGCGGAGCATCAGGCGGATGATCGTCGTCTTACCGGCGCCGTTCGGGCCGACAATGGCGATGGAGGAGCCGAACGGGATGTCAAACGACACATCCTTGAGCACAAGCTCCTTCATGTTCGGATACCGGAAAGAGACGTGCCGGAACGAAAGCGTCTTCGGTACGTCCGGCGGAACCGGCAGACCGGCGTGTTCATCGACTTCCGGCGTGTCGTTCATGAATTGATCGTAGAGGTCAAAGAAGAGGATGTTTTCATAGATGCCCGCCCAGTTGCCGTAGATGCCTTCCATCATGCCCTGCACGGTGCCGACGGCGTTGATGAGCAGCGTCAGGTTGCCGACGGTCAGCCGCTTGGCCAGCGCGTCCAAACAGAGGATGACATAGGCGGCGACGGCGCCGAGCTTGCTCAGCAGCTCTTTGAGGATGCCGCCCCAGGTGTCATACCGCAGCGCATCCCGCACGCTGGTCATAAACTGATTGAACGCACGCAGATGTTTCCCACGGAACAGCCCATAGGAGCCGTAAATCCGCAGTTCCCGCTGGTCGCTCGGCGACTTCAGCACATCGCCGTAGTAGTTCATCTGCCGGGAAACGGGCGTCCGCCCGAAGACGATGGCGAAGAACCGCTCCTCCCGCTTGAGCGAGATGATCAGAATCGGCACCGACAACGCCAGCACGAGCAGCAGCAGCCACCAGCGGAACAGCAGGATCACGACCGCAAAGGCGATCATCGTGATCAGCTCCCGCATCATGCCGAGCAGATTGCTCAGCACGCTGGTCACGCCGCCGTTGATCTGCGACGAGGCGCGCTCATACATATCCATATATTTCGGTTCGTCAAACAGCGACAGCCTGATGCGCTGCATCTTGTCGCACATCTGCATATTCAGCCGCTCGGTGACCAGACGGCCGCTGAGCTCGTTCATTTTGAAGCTCAACAGGTTGACGACGCTCATGGCCAGCGCGGAACCGGCCATGAGCAGCAGCCACGGCAGCACGGCGAGAACGGCATCCGTCCACACCAGACCGGCGCCGGCCTGCGCCAGACAGACGTCAATGACCTTTTTCAGCACATACGCTTCCACCGGCGGCGCAATACCGGCGAGCACGGTCGCCAGCATCGAAAGCAGAAACGCGCTCTTGCTGACCGCCCATTGCAGCCGCAAAAGCCTGCCGATGGACGCGATACGGGTTCGGAACGACATGATGATTTCCCTCCTGAATGATGGATGAATCGCTTGAACGCCAGTGACAGAATGGGGGACAGACGCGCTGACATGAAACGGTTGGCGGCCTGCACGGCATACACCCCATTTGCAAAAAAAATGTGTAAAAAAATCAGGCTCGTGCAGAACAACATGCGGAAAAAAACGCCGGGAAAAACGCCGGGTTTCACATGAAAAGAATCAACACAACCTGATGACAAGGAAAATATACCATATCAACGTTCCGATTTCAAACACAAAATTACAAAAACGGACAAAATTGGTGCTTTTTCTGTGCTACATCCAAATGCAGCGGCTTTTCAAAATATGAACCTGCCGCCCGGGCGAAAAAAGAGACTTGTGAAGAAAGATGACGATTCAAATGACGCGCATGGATGCCGCATTCTGCGCAGGGGCGTTCCGTTCCGCCGGTGCCCCGGTGCATGGGGAAAGTTCCACCTCATCCGGCGAAAGCAATTTCCGCTGGAAATTGTTTTCGCCACCTTCCCCTCGCAGGGGAAGGCGTTGGCAATCGCCAGATGAACCCACTCCGCCGGTAGGCGGAAGAGCGGGTCTGACAAGAGCCAGTCGGTGGTCATTCCGAAGGAATGGCCGGATGAGGTGGAAGCTTGGGGATGCTCCGACGGTTTCGTTGCAGGGCGCCCGCCGGTAATGCTCCGGCGGCTGCGCGTGAATCGGTTCTTGAATCTAGCGCACCGATATGGTATAATAAGTTTGTATATTTCACGACGCCGCCGGACGGCATATGTCAAAGGAGGAACGCGCAGCCATGGATCAGATCCGTTACAGCGTCGCGCTTGGCGAGCTGATTGATGAAATTCCGTTTACCGTAGAAACCGCGCCGGAGGGGTACCGCGACATTCTGGTCTATTCGGACGACGTGAACCGCTGCGGGCTCCAGCTGGCTGGTTTTTATGATTTCTTCGACAACGAACGCCTCCAGATGATCGGAAAAGTCGAAACGACGTTTTTGGAACGGTTTACGCCGGAACGCCGCCGCTCTTCGTTTGAAAAGCTGTTTAAAATGAACATTCCCGCGCTGATCATCACGCGCAACATCGAACCGTATCCTGAATGCCTGGAGCTGGCCAAACAGTACGGCGTAACCATCCTGCGCACCAAAGAGGATTCATCGACGACGCTGAGCGCGCTGATTGCCGCCTTGAAGCTGCATCTGGCGCCGCGCATCACGCGCCACGGCGTGCTGATCGAGGTCTACGGCGAAGGCATCCTGCTTCTGGGCGACAGCGGCGTCGGCAAAAGCGAAACGGCCATCGAGCTCATCAAACGCGGCCACCGCCTGATTGCGGACGACGCGGTGGAAATCAAGCGCGTTTCCGGCAAAACGCTCGTCGGCAGTGCGCCGGAAATCATCCGCCACTTCGTCGAGCTGCGCGGCATCGGCATCATCGACGTCAAGCGCCTGTTCGGTATGGCCGCCGTAAAAATGACGGAAAAAATCGACCTCGTTATCCACTTGGAAGCGTGGAAAGAGGGCAAAATCTACGACCGCTTCGGCGAAGACACCGAGTATACCAACATCCTGGGCATCGACGTCCCCTCGCTGACCGTCCCGGTCCGCCCGGGGCGCAACCTGGCGATTATCATCGAAGTCGCCGCCATGAACGACCGCAACAAACGCATGGGCTACAACGCCGCACATGAGCTGACGGAACGCCTGAACGCGGCGATGGGGCTGCAATAACAGTCAAAATAGACAAAAACAGCTTTTAGTAAAGCTGAAAATCGACCGTATTCTACAATGTTTCTGAAAAACGCCTCTGAAAAAGAGGCGTTTTTCTGCGGCATGCGGATTAAGAATAAGAGAGAAAAAAACGAATGGGCGGTGGCGCGGTTGGATGCTGAATACGCTGAGGCGCATCGGATTCGCCTGCAAAACGAGCGCAGAGAACATGAGTCTCTGTGCGCTTTTGCCGTGTTTGCCGATCAGTCGCAGGGGCGATGCCGGCCGGAGGCGGAATGCCCGGTCCGCACCTGCTTCCAGCGCGACCGTGACCGGGTGCTCCATGCGAAGTCGTTCCGCCGCCTGAAACATAAAACACAGGTCTTTCTTTCGCCGGACGGTGACCATTACCGCACACGCCTGACACATACGCTGGAAGTTTCGCAGATCGCTCAGACGATTGCGCGCGCCCTCTGCTTAAATGAAGATTTGACGGAGGCGATCGCGCTGGGGCATGACCTCGGCCACACGCCGTTCGGCCATGCCGGCGAACGCGCGCTGGCGGAGATCGCCGGCATTTCGTTCCGGCACAACGAAAACAGCCTGCGCGTCGTCGATGTGCTGGAAAACAACGGCCGCGGCCTGAATCTGACGCAGGAGGTTCGCGACGGCATCCTCTGCCACACGGGTGCCAAACGGGCCGATACGTTTGAAGGGCGCATTGTCGCCCTGTCCGACCGCATTGCCTACATCAACCACGACATCGATGACGCTGTGCGCGCCGGCGTCCTGCATGAGAGCGATATTCCGGATGCGTTCGGCGACGTCCTTGGCCGGACGACACATGACCGGATCAATTCCATGGTTGTGGACGCTATCCGAAACAGCGGCCAGACCGCACACGGATTTGTGATTGCCATGTCGCCCGGCGTCGGCGCCGCGACAGACGGCCTGCGCGAATTCATGTTTGAACACGTCTACAAAAATCCGACGGCCAAAAGCGAAGAATCCAAAGCCCGCCTGATTCTCGAAGAGCTGTACCGCTATTTTGAACGTCGGCTGGAAGAGCTTCCGCCGATGTATCTGGCGATGCTCGCGACGGAAAGCATTCCGCGCGTTTTGTGCGACTATCTGTCCAGCATGACGGACCGCTATGCCGTTGAGATTTTCAAAGACCTCTATATCCCCAAAAACTGGCACATCTTCTGATGCCGCCATGTGAATATATCAAAAATTAAGCTGCAAATCAACCAAAAGGAGCCTGAATTTCATGCGTCTCGTCTTTTTTGGCACCAGCCACGGTGTCCCGGAACCGAACCGCCACTGTTCCTGCGCAATGGTCGAATGCGGGGAACACCGCTATTTTGTCGATATGGGCATGATGGCGATGGATGAGCTGGTTTCCCGCGGGATCGCCCCGGACTCTGTCAAGGGCGTCTTTCTCACCCATCTGCACGGCGACCACATCGACGGGCTGCTGCAATTTGTCGACTTGGCCGGATGGTTTTTCAAAACGGTCGACGCCGCTATTCTCTTCCCGGATGAACGGGGAATTCAGGCATTGAACGGCTGGTTCTCGGCGCTGGGCTATCCGCTTCGCCCGATGGACTTCCGGATCATTCAGCCGGGCGTCACCTTTGACGACGGCATCCTGCGCGTCACGGCCTGCCGGACGCAGCACTGCGACGTTTCCTATGCCTTCCTGCTGGAAGAGCTGGCGACGGGCAAGAAAATGCTCTTCACCGGCGACCTGCGCCGCCCGGACGTCGATTTCCCGACGCCGCTTCTGGAGGCGTACCCGGATCTCATCGTCTGCGAAACGGCGCACTTTGATGCCGGCTTGTACGAGCCGTTTTTCAAAGGCTGCGGCGCAAAGAAAATTTTCTTCAACCACTACGGCATCCAGTACGGGCGCAGCGGCGTCGCGCCCATTCAGGCGCTTGCCAAAACGCTGGACATGCCGGTCGTCATTGCATCCGACGGCATGGAGGCCGTGATCTGAGCCGGCTTCCCAGCTTGGATGCACGCCGTTCCATGACCGGCGTTCGATGCGGCAGACAACAGACGGCAGACAAACGAAACGGCGAATTTGAAAAGGAGGCAGACGGCCTTGGCGCATTTTCCGCCGGAATTTTTAGACGAGCTGACGGCGCGCGCTGATCTGGCGCAGGTCGTCTCCCGGTATACCCAGCTGACCAACCGCGGCGGACGCCTTTGGGGGCTCTGCCCGTTTCACGGTGAAAAGACCGCGTCGTTCACGGTCAACCCGGAAAAAGGGCTGTATTACTGCTTTGGCTGCGGCAAGGGCGGCGGGGTCATCCAGTTTATCATGGACATCGAACGCCTCGACTTTCCGGAGGCGGTCGCATTCCTCGCCGATATGTACAATATGGAGCTCCCGCAGGGCGAAAATGACCGCCTGGCGGATGTCCGCAAACGGCTGCTGGAAGCCAACCGGCTGGCCGCGCGGTTCTTTTTCGATCAGCTGGCATCCCGTTCCGCCGGTGAAGCGATCGCCTATGTGCGTAAACGCGCGCTGACGGCGGCGACCGTCCGGAAATTCGGCATCGGCTATGCGCCGGATTCGTGGAACGCGCTCACCAGCTATCTGAAAGGAAAAGGGTTCGCCGACCATGAGCTGGTCGAGGCGGGGCTGGCCAAAAAGAAGGAGAATTCGGTTTACGATACCTTCCGGCACAGGCTGATGTTTCCGATCATCGACATCCGCGGCAACGTCGTCGGCTTCGGCGGACGCGTGCTGACCGCCGACGTCAAGGGGCAGAAATACCTGAATACCGGCAACACGCCGGTTTTCTCCAAAAAAAATAACCTGTATGCCTATCAAATGGCCAAAAAGTCCGGGTCAGACAAAATCCTGCTCGTCGAAGGCTATATGGACGTCGTGTCGCTGCACCAGGCCGGATTCGGATTCGCCGTCGCGTCGCTCGGCACGGCGCTGACGGAGGATCAGGCGCGGATGCTGGCCAAGGCGGCCGATCAGATCATCATCGCCTATGACACCGACGCCGCCGGAACCGCGGCGACTGAGCGGGCGGTGAAAGTCCTTTCGCAGGTCACGGACAAAACGGTCCGGATTCTGCGTGTGCCCGGCGGAAAAGACCCGGATGAATTCATCCGCACCAACGGGGCGGAGGCGTTTGCACGCGTTTTGGAGCGCAGCGAGGAACAGATGGACTACCGGCTGGCTGCATTGAAAGCCGGCGCCGACCTGAAAAACGATGAAGACCGCATTGAATACATCCGAAAAGCGGCCATGCTGCTCTCGGAGCTCGGCTCAAAGATCGAAGTCGAGGTCTACGCCGGGCGCGTCGCGGAGGCGGCTGGGGTCAGCCGCGATGCGGTGCTTGCCGAAGTCGCATCCGTGCGGAAAAAACGCGTCCGCGCGGAACAGAAAAAACAACACGCCGAAGACGTCGGCATTGAACGCCAGCTGCAGCCCCCGCGGGAGACGGGCGTCCGCTATGAGAACCCGGCGGCGGCCCGGGCGGAAGAAGATCTGATCGCCCTTGTGGCGGAAAAACCGGCGCTGGCGGAAAAAGCGGCGGCCTGCATTCAGCCGTCGGATTTTACGTCGGCGGAGCTGGCCGGTATTTTTGAGGCGCTTGTCGGAGCGATCCGGTCGGAAGAGTCTTTTTCCGTCGGACAGCTGAACGGCGTCCTGGCAGACGGCATGGTGCGGCTTCTGAGCCGGATTTTGGCCGCTGACCGGCCGCATATGAACCCGGAACGGGAACTGGACGATCTCTGCGCCGTATTGACGCGGCGCCGCCTGCTGGAATCGGGCGGCGGAGACGGACAGGACATGCTGGAACGCATGGTAAAGATGAAGAGCAAACAGCGGGATGGAGGATAAATAGAATGGAAAACGAAAACAAGATGGGCGTCTTGCGCGACATCATTGAACAGGGCAAGAAACGCGGCAAGCTCGATTACAAAGAGGTGTCCGAGACGCTCGAAGACCTGAACCTGGACGGCGAACAGATTGACAAGTTCATCGACAGCCTGGAAAATATGGGCATCGAAATCCAGGTCGATTACGTCGACCAGGCGGATGACGATCTGATCTCCGATGACGATATCGACCTCGACGATCTGGAAGAAATCCCGCCGGAAGAGCTGAGCGATGCGTCTCTCATGGAAAATCTGGCCGTGGACGACCATGTCCGGATGTATCTGAAAGAAATCGGCAAAGTCGACCTTCTGTCGAGCGATGAAGAAATCGAGCTGGCGCACCGCATGGCGGCCGGCGATGTCGCCGCAAAACAGCGCCTCGTCGAAGCCAACCTGCGTCTGGTGGTCAGCATCGCCAAACGCTACATGGGCCGCAATATGCATTTCCTGGATCTGATTCAAGAAGGCAATCTCGGTCTGATCAAGGCCGTGGAAAAATTTGACCACACCAAAGGCTATAAATTCTCCACCTACGCGACCTGGTGGATCCGGCAGGCCATCACCCGTGCCATCGCCGATCAGGCGCGCACCATCCGCATCCCGGTGCACATGGTTGAGACGATCAACAAAGTGACCCGCGTTTCCCGGCAGCTCCTCCAGGAGCTGGGGCATGACCCGCAGCCGGAAGAAATTGCGGAAGAGATGAACATGAACATCGACAAAGTCCGCGAAATCATGAAAATTGCGCAGGATCCGGTCTCGCTGGAAACCCCGATCGGCGAAGAAGAAGACAGCCACCTGGGCGACTTCATCCCTGACGACGACGTGCCGGAACCGGCGGAAGCAGCCAGCTTCCTGCTGCTGAAGGAACAGCTCATGGGCGTTCTGAAAACGCTGACCCCCAGAGAAGAGATGGTTCTGAAGCTGCGCTTCGGCCTGGAAGACGGCCGCTCCCGCACCCTCGAAGAAGTCGGCAAGGAGTTCAACGTCACGCGGGAACGCATCCGCCAGATTGAAGCGAAAGCGCTCCGCAAGCTCCGCCACCCCAGCCGTTCCAAACGCCTGAAGGATTTTCTGAACTAAACAGCATACATATACCGGCTCAGCCGAAAAACGGAGGAAAAAACATGAAAGTATCGGTTACTTCTTACAGCTACAGCCAGGCCTACAGCGATCAGTTCACCATTTTTGACGCCATGGATCATGCAAAAGCGCACGGCGCCGACGGATTTGAGTTCGCCGGATTCGACGTGCCGGAAGGCATGACCAAAGAAGACCGCGCCCGCGAACTGCGCGCATACAGCGAAAAAATCGGTCTGCCGATTGCCGCCTACGCCATCGGCGCCAACTTCCTCAATGAAGAGGATCTGAGCGATGACGTTGAACGCGCCTGCCGCGAAGTCGATATCGCCGAAATCCTCGGCGCGCCGGTCATGCGGCACGACGTCGCATGGGGCTTCCCCGGCTGGTACAAAGGCGTCCGCACGTTCAGCGCCGTGCTGCCGCGCATTGCGGAAGGCTGCCGCCGCGTCACGAAATATGCCGAAAAACGCGGCATCCGCACCTGCACCGAAAACCACGGCTTCTTTGCGCAGGACGCTGACCGCATCGTCGCGCTGGTGACCGAAGTCGGCAATCCGAACTACGGCGCACTCTGCGATATGGGCAACTTCCTCTGCGCCGACGACAACAGTGCCATCGCCGTCGGCAAAGTCGCGCCGTTCACCTTCCACGTCCATGCAAAAGACTTCCTCGTGAAATCCGGCATGGAAGTCAACCCGGGCGCCGGCTGGTTTGCCTCCCGCGGCGGCAACTATCTCCGCGGCACAATCATCGGCCACGGCATGGTTCCGGTTGCACAGGATATCAAAGTCCTGAAAGCGGCCGGCTATGACGGCTATGTGACCGTCGAATTTGAAGGCATGGAGAAAACGCTCCAGGCCATCGAAATCGGCATCGCCAACCTGAAACGCTTTATCGGCTGATAGAGCGCTTCCCATCAAATCTGAAACAGAAAGCTGGAACACCTATGAAACCCATTCTCCTGGTCGTCATGGACGGCATCGGATGTTCTTCCACCGGCATCGGCGACGCCGTCTCCGCGGCGCATACCCCGACGCTTGACAAACTGCTTGCAGAATGCCCGACCGAACGCCTGAAAGCGCACGGCACGGCAGTCGGCCTGCCCACCGATGACGATATGGGCAACAGCGAAGTCGGCCACAACGCACTGGGCTGCGGCCAGATTTATTCGCAGGGCGCCAAACTCGTCAACGAATCCATCGAAAGCGGCAAGATTTTTGAATCGGATGCCTGGAAGCAGGCGAGCGGCAACTGCGTGCAGCACGGCTCAACCATGCACTTCCTCGGCCTGCTGTCCGACGGCAACGTCCACTCCAACATCAGCCATCTGTTCGCCATGCTGGAAGCCGCCAAGAAAGACGGCGTCAAGCACGCACGCGTCCACATCCTGCTGGACGGCCGCGACGTTCCGGCGACGTCGGCGCTGACGTATGTCGATGCGCTGGAAGCGAAGCTGGCAGAGCTGTCTGACGCGTCGTTCGACGCGAAGATCGCCTCCGGCGGCGGCCGTATGGTCATCACCATGGACCGTTATCAGGCCAACTGGAATATGGTCAAACTCGGCTGGGATACCCATGTCTTGGGCAAAGGCCGCCAGTTTGCGACGGCAAAAGAAGCAGTCGAAACCCTCCGTGCGGAAACCGGCGCCATCGACCAGGATCTCCCGCCGTTCGTCATCGCGGAAAACGGCGCCCCGGTCGGCACCATCGAAGACAACGACAGCGTCATCTTCTTCAACTTCCGCGGCGACCGCGCCATTGAAATCAGCATGGCGTTCGACGACGACGATTTCAAGTTCTTTGACCGCGAACGCCGCCCGAAGGTCGTCTATGCCGGGATGCTCCAGTATGACGGCGACCTCAAGCTGCCGAAACTCTTCCTGGTCAACCCGCCGGAAATCCGCCATACGCTCTCGGAACTCCTGATTGCAAACGGGATTTCCCAGTATGCAGTCAGCGAAACGCAGAAATACGGCCATGTGACCTACTTCTGGAACGGCAACAAGAGCGGCAAATTCGACGACGCGCTCGAAACGTTCAAGGAAATTCCGTCCGATCTCGTTCCGTTTGATCAGCGCCCGTGGATGAAATGCGCCGAAATTACCGACGACCTGATTGAAGCCATCCGCTCCAAAAAATACGGCTTCCTGCGCTGCAACTTCCCGAACGGCGATATGGTCGGCCACACGGGCAACATGGACGCCGTCATCGTCTCCGTGTCCGCACTGGATCTGATGCTTGCCCGGCTGAAAGCCGTCTGTGACGAAGAAAACGTCACGCTGATTGTGACGGCAGACCACGGCAACGCCGACGAAATGCTGGAAAAGAACAAGAAGGGCAAGCTCCAGGTGCGCACAGCGCACTCCTTGAACCGCGTTCCGTTCATCGTTTATGACAAGGAACGCACCGTCGAACTGGCAGAAGGCGATTACGGCCTGGCCAACGTCGCACCGACGATCGCCGGTCTGTTCGGCCTCAAAGCGCCGGACTGCTGGGAAAAGAGCATGCTGAAGTAAACAGAACCCCTGCCGCCGGCGGAAATATGCCGGCGGCAGGGGACTTGCGCAAAAATGCAAAAAGGAGAGTTCGCTTTATGAAAACGCTTTTGTATCACGGCCGGGTCATTACGCCGTGGCGTGTGCTGAAAGATGGTTATGTGCTGATCGACGCGGAGAGCGGGCTGATCGAAGCCGTCGGCTCCGGCGCTGTGGGCGATATCGCCTGCGACACGCGCATCGACGTCGAAAACCGCTACATCGCGCCGGGCTTTGTCGATATCCATACCCACGGCGGCGGCGGATACGACTTTATGGACGGCGACGCACAGTCCATCCTCGGCGCGGCGCGCGCCCATCTGGAACACGGCACGACGGCGATTTTCCCCTCGACGGTCAGCTCGACCAATGAATCGCTGTACCCCGTTTTTGAAGCATACAAACAGGCCAAAACGATGGAAAACAACGGCGCAGCGCTCTGCGGGCTCCATCTGGAAGGGCCGTATTTCAACATCGAGAAAAAAGGCGCCATGGATCCGCGCTATGTGCGCAACCCGGATATGAACGAAGTCGAAGACATCCTCTCCCGCTCGGACGATATCGTCCGCTGGAGCATTGCACCGGAGCTGCCGGGCGCATTGGAAATGGGCCGCCGCCTCCGCGCAGCCGGGATTCTGCCGTCGATGGGTCATACCATGGCCGTGTACGAACAGGCGATTGAAGCATTTGAAAACGGCTTCACCCTCTGCACACATCTGTATTCCGCCATGGCTGGGGTGCAGCGCATTCATGCGTTCCGCCATGCGGGCCCGGTGGAAACCGCGTTCACCACGGACGATATGGATGTTGAAATCATTGCCGACGGCGTCCACCTGCCGAAGACGCTGCTGAAGCTCATCTACCAGACGAAGGGCCCGGGCCGCACCGCCCTGATCACCGACTCCATGCGGGCCGCCGGTCAGACGAGCGGAACTTCCATGCTCGGCGACAAGGAAACCGGCGTGCCGGTCATCATCGAAGACGGCGTCGCCAAATTGGCTGACCGCAGCGCGTTTGCGGGCAGCATCGCCACGACAGACCGCCTGGTTCGCGTCATGCGCGATGAAGCGGGCGCCCCGATCGAAGACGCCGTCCGCATGGTCAGCGCCACGCCGGCCAGAATCATGGGCCTGACCAACAAAGGCCGTCTGGCGCCGACGTTTGACGCCGATATCACCGTTTTCGACGACGATATCCAAATGTACGCCGTCTACCGCGGCGGCAAACGCCTGTTTGACGGCGCAGAGGCGGCGAAATGAACCTGCGCGTCATGACATTCAATATTCAGCACGGGGAAGACCATGTTCAGATGCTGAAGGGCGAACCCCCGGCGCTGAATTTTCAGCAGGTTGCCGATGTCATCCGGCGGTTTCAGCCGGACATCATCGGCCTGAACGAAGTGCGTGACCGCGGTGCCGCCGCCGATTACCGCGAACAGACGAAAATCATCGCGGATCTGCTGGGATACGAACACTATTATTTCGCGAAGGCGATTGATTTCGGCGGCGACGGCCCGTACGGCAACGCGATCATTTCCCGCTTTCCCATGCGGGCAGCCCGCCCGGTTCACATCCCGGATCCGCAGTTCCGCACCCAGGACGGATACTATGAAACACGCTGCGTGCTGAAGGCCGAATTCGACGCGCCGGCGCGGTTTGACGTGCTGATTGCGCACTTCGGGCTGAATCCGTCGGAACACCGGAACGCGGTTGCCACCGTCATGGAGCTGCTGGAAACGCGCGGCGCACCGGTTGTCTTCATGGGCGACCTGAATATGACGCCGGACAACCCGGCGCTCGCGCCGCTCTTTTCGACGATGAACGACACGGGCGCGCTGCTGCCGCCCGGGGCAAAAAGCTTCCCGTCGGAAGCGCCGACGGAAAAGATCGACTACATTTTTGCGACCCGGGAATTTCATGCAGAACGCGCGGACATCCCGCAGATCGTCGCGTCGGATCACTGCCCGTATGTCGCGGATCTGACGTTGTAGCCGAACCCCATTTATTTGCCGCATTTTTTGGAGGTGCCGCCCGTGCGAAAACGATTTCTTCTGCTGCTGTTGGCCGCTGTAATGCTGAGCGCGCTGACGGCGTGCCGCAGCACGCCTGAAAGCGGCGGCCAGACGACGACACCGGTGGTGACGGTCAGCCCAAACGAGGAGCCGGACCCCTTAGATGACATCCATCAGGAGAAAACGGTTCAATCCACACAGCTCTGGTGTCATGCCAACAAACTCGTTTTTGTCGCGCCGCATGACAACCGGCTGACGCGCGTGGAACTGTCCACCGGCCGGACGACTGCGATCTGCGACCTCCCGGCCTACCGGGAATTTCTGGTGATCGAAGACCGGATCTTTTTCCGGAATCTGGACACCGGCGAGCTCTGTGCCGTCAACGAAAACGGAACGGAACTCCGGAGATACTTCAAAATGCCGTTCTGCCGCGGCGCCATGAAAGACAGCGTGCTGTATTTCCTGAACAGCGACGGCGCAGACGGCGGTGATGCGGTGCTCTATACCTACAACCCGCTGGACGGCATCTGGGCGACTGCCATCCTCAGCGGCTGCACGCTGTCGCCCAACCGGCAGACGGCCGTTTTTCTCGGCGACGCGCTGTTTTATCTGGCGAATGACACGGGGGTTGACCGCCTCATCCGGCAGACGCTGGAAACCGGCGAACGCACGGTGATCTATACCGCCAGCCAGGCCGGCAGCGGTCGTCTGGCGGATCTGTACGCCGCCAACAATACGCTCTATTTCCATGACCGCTCCAACGGCGAAACGTATCGCTATGCCGACGGTGCGCCGCCGCGGTCGGTTACCGTCGCCGGCGACCGGATTTATGCCGTCCTGACGGAGGGCATCCTGTTCGGCACGGTCGAGGCGGGCGGAGACCGGCTCTTTTTCGGCAACACCCTGGGCGATTATACCGAATACCGGAGCGGAACGGTTGTCGCCGCCGGCGGCCCGCGCGCACTGGTGCGGCGCACATCCGGCGGTTTGGATGTGCTTGCGATGGTCAAGTACCCGGAAGATGAAGCGCAGACGCTGTTTACCGGGTTGATCAGCCATGTGGCTGCGGACAACGCAGGCCATGCGGTCGTCTTTTTCTACGACACCACGGCATACACATACGTCAACCTCAGCACCGGCAAGACAGAGGAATTTTCCATGCCGGCGGTGGAATTGGAACGCCTGCCCGCGGCGGACTATATCGCGGCAGGCGAAAAACCGCATACGGTTCTTGCCGAAACCGACCTGACGGCTATCGCGCCGCAGCAGTTTGTGCAGCTCTTTGCGACGGCGGCCGCCAAAAACGACCGGTATACGCTGGCCATGCTGTCGGGCGACATCGGCAGCTATCCGCCCATCCGCATCAAAAGCTGGACGATCAGCCGCAGCGAACAAAGCAGCGACGAGGCGCGTGTCACCTACCGCATCAATTACGCGCTGTATACCCCGGCAGACGCTTGGTGCATGGAATACGCACCGGAAATCATCCGAACGGGCAGCCTGACGTTTGTACAGCGGGAAGACGGATGGCATCTGCTCAGCCGTTAGATACCCGGCGTGCCCGGGAAAAAACAGCCGCCCGGAAAACGCCCGGAATGCGCACATCTGCTGCGCATTCCGGCGTTTTTCCCGGCAAAAAAAATTGGAAAAGGCTTGCATAAACGACCGCTATGTGATATAATAGAAGATGTAAGGGCGTATGCAAACCGGCTGCCGCCGGGGAAACGCCCAGATTGGTTCGGCGGTTCGCTTTTCTCGGTGAAAAGGCGGCCTGACCGATTTGTTGGGATCGATTGACGGGATCGGCTCTTTTGGCCGTTTTTTGAGGATCGATTTGTTTGATTGGAGCGGGTTTCCCGCTCTTTCTTGTTGAATGCGCAATTTTTTAGGACTGGGTGGTCAGAAACGATGAATGCAAAAGAAATTACCGCGCTCGTCACAGCGGCTGCGGCGCCGTTTGCACAGGAAGCCGGATGCCTGATCTGGGACGTAAAGTTTCTCCGTGAAGCGGGCGAATGGGTGCTGCGCGTCCTCATCGATACGGACCCGCCCGGCGGCGTTACCATCGACATGTGCGAGCAGGTCAACCGTGCGCTGGATGCGTATCTGGACGAGGTGGATCCCATCGACCAGAGCTACTGCCTGGAGGTCAGCTCGCCGGGCATCAACCGCGAGCTCTACCGCGACAGCGACTTTGACAAGTTTGCCGGAAGCATGGTCGATCTGAAACTGTATCATCCGGACGCTTCCGGCCGGAAAAGCTTTACCGCAAAGCTGGTTCGCCGCGACGGCGATGGGTTGATTCTGGATGAAAACGGCGCAGAAACGCGCCTGGAGCGCAGCGCGATGGCGCAGTGCCGCGTCCATTTTGACTTCTGAAACGAATTCCGGCGGAGAGAATACCGCCGTAGAAGTGGGGTTTTATAATTCATGGATAAGTCCGGAGATAACTTGTTTTTGGCGCTGGAAGCGCTCGAAAAAGAAAAGAATATCCCGAAAGATTATATGATTGAAAAGATTCAGCAGGCGCTGACGGCGGCTTATCACCGCGAGTATTCGCCGAACGGCGAGGTCACGTTTGTAATGGATCCGAAAACGATGTCGATGCGGATGTACGCGACGAAAACGATTGCAAACCCGGTGACCGACCCGATGACGGAAATCAGCCCGGAAGACGCCCGCCGTTATACGACAGGTGCGCCGGCCGTCGGCGACACGGTTTCTGTCGAGATGAACACCAAGCAGTTTGGCCGCATCGCCGCACAAACGGCGAAACAGGTCATCATTCAGGGCATCCGCGAATCGGAACGCGGCGCTTTGTACCGCGAGTATTCCTCCAAAGAACAGGAAATCCTGACGGCACAGGTCATCAAAATCGACCTGCGCACCGGCAATATGATCCTGACGCTGCCGGGCAGCCCGGAAGAGCAGACGTTTGTCCTGCCGCCGGCAGAACAGATCAAAAACGAGCCCATCCGCGAAGGCGACCGCATCAAGGTCTACCTGGTCGGCGTGCAGCGCACGCTGAAGGGGCCGCAGCTCCAGATTTCGCGTTCGCATCCGGGGCTTGTCAAACGGCTGTTTGAGATGGAAGTCCCTGAAATTTATGACGGCATCGTCGAAATCGTCTCGGTTGCCAGAGAAGCGGGTCTCCGCTCGAAAATCGCCGTCAAGGCAAACGACCCGAACGTCGACCCGGTCGGCGCCTGCGTCGGGCCGAAAGGCGCGCGCGTCGCCAGCATTGTCAACGAGCTGCGCGGCGAAAAAATCGACATCGTCAAATATGCCGACGATCCGGCGCAGTATATTGCGGCGGCGCTGGCTCCAGCGACGGTCATCAGCGTTGACGTCGTGCCGGAAGAAAAGAGCTGCACGGTCATTGTCGCCGACGAACAGCTTTCCCTGGCCATCGGCCGCGAAGGGCAGAATGCGCGCCTTGCCGCCAAGCTGACCGGCTACCGGATCGACATCAAACCGCAATCCGCCGTTTCCGAGGCGGAATAACCCGCGCCTCGGACAGCGTTTTCAGAATAGACAACACAATCGAACCGGAGGTGGATATTGTTAATGCCGCAGAAAAAGGTTCCCATGAGGATGTGTGTCGGCTGCCGTACCATGAAAGAAAAGCGCGAATTGATTCGCGTTGTGCTCCCGCCGGACGGCGATGCGAACGGCATCAGTATCGACTTCAAGGGCAAGAAAAACGGAAGAGGCGCATACCTTTGCCGCGATGAAGCCTGCCTGACCAAAGCCCGGAAAACAAGGGCGCTGGAGCGGGCGCTTTCCAGTGAATCGCGGCCAAACGTTCAAATCAGCGATGCAATCTACGCGCAGCTTTCGGAGCAGATGAAATTTGGAGGTGACCCTGTTTGAGCAACTTAAATAAAACACGGATCAGCGATGTGGCGAAGGATTTTGACGTCCGCAACAAGGTGGTCATGCAGATTCTGTCGGATCACGGCGACGTGCCGAAAAGCCCGGCAAAAGTGCTCGAAGATGACGAGCTGAATCTGATTTTCAATGAAATCACGAAGATGAACGAGGTCGGCGACATTGAAGCGGCGCTGGACCGGACGCGCATCGCCGTGAAAGAAGAAGCACCTGCAGCGGCTGAAGAACCGGCGCCGGCTCAGGCAGCGGAACCCGCGGCACAGGCGGCTGAAGCACAGCCTGCCAAAGAGCAGCCGGCGGAACCGAAAAAAGAACCGCCGAAGCCCAAAAAACCGGAACGCCGCTATGTGGATACGCGCAATTCCAACGTCGATATGTCCAAGTATGACGAACACGTCGACGAAATGGTTCCGGAGAAAGCGGCCAACGCCGGCTCCGGCAAACAGAAAATCAAGAAGGCGGCCGATAAAAAACCGGCGAACTTCAGCCAGAAGCGCCGGATGGAAGAACAGGAAAAAATGCGCCGCTTACAGCAGGAAGTCCGCAAAAAGCAGCCAATTAAGGTTTCCATCCCGGATGAAATCTCCGTCGGCGAGTTGGCTTCCCGCCTGAAGAAAACGGGCGCTGAAGTCGTCAAACAGCTGGTGAAGCTCGGCGTTATGGCCGCCGTTTCCGACGTCATCGACTTTGATACGGCCAGCCTGGTCGCCATGGAGTTCGGCGCCAAAATCGAACACGAAGTCCACCGCACGATTGAAGAACGGCTCTTTGCCGACGTCGACCATGAAGACGAAGCGTCTGAACTGGTCCCACGCGATCCGGTCGTCGTCGTCATGGGTCACGTTGACCACGGCAAGACGTCCCTGCTGGACGCCATCCGCAAGACGCATGTCGTCGCAGGCGAAGCCGGCGGCATCACGCAGCACATCGGTGCCTACCAGATCAAAGCCAACGGCCGCGTGATCACCTTCCTCGATACGCCGGGTCATGCCGCCTTTACCTCCATGCGTGCCCGCGGCGCCTCCGTCACAGACGTCGCAATTCTGGTTGTCGCCGCCGATGACGGCGTCATGCCGCAGACGATTGAAGCCATCAACCACGCGAAAGCGGCGAACGTCCCGATCATTGTCGCCGTCAATAAAATGGATAAACCGAGCGCGGACCCTGACCGCGTACTCCGCCAGCTGACGGAACATGACCTGCTGCCGGAAGAATGGGGCGGCGATACGGTCATCTGCAAGGTTTCCGCGACGACGGGCATGGGCCTGCCGGAACTGCTGGAAATGATCCTGCTCGTCTCCGATATGCAGGAGCTCAAAGCCAACCCGAACCGCGAAGCATCCGGCGCCGTCATCGAAGCCCGCTTGGATAAAAACCGCGGCGCCGTCGCGACGCTGCTCGTCCAGAACGGGACGCTGCACGTCGGCGACCTTGTCATCGCGGGGACGTCGGTCGGCCGCGTCCGCGCCATGACGAATGACAAAGGCCAGAAAATCAACACGGCTGGTCCGTCCATGCCGGTTGAAATCATCGGCCTCGACGAGGCTCCCGGCGCAGGCGATCATTTCCGCGTCGCCACCGACGAACGTATGGCGCGCGAGCTGGTCGAGGAACGCAAACAGAAAGAACGCGAAGCCAGCACGTCTGTCGCGAAAATGTCGCTGCAAGACCTGTTTGCCAACATCAAAGACGGCAGCGTGAAAGACCTGAACATCATCCTCAAGGCAGACGTTCAGGGCTCCGCAGAAGCACTGAAAGCATCCCTGGAAGAGCTCTCCAACGATGAAGTCCGCGTCCGCATCATCCATGCCGGCGTCGGCGCCATCAACGAAAACGATATCATGCTCGCATCCGCGTCGAATGCCATCGTCATCGGCTTCAACGTCCGCCCGGATATCAATACCCGTACCTCCGCCGAACAGAAGGGCATCGATATGCGGATGTACCGCGTCATCTACGAATGCATCGACGAGGTCAAGTCCGCCATCAAGGGCATGCTGGCGCCAAAATTCAAAGAAGAAATCCTCGGCACGGCAGAAGTCCGCCAGGTCTTCAAAGTCAGCGGCGTCGGGACGATTGCAGGCTGCATGGTCAAAGACGGCAAAGTGCAGCGCGCTGCAAAAGTCCGCATCGTCCGTGACGGCGTCGTCATCCATGAAGGTGAAATTTCCAGCCTGAAACGCTTCAAAGACGATGCGCGTGAAGTCGCCACCGGTTATGAATGCGGCATCGGCATCGACCGCTTCAACGACGTCAAAGAGGGCGACATCATCGAAAACTACCTGATGGTTCAGATCTGACGGCAGTCCACCAAAAGAATAACCAGCGCGGATTGCGCACCAAAGCGCAGCCGGGCGCTCCGCTTGCAGAAATCCCGGCAGAGGCCGGGATTTCTGCATTTTCAAAGAGAGGAGTCAGACAAAATGGCCAATTATCGAGCCGTCCGCGTGGGCGACGAAATCAAAACGAAAATCAGCGAGATCATTCCGACGCTGAAAGATCCGCGCATCAACGGCATTGTCAGCGTCACACGCGTCGAAGTTTCCAACGACGCGAAGTATGCCCGCGTGTTCATCAGCGCGCTGGGCGACGAAGCGCATCTGAATGAAACGCTCAAAGGCTTCCGTTCGTCGGCGGGCTATATCCGCCGGGCGCTGGCCGCCGCCATGCAGCTCCGGAGTACGCCGGAACTCACATTCGTCGCCGACAAAGGCCTCCTGCGCGGTCAGCATACGATCGAACTGATGAACGAAATTGAACAGCAGGAAAAGAAAAACGAACAAAATCAGACGAAAGAAACGAATTCTTGAACCAAAAGGGGACAACACAGGAAGATGGACATGGTCAACCGGCAGGCGCTGAACGAAATGGCGCAGCGCATGAAAGCCGACGATGATTTTCTGATTCTGACGCACCGCAAACCGGACGGCGATACCGTTGGTTCAGCGGCGGCGCTTTGTCTGGCGCTGCGCAGGCTCGGCAAGCGCGCAGCCGTCTGCGCCGATCCGGATATGACGGAACGGCTGGGCCGCTATCTGGCGCCCTATGCGGAAACGCCGGCCAGCGGCAGACGCTATACCGTTGTCACCGTGGACGTGCCGTCCTACGGGCAGATTGCACCGGCGGCCGTCCCGTTTGCCGGTCAAATCCATTACGTCATCGATCACCACATCGCCAACGCCATGAACGCCGAACACGGAAAAGTCGATGCGCCGTCTGCGGCGGCGACGGGGGAAATCATTTTTGACCTGATCGAAGCGCTCGGCGTTCCGCTGGATGCAGCGCTGGCGACATTGATCTATATCGCGCTGGCAACCGATACCGGCTGTTTCCTGTTCTCCAACACGACCGCTGTGACCCATGAAACCGCGGCCGCCTGCATCCGTGCCGGGATCGACCTGCCCGCACTGAATCAGGAATTTTTTGAACGAAAACGCCGCGCCCGCATCGAAATGGAACGGCTGGTCTACGACGGCCTGCAATTTTTCTGCGACGGGCAGATTGCCGCCATCACGGTCACGCAGCAAATGCGCAAATCAACCGGCGCAACCGAAGACGACATCGACGATTTTTCGTCTATTCCGCGGAAAATCGAAGGGGTTCGGGCAGGCGTTTCGGCCTATGAACAGCCGGACGGTTCGACAAAAATCTCCGTGCGCACCACGGGCGGCGTCGATGCGGCGGCCGTCTGCGCCGTGTTCGGCGGCGGCGGTCACGCGGCGGCAGCCGGATGCAGCCTGATGCTCCCGCCGGATAAAGCCATCGCAGCCGTCTGCGCCGAAATTGAAAAACGTCTGAACGCCTAAGCGAAACGAGAGAAACGCTTGATCTCGGGAGGAACACTTTGCCTATGGAAAAGCCCGCAAGCGGTATTATTCTGGCGGACAAGCCGGAGGGGATTTCATCCCAGCTGCTGGTTTCCCGCTTCAAACGCATTTATGGCACCAAATCCGCCGGCCACACCGGCACGCTGGATCCGATTGCGACGGGTCTGAACCTGATCTGCTTCGGCCGCGCAACCAAGGTCTGCGAATATATCACCGGCTGCGACAAAGCGTATATCGCCTGTATGCAGCTCGGCCTTGAAACCGATACCGGCGATACAACGGGCACGGCGACCGCAGAAAGCAGCATCCGCTGCACGGCGGCGGACGTTGCCGCGATTCTGCCGCGCTTTACCGGCGAACTCGACCAGATTCCGCCGGTTTACTCCGCCATCAAAGTCGGCGGCCGCAAGCTCTATGAGCTGGCGCGCGCCGGGAAAGCGCCGGAGCCCGAACCGCGCCATGTGACGATTTACGCGCTGGAGCTGCTCGAAGCGGATGAACCGGCACAGCGGTTCACCCTGCGCATCACCTGCTCCAAGGGCACCTATATCCGCTCGCTCTGCCGGGATATCGGCCGGGCGCTCAACACATTCGGCACGATGGCCGCCCTGCGGCGCACCGTTGTCGGCGCCTTTTCCGTCAGTGACGCGCTGACGCCGGATGCGCTGGCGGAACGCGTTGCAGCAGGGGATTACAGCTTCGTCCTGCCGGTCGATGCGGCGTTTGCCCAGCTCGGCCGAATGACGCTCAATGCAAAGGGCGAACGCTTCCTGAAAACGGGCCTCGACGTTCCGGCGGCGTGCGCGTCGGAAGCGCCCGGCAATCCGTCCGGCAGACAGCGGTTTTACGCTGCATCCGGCGAATTTTTGGCGGTCGGCATCGTTCAGGGCGAAGCGCTGAACATCGAAAAACGCTTTTTTGTGACAGAACCGGTGAAACAGACCGGCGAAACTGCATTTTGATTCGACAGAAACCGCATGAAGGGGTGATGTTGTGGCGGAAACAGAGACAAAACGGGTAACGGCGCTCGGCTTTTTTGACGGGCTGCACCGCGGCCATCAGGCGGTCATCCAACAGGCCGTGCAGAAGGCGGCCGCTTCCGGCGCAAAACCCTGCATCGTGACGTTTGACCGGCGGCCGAAAAACGCCGTGCACGGGGAGTCCGCCGCGCTGCTCATCGACAGGCGAACCAAAAACGTGCTGGCAGGCATGCTGTTTCCAGGCGTCGAGCTGGTCGAGCTGACGTTTGACCATGCCATGCAGACGACGCCGCCGGAGCGCTTCGCACAGGAGACGCTGATCGAACGGCTGCATGCCGCCTGCGCCGTCTGCGGGCGGAATTACCGGTTCGGCGCAGGCGGCGCCGGAACGCCGTCATCGCTCACACGGTTTCTCCCGACGGAAACAGTTCCGGATGTCCTTGTGGACGGTGAACCCGTCAGCTCCACCCGGATTCGCGCCTGCATTGAATCGGGCGCCGTCGCAGAAGCCAACCGGATGCTCGGTCATCCGCATATCATCGCCGGACAGGCGGTTCACGGCGACGGCCGCGGCGGTAAACTCGGCTATGCCACGCTGAACCTGGCGCTCCCGGCAGAGATCGTCCGCCCGCGGCCCGGCGTCTATGTGTCGGAGGTGCTGCTGCGGGGGCGCACATACCGGTCGATTACGAATTTCGGCACGCGCCCGACGTTCTATGAAAACGGCGTTTACGACTGCGAAACCCATCTGTTTGGCTATACCGGCGAAACCTACGGCGAAGAAGCCGTGCTTTTGCTCTATGAATTTCTCCGCCCGGAAAGGCGCTTTCCGGATGCGGATGCGCTCGTCCGGCAGATTGCATCGGATGTCGCCGCAGCGCAGAACGATTCGATCCCGGAACAAAGAAAAGGGGAAAACCTATGAGAAAACTGCTTGCAATCGTGGTTTGTAAGCTGGCGGCGCTGGCAGGCCGCATTGTCAAAAAAGGCTCGTCCAAGCCCGGTCAGCTGGCGCTGAAAATCTGCCCGGATATCATTGCGCGGATGAAGCTGCCGGATCGCGTCGTCGCAGTCACCGGCTCCAACGGCAAAACATCCACCGTGGAGATGATTGTCCGCATCCTGGAGCGGGCCGGCATGAACGTCTGCTGGAACCGGGAAGGATCCAACCAGATCGAGGGCATCGCCACCATGCTGATCCGCAATGCGACGCTGACGGGCCGGGTGAAGAGCGATGTGATCGTCATGGAATCGGACGAACAGTATGCCCGCCATACCTTCCGCTACATGCGGCCGACCCACTTTGCCATCCTGAACCTCTACCGCGACCAGATGACGCGCAACGGCCACCCGGAGTTTATTTTCCAGCGCATCCGGGATGCGATTTCCCCGGAGATGGAGCTGATTCTGAACGCAGACGATCCGCTGATCTCGCGCTTTGCAGAGAATGCAAAAACCGTCCGCTGGTTCGGAATCGATGCCTCGGCCGGCCTGCCGGAGCAGCCCGCGCGGTATAACGATGCGGTCTACTGCCCGAAATGCGGCGAACGGCTGACGTTTGTCCACAGCCATCGCCCCGGCTTCGGCGACTACCGCTGCGATACCTGCGGCTATCACCGCCACCCCTGCGACTACGCGGTGACGGCGGCGGACATCGCCGACGGCACGCTGACGATCAACCACGAAACGGCGCTGCACACCAATCTGCGCGTGCTCTTCAACCTCTACAATATGCTGGCGGCCTATGCCGTCGCCGCAGAGCTCGGCGTATCCCCGTCGCTTATCGCCGAGGTCATCAGCGATTATACCTTCCGGAACGGCCGCATCCGCAGCTGGAACCAGAACGGCCGCGAAATCGCGCTGCTCACCTCAAAACATGAAAATTCCACCTCGTATGACCAGTCGATCGATCTGGCTGTCCGCAGAGGCGGCGACGTCCTGTTCATCGTAGACGCCGTCAGCCGGAAGTATTTCACCGGCGAGACGTCGTGGTTGTGGGACATCAACTTTGAGCTGCTCCGCGCAGATTCCATCCGAACCATTTATCTGGCCGGCAAATACGTCTATGACCTCGCCAACCGGCTCGACTACACCGATATCCCCAAAAACCGGATTCGGATCCTGCCAACGCTGGACGATATCCGCGACGTCTTCCAGGGGACGAATGACCTCTATGTCATCACCTGCTTTTCGGACCGGGAGAAGTTTTTGTCTCGCCTGCCCGGCGACGCGGCGGAAAGAAAGGAGAACCTCTGATGAAACTGATTTGTCTTTATCCGGATCTCCTGAATCTGTACGGCGAACATGCCAACCTGCTTGTCCTCCAGCGCGCACTGGCGCAGACCGGTCATCCGGCGGAAATCGTCAGCTTTGCACCGGATGAACAGATTCGCCTGTCCGACGCCGACTTCATCTATGCCGGTGCCGGCACGGAAAGCCATGTCGAAGCCGCGCGCCGTGCGCTCGCCGCGCAGACGGCTGAATTCCGTGCGGCGGCCGAAGCGGGCATTCCGATGCTGTTTACCGGCAGCGCCGCGGAGCTGACGGCGCGCGCCATCTGCATGCCGGACGGCGAAGCATACCCCTGCCTCGGCCTGACCGACTGCGTCGCTGTCCGCACGGCAGAACGTCAGCTGGGGGATATTCTGTATGAATCTGCGCTGTCGGATCAGCTGCTGGCCGGATTCATCAACAAGAGCGGGTACTTAAAAGGCGTCGCAGAGCCGCTTTTCCGTGCAAAATTTGGCCCGGGCGGCATCCTGAACGACGACGGAACCGAATGCCCGGCAGAGGGCATCCGCACAGGCAGCGTCATGGCGACGTATGCCATCGGCCCGATTCTGGCGCGAAACCCGTGGCTGAAGCGCTGGACGGCGGCGGAAATCCTGCGCCGGAAGTTCGGCACGGCCGATCTCAGCGGCATCGAGCCGGATTACGCCGACAAAGGCTATGACGTGACCGTTGCAGAGCTTCTGAAACGCGCGCAGAACGCATAGCGCAAAACCGAACATCAAAAAGACCATTCGACCGGAAAAACCGGATGAATGGTCTTTTTTTGTCTGTTTTCGGGTTGATCAAGCGGCGGAATAAAGGCTGAATGGACGGCTTGGCCGGATTTGCCGGAACGGTTCAGGCGGATGTTCTGCCCAGCTTATAAAAACCGCTCGATGCGGCTCATCAAACCGATTTTGTCCGGCACATGCGGCGGCAGCTGGAGGATGTCGTGGCCGGGGAAGCTGTTGGCTTCGACGAGACAGAGCCCGTCCGGCGTGACGGCGACATCCCAGCCGACGTATCCCATGCGGGGCTCGATCAGAGCCGCTTCCTTGACCATGGCGACTGCTTCCGCAAACCGCGGAATCCAAAAGCCGACGAACGGCGTCCCGGTGGCCGGGTGAACGTCATACGCCTTGTAATCCTTGTCGGCAGCCGGATGCGTGACGATGCCCGTCTCCGGGTCGATCGGTGCGGCCATACCGCCGCTGTTTAGGTTGTCGACGAATTTGCCGTTGCCAACGCGCAGAAACGCGAACACAACCGTCACGTCTTTGCCGTCATTGATGGTCACAAGCCGGATCGTGTTGACCGAGCCGGGGAACATCCGGTTCATCTCCGGGTGCTGAATGATGCGTTCCTCGATGAGGCCGCCGCCCTTTGCGATCAGCCGGTCAAAGAGTGCGCGGCGGTCTTCGACCGCGGCGACGTCGATTTTCTCGATGCCCCACCCGCAGGAGAGATTCAGCGGCTTGTAGAAGACGCAGTCATGCCGGGAGAGAAACGCGTCAAACGCGTCGAATCCGTCCGGCTGAAGCTGCATCCATTCCCGGCCGATGTATTGGGCATACCGCGTATTGAACTCGTTTTTGTTGTCAAAAACATGCCACAAAGACCGGTCGTTGTATTTTTTGACGAGCCGGTCGTTGATGCCCCGCGTGACATACGTCTTGCGCTGCGCCGGCGTCAGCGACCAGAATTCAAACAGCGCATAGTCCGCAGGCGCCGCGGTATAGCGGATGGCGCAGCGGAGCATGTCGAACGCGATGTATATCCGGCTCCGCCCGGAGGCTTTGGCCGTCTGCCCGATGGTGCGGAACAGCCTGCCGCAGTCCATCCGGCACACGCGCTGAACAAGATATTTGATTTTGCCCATTTTGTCAAACCGTCCTGAAATCAGATTTGCCGGAACCGGTTTATTCCTCTTCCGGCGCGTAATAGCGGAGATAATCGACGACGAAGTCAAGCGGGAACGTGCCTTCCGGGTTCAGGAAAGCGTTGCCGTTCCAGTCTGCGATGATATGCCCGTCCGATGCGATCCGGCTGCCGACGTGCATGGAGAGGTAGATGAATTCCGGACGCATGCAGACGCTTTGAATCTTGCCCGCCGGACCCTTGGAAAAGTCAACGCGCTGGATTTCCACACCGTCGTAGTAGAAGATGTAGGCGGTCTTCGTCCATTCAAAGCCGAAGGTGTGGAAGCCGTCATACAGATTGGTGCCGTCCGGCTTCGTCGTCAGAACCGGCGGCAGCCAGCAGCCGATGTGATTTTCGGATTCGTCGCCGGAGTGAAGCGTGATCCCGTAGGAGCTGTTCTGTTCCTCGTCGTCGCAGGCGACGCGGCAGGCGGCAGATTCGATGATGTCCACTTCCGTGCCGCCGCGGCCGAAGTCGGAATAGGGGTGGTCTTTGGCGAATGTCCAGACGGCGGCGTGAACGCCTTCCGCCCGCGGGATTTTGCAGCGGACTTCATAGTAGCCGTAGGTTGTGCAGAGGCTGTTTTCCGAGCTGATCCAGCCGGAATAGAAGCCGGGGCCGTAGGGGCCTTCCTTGCGGAATTCCGTGCGGATCCAGGCGCAGCCGTCGTGAACGGAGACCATGTCGGCGGCGTAGACGTTGCAGGTGACGTCGCATTTTGCGGTTTCCGGCCAAGCAATGTGCTTCCACTTCGTCAGGTCCAGCGTATCGCCGTCAAATTCATCCTGCCAAACGAGCCTGCGGCTGGATAGGTCGATTTTCGGCGCGTTCCAATCGGGGACGGTCATTTTGGAATGGTCTGCCATGATAAACCCCCTGTTGTCTTTTGGGCGGTCTGGTCGCTCAGCCGAGCAGCGCAAACATGTTTCTGGAAACGGTGTCCGCGTCAACAGAACGGCCGCATTCAAACGTGACAAAGCCGTCATAGCCTGTTTCGGCGATGGCCTTGAAGATGCTGCGGTAGTTCAGCTCGCCGGTGCCCGGTTCTCTTCTGCCGGGGACGTCGCCCGTGTGGATGTGGCCGATTTTTGAAATGTTGGCGCGGATGGTGTTGATGACGTTGCCCTCGCTGATCTGCTGATGGTAGACGTCGTAGAGAACACGCACATCCGGCGAACCGACTTCGTCGATGACGTCGACCGTTTCCGCCGTGGTGACAAGGTAATAGCCCTTGTGATCCACGAGCACGTTCAGCGGCTCCAAAACGAGCCGGACGCCGGAACCGCGGACGATTTCAGCGCCTTTGCGCAAAGCGGTTACGAGGTTCGTATGCTGGACGTAGCGGGAAACGTCATCCCGTTCGTTGCCGGAGGTGACGACGATATTCCGGACGTTCATCTTCAGCGCCGCCGTCAGCGTTTCTTCGACGGCGTGCGCAAACGCATCGACGGCATCCGCCCAGACGAGACCGTGGCGGTTGTCGATCTTTGCGGCGAAATCTGTATGATGCGACTGGAAAAGCAGCGCAGACTGTGCAACGCCGCTTTCGTCGATGGCGGCACGCGCCCGGTCGAGATCCAAGTGCAGCCAGCCCAATTCTTCAATGGCCTTGAACCCGCGCTTGGCGGCTTCAAAATAGCGCTGATAGGAGTCGCCTTCAAACCAGCCTGCATTTGCGGAAAGCGTAAACATCGGCATCGATTCCTTTCAAAAACCGGCGGGCAGGCCGGCAGAGGATAGAGGCAGACGCGCAGACGGGTTTGTCCAGCGTACTGCTGTAAAGATTATAACACAAAGACCGCCGGTCCGCAACCAATTTTTACGGACTTCCGGCGAGAAAACAGGCGCATGCTCCGCTGTCCTGTGCGCGGGTCAGGCGCATCTGCATGGTTTCCTCGCTGTCAAACAGCAGGAACAGCGTCTTGCCGCCTGCGTGCAGCGTGCAGTAGTTGGCCAGCAGCTCGCGGGAGAAGGCGGTCTGCGGCGCGTGATCGCGGATCAGCGCCCGAAGCTCCGCAGGCCCGATCGAGCGTTTGACGGCTTCATGCCCGCCCAGCTCGGTCTGCGCGGCGCGCCATGTCAGGGCGAGGGCAAACGGCGCCTCTGTCTGCGGATCCACGGGGTCGGCGTAGGTCGGAATCACGCCGCCATCGCAAAACGGCGCGTAGACTGTCAGCCCGAAGGCGCGAAGCACTTTGACTGCCGCCGCAGACGGCGCGTCCGGCGAAACGTCGAGAAAAAGCCCCTTCGCGCCCAAACGGCGGCATTCCGCAGCGGCCGTCTGCGCAAACGCCTCCGCGTCCGGCGGCAGGGTGCCGGATATGTGCAGCACACCGCAGGGCAGCGCGCCCTTCGGCGCCAGCAGACCGTCCGGCAAAGCACGCCACCCCAGACGCATGACCTGTGCGTCTGCGGGGCACGCCTCGCAGGGCAGACAAACATGATAAACCGGCATCTCGGCCATATCCGTCACGCTCTTTCCCGGCGCAGGGTGATTCATCCGTCAGACAAATTCCCAGAAAGAATTTACTGCGCCGACATAATATGCAGTGGATTTTTGCCTGCATCAGTGATATAATATGCACCAGATTCAACGGATATCCTGCCGGCAGACGGCAACGGAGGCTCTCAAATGAACCGCAAGCTTTACCCGGCGACCCAAATCAATACGATCTACGACCTGACGCCAGAATGGCTCAAAAGCCGCGGCGTCAAAGCCGTTCTATGCGATCTGGACGATACGCTGACGCCCTATTACGATACGACGCCAAACGACCGGATTGCCGAATGGATCCGCACCATGGAGACGAACGGCATCCGGCTCTGCATCCTGACAAACGGCAAAAAGCACCGTGTGCTGCCTTTCTGCCGGGATCTCGGCGTTGAATGCGTGCCGATGGCGATGAAGCCGCTTCCGTTCGGCTACTTCCGCGCCCTGCGCAGAATGCAGGTCAAACGCCGCGAGGCCGTTGCCGTGGGCGACCAAATTTTCACCGATATCGTCGGCGGCAACCTGGCCGGGCTGCACACCATTCTGGTCGAGCCGCTTGCCTATAAGACGAGTGCGATGGAAAAGAAAAAACGCTCCTGCGAGAAGCGGTTCCGCCGCGTCATGCCGCTCCGCTCAGAATAGCGTCCGGTCAGACAAATCAAACGAAAAGCCTCCGGCTTTCTGCCGGAGGCTTGCTTTTTGACGCGATCTGTTGTAAAATAGTGACCATGGGGGCGTCTCATGAAACGCCCTGCTTTATCCGAAGGAGGCGTGCGCGCTTGGCAGAAACTTACGGCACGGCGACGGGAGAATCCGGCGAAACCGTGACGATCAGCGGCGATATTGCGTCGGTCGTCTATACAAATGAAGAAAACGGCTATTCGGTCGTCGAAGTCGAACTGGAAGAAGGCGGCGTCATCACCGCCGTGGGGACGATTCCGTATCCCGGCGAAGGGGAAAGCATTTTCGCCGAAGGCACCTATACGACGCACGCCGTCTATGGCAGCCAGTTCCGCTGCGATCACGTCGACCGGATGCTGCCGGGAGAAGCGGGCGCCATTCTGCGCTATCTGGCGTCGGGCGCCATCAAGGGCATCGGCCCGGTCACGGCGCGCAAAATTGTTTCCAAATTCGGCATCGAAACGTTTGACGTGCTGGAAAATCATCCGGAGTCCCTGCTCGCCATCAAGGGCATGACGCAGGCGCGCGCCGAGGCGATTTCTGCAGAACTCCGCACGAAAATCGCCGTCTGCGAACTGATGACGTTCTTTTCGGAATATGGCATTGACCTCTCCGTGGCGATGGCCGTTTATAAACGCTACGGCCATAAAAGTCGTGAATTTGTCACGGAGAACCCGTATCAGCTTGTCTTTGAACCGTACTGCGTCGATTTCCGCCAGATCGACCGGATGGCACAGAGCTTCGGCTTCGGCTTGGAATCCCTGGAGCGCATTCAGGCCGGCATCGCGTTTGAACTGTATTTTAATGAAAACGAAGGCCATGTCTGTTTGCCCGCCGACCGGCTCACCGATGTGACGGCGCAGTTTCTGTCGCTCAGCACCGGGCAGGTTTCTGAGGCGATGGAGCTGATGGCCGCCGCCGGAACCGTCGTTTTGTGCCCGATCAGCGGCGTGACCATGTGCTATCTGAAGCAGATGTATGAAGAAGAAGTCTATACCGCCAAACGGCTGGCCTTTCTGACGTCGCGCCGGTATGAAAAGCCGCGCGGCGCAGAAGCGGCGCTGACCGAATTGGAGGCGTCTTTCGGTATCGCCTTTTCCGCCAAACAGCGCGAAGCGGTGGTGGCTGCCGTCACGGAACCGGTCATGGTGCTGACCGGCGGCCCCGGGACGGGCAAAACCACAGCCGTCCGCGGCATGCTCGGGCTGCTTGACCGGATGAACGCCAAAACGCTGCTGGCGGCGCCGACCGGCAGAGCGGCCAAACGCCTCAGCGAACTCTGCGGCCGGGAAGCGAAAACGATTCACCGCCTGCTCGAAGTGACCTACGCCGAAAGCGGCATCCGTTTTGCGCACTGCGAAGAGCATCCGCTAGACGCCGATGCGATTATTTTAGACGAAGTCTCCATGGTGGATCTGCCGCTGTTTGCCTCGCTGCTCCACGCCATGAAGAACAGCTGCCGCCTGATTCTGGTCGGCGACCCGGATCAGCTTCCGTCCGTCGGCCCCGGAACGGTGCTGGCCGATATCATCCGAAGCGGCATTGCGCGCGCCATCCACCTGGACGAAATCTTCCGTCAGGCGCAGGAAAGCGATATCATCATGAACGCGCACGCCGTCAACCGCGGCGAAATGCCGAAACTCTCCAACAACAAGAAGGATTTCTTCTTTTTGAACCGCCGGACGAGCGACGAGGTGCTTTCGACCGTCGCCGACCTGTGTACGCGGCGCCTGCCCAAAAATATGGGCATCCCGCCGGAAGACATTCAGGTGCTTTCACCTTCCCGGCAGTATGCGGAAGGCGTGACGCACCTCAACGAGATCCTGCGCGATCTGATCAACCCGCCCGCCGAAAACAAGGCGGAACGCTCCAACGGGCGCGTGTCCTTCCGGGAAGGCGACCGCGTCATGCAGATCCGCAACAATTACGATCTGGAATGGAAACGCCAGCCCAGTATGCCGGAAACGGATGAGGGGCGGGGTGTTTTCAACGGTGATATCGGCGTCGTCAAACGCGTCAACCCGCAGGCGCAGACGGTCACGGTCGAGTTTGACGACAAATCGTGCGATTATGCGTTTGATATGCTCGGCGATCTGGAACACGCCTATGCCGTCACCGTTCACAAGGCGCAGGGCAGCGAGTTCCGCGCGGTCATCTTTGTCGCGTCGCTGGTGCGTTCCCGGCTCTTGAACCGCAACCTGTTTTACACGGCCATGACCCGCGCGAAAGAGCTGCTGATCATCGTCGGCAACCCGGAATCCATCGAAACCATGGTGGCCAACAAGCGGCGGCTGAAGCGATACAGCGGGCTGCTGCCCCGGCTGAAAGGGGAAGCGCCGTGCTGAAGCTGCTCCGATCCGTCTATGACTGGGCGGTGACCGTCTGCTTCCCGGCGCGGTGCATCCTCTGCCGCAGGCTGGTCTTCGGCACGGAAAACACGGTCTGCCCTGCATGCCTGCCGAAGCTGCCGGAGACGCGGCGAAGCGGGAAGGAATGCGTCGACGCCCGCGAAAAACACATCGAATTTGCCGAAACCGTCATTGCGCCGTTTTTCTACGAGGGCGCATTGCGCCAAGCGCTTCTGCGCTATAAATTCGGAGACGTCTGGTCCTATGCGTCTGTCTTTGCCGGTTTTGCAGCGGACGCAGTTGAACGCGCCGTACAGTGCGGCGCCATTGCCGCGCCGGAGCTGGTGACGTATGTCCCGGTATCCGCAAAACGCCTCCGTGCCCGCGGATACGATCAGGCGCGCCTGTTTGCGGAAGCGCTGGCCAGACGGCTGAACTGCCCAATTCTCCGGCTGCTGGAAAAAACGACGGACACCCCGGCGCAGTCGTCGCTTGACGAGCGGGTGCGCCGCGCCAATGTGGTCGGCGTCTATGAGCCGGTTCCGGCGCTGGCGGCGCAGGTTTCCGGCCGCCATGTGCTGCTGGCCGACGACGTCTTAACGACGGGCGCGACGCTGGCGGAAGCGGCCAAAACACTCGCTTATCTGAACCCGGCCGCCATTACCTGCGTAACGATTGCACAGACAGACCGGAAAAAAGCAGAAAACGGTTGAAATCGACAGACAGATGCGATATAATATAACATAGAATTCTATGCTGTACCATAGTATCCATAAGCGTATCCATAAGTATCTATAAGCATCCAGAAGCGCACCCAAAAACGCACGGCGCATATGCCCTGCGGCAAGACTCACCAGAAAGACAGTGATGGCTGATATGTTTACAAGCGACATCGGGATTGACCTCGGAACGGCGACAATCCTCGTTTATGTCAAAGGAAAAGGCATTGTCCTCCGCGAACCAAGCGTCGTTGCGCTGAACAAAGAAACAGGGCGCATGCTGGCCGTCGGCGCAGAGGCGCAGCGGATGCTCGGCCGGACGCCCGGCAACATCGTTGCCATCCGCCCCCTGCGGGACGGCGTCATCTCCGACTACGAAGTGACCCAGCGCATGATCAAGGAATTCATCAAAAAAGTCTGCGGCTTCCGCGTTTTCAAACCGCGCATCGTCATCTGCGTGCCGAGCGGCATTACGGAAGTCGAGGAGCGCGCCGTGTTTGACGCGGGCCTTCAGGCCGGCGGCCGTCAGGTTTACCTGATCGAAGAGCCGGTCGCAGCCGCCATCGGTGCGGGGATTGATATTTCCAAACCGAACGGCAACATGGTCGTCGATATCGGCGGCGGCACCACCGACATCGCCGTCATTTCGCTCGGCGGCATCGTCGAATCCTGCTCCATCAAAATCGCGGGTGATAAATTCGACGAAGCCATCATCAAATACATCAAACGCAAACACAACGTTCTGATTGGCGAACGCACGGCGGAAGAGCTGAAAATCAACATCGGCTGCGTCTATCCGCGCCCGGAGGAAATCTCCATGGATGTCAAAGGCCGCTGCCTGATGTCCGGGCTCCCCAAGGTGTTCATGGTCAGCTCCTCCGAAATCATGGAAGCGTTCGAAGAGGTCTCCATCAACATCATCGAAGCCGTCCATTCCGTGCTGGAGCGTACGCCGCCGGAACTCGTCTCCGATATCTCCACCAACGGCATCACCATGACGGGCGGCGGCAGCCTTGTTTACGGCTTTGACCGCCTGATCGCCTCACATACCGGCATTGAAACACACATCGCGGACGATGCGGTTTCCTGCGTTGCCTACGGCACCGGCAAAGCGCTCGACAACCTGACAACCATGCAGGAAGGCACGCTGAACATCGCCCGCAAGCGGCAGATTCAGCGCATGTAAATTTGATCTGCATCATCGATCTGTATCATTGATCTGTAAATGGATCAGAATCCGGAGGCATTTTTCAGAATGGATCAGCTTGAAAAAGCCGTTGCCAACCACGAACGCATCCATTTTATCGGCATCGGCGGCGTCATGATGTCGTCGCTCGCCCTGGAGCTTGCCAGACGTGGCGCGCATGTCACCGGCAGCGACCGTGACGATTCACCCACCGCAGAGATGCTCCGGCAGCACGGCATTCCCGTTGCCGTCGGGCACAAACCGGAATACGTCGCAGGCGCCGCCGTCATCGTGCGGAACGCGGCCATTGCGGATACCTCGCCCGACATCGTCTATGCCAGACAGACCGGCATCCCGATTGTTGAACGCCCGGATGTGCTGGGCCACGTCATGCGGGAATACCCGCGCTCCATCGGCGTATCCGGCACGCACGGCAAATCGACAACGTCCGGCATGCTGACGCATGCCCTGATCTGCATGGGCAAACATCCGACGGCTTTTCTCGGCGCGCCGCTGCCGGAAATCAACGGCACCTATACCCTTGGCGGCAGCGAATGGTTCGTTGCCGAATCGTGTGAATACTGCCGCTCGTTCCACTACCTTTACCCGGAAACCGCCGTCATTCTGAACGTCGAAGCCGACCACCTCGACTATTATTCCGGCATCGAAGAAATCATCGGCGCTTTCCGCGTTTTTGCGTCGCATACGCCGGAAAACGGCATTGTTGTCGTCAACGCGGACAACGCACACGCCATGCGCGCCATTGCCGGACTGAACCGCCGCATTCTGACGTTCGGCACAGGCGGCGGTTGCTGCGCGCAGGATATTCGCATGGAAAACGGCTGCGCCGTCTATACGCTGACCGAAGAAGGCAAGCCGCTCTGTGAAATCCATCTGCAAGTGCCCGGCCGCCACAATCTGGACAATTCGCTGGCCGCTGCTGCGGTACTCCGCGGCTACGGGTTTGCACCGGCCGCCATTGCGGATGCCATCGGCTCCTACACCGGCGTGCTGCGCCGGTTCCAGCGGTTGGGGACGTATCACGGCGCCGTCCTCGTCGATGACTACGCGCATCACCCCGACGAACTGGAAATGACGCTGAAAACGGCGAAAAGCCTCGGCTTTCGCCGGGTGATCTGTCTCTTCCAGCCGCATACCTATTCAAGAACTGTCGCGCTCCGGGAGCGCTTCTGCGAAGTGCTGCGGCTGGCGGATGTTGCCCTGCTGACGGATATCTACTCCGCGCGGGAGAAAAACACCTTCGGTATTTCTTCCGCCGACCTCGTGCTGGACATTCCGGGCGCCGTTTATACGCCGACCCTGGAAGAATCGGCTGAAAAGCTGGCGGCGCTGGCGCAGCCGGGCGATCTGATTCTGACCTGCGGCGCCGGCAACGTGAACCGCGCGGCAGATCTGTTGCTGGCCGGCCAGTAAACGAAAATCAAGTGAACGAAAGAAAAGAGGAAACGAAAATGAAATTTATGGACGAAAACTTTCTCCTGAAGGGCAAAACCGCGCAGAACCTCTACCATAACGTCGCCGAACATCTCCCGATCATTGACTACCACTGCCATTTGAATCCGGCGGAAATCGCACAGGACCGCCACTATCAGACCATCACGGAAGCATGGCTCGGCGGAGACCATTATAAATGGCGTCTGATGCGTCTGGCCGGCGTCGATGAAGCTTACATCACCGGCGATGCCGACGACTTTGAGAAATTCCTCGCCTATGCCAGAACGCTGGAATGCGCCATCGGCAACCCGCTCTACCATTGGACGCACCTTGAAATGCGCCGCTTTTTCGGCATTGATGAAGCGCTGACCGCGGAAAATGCCCACGACCTCTACGACCGCATGAACGAAGTGCTGGCCCGCCCGGAGACGTCTGCCCGCAGCTTCATTCAATCCTCCAACGTCGAAGTGATCTGCACGACGGATGACCCGGCCGATTCCCTGGAATGGCACAAGGCCATTGCGGAACATCCGGTTCAGGGCTGCACGGTTCGCCCGACGTTCCGCCCGGACCGCGCCGTTCTGATTGAAAAGAATGATTTTGCCGATTATATGGTCAAGCTCGGCGATGCGGCGGGGATTCAGATTGAAACCGTCGAAGACGTGCTGAAAGCGCTGTATGCCCGGATCGACTATTTCGACGCAAACGGCTGCCGCCTTTCCGACCATGATTTCGGCCGCCTTCCGTCTGCCCATGCAGACGGTGCGGAAGCACAGCGCATTTTTGAAAAGAAAATGAACGGCGGCATCCTGACCAATGCAGAGGCCGACGGCTATAAATCGTACCTCATGGTCTGCCTGGCCGGTTACTTTGCCAAAAAGAACTGGACCATGCAGCTGCACTGCGGCGCCATGCGCAACAACAGCTCGAAAATGTTCCAGCAGATCGGCAAGGACACCGGGTTTGACACCATGTCAGACTATAAAGTCGCCCCCAGCCTGTCCCGCCTGCTCGACCGCATCGACTGCGAGTCGGAGCTTCCGCGGACGATTCTGTACACGCTGAACCCCAAAGATTATTATGCCATGCTGGCGCTCTGCGGATGCTTCACCGGAACGGGCGTCAAGGGCAAGACGCAGTTTGGTTCGGCATGGTGGTTTATCGACCACAAGGACGGCATGGAGCGCCAGCTCCGTGAAACGGCCAGCCTGAACCTGCTTTCGTCGTTTGTCGGTATGCTCACGGATTCGCGCAGCTTCCTTTCGTATCCGCGGCATGAATACTTCCGCCGGATCCTCTGCAACTTGATCGGCACATGGGTGGACGACGGAGAATTTCCGAACGATCCGGCGCTCTTGGCGCGCATCGTCCGCGGCATCTCGCACGACAATGCAAAGGATTATTTTGGCTTTTGAGCCAGCCCTGCTGTCATGGAATCGTTTCTCGACCGTATCCAAACCGTTTCTGAATCGTAACCGCGCTGTTGTTGCCGGAATCGTGCAGATATGATATGATTACACCTACCGTGGGACAGTCTCGATATGATAGCAACATCCGAAAGGAGAGACGATTTTGAATAACTGGAAAAACATTTTGGATCAGATGCCGGACGACAACGGCGATGAGAAACAGTTCCGTACAACG
>CAJLFQ010000010.1 GCA_905205975.1 uncultured Eubacteriales bacterium | reverse complement strand
TAATCACAATACAGAAACGAGATTTCGCGGCACTCCCCGATGGCCTTATGGATGGCGTCCACGTTATAATAAATGCGTTCGTTGGCGTGCTTCCGGTAATTCAGCCGGTAGATCTGCCGCTCGATGATGCCGGCCGCCGGCTGACTGGTGAGGGTCATGAGCTTTTCGATCAGCGCCTGCGATTTCCGCTCCGTGAGAAACTGGCTCGACGCGACGGCATCCGCCAGCAGCTGCAATTCAGTGACGTCGAACGTCCGCGACGCCAGATAATAATGCCCGCGCGGCCCGCTTTTTTCCACGATATCCGCGCCGAAGCTGATCAGCCCCTTGAGGTCTTCGCTGACGCTCTTCCGCTCGGCGCGAATGCCGAATTCGCTCAGCCGTCCGATCATCTCCCGGATGGTCATCGGATGGTCTTCATCCGTCTGTTCGCTCAGAATGCGATACAAATACAGGATTTTCAGTTTCTGCCCACTCGTTCTCGGCATCCAATCAGCCCTTTCACCGTTGATTTGTGTCCCTTTTCCCTCCGCGCGGCGGATTCAAAAATAACCAAGTTATTGCTTGACAAACGTTCGATTTCCTGTTAAACTATGAAATGGATACAGAAAAGCCGGTATCGAAATTCTGCACAGGCGGCTGTCGGAAAGAGAGGTGCTGCCGCGGATCTGCCCGCACATTTCGTCTTCCCAAAGAAACATGCCAAATAGCCAAATAGAATGAAGCAAACGCAAACGGAGGTGTTCTGCTTGAACCGCTTGCTGCGGCCGTTTTTTCTCATACTCCTGCTTCTGCTCTGCCTCGCCGCCTTTTCCGCCTGCCAGACGCCCGAACGTGAACCCGAATATACATGGCATCACCCCTCAACCGAGGGATGGGTTGCGGACGGCGTCGGCATGTGGGGACCGGATACCGCCGAAACCGACTACGACAATCTGATCGGCTACACCGAATACGATGTCTATCCGACCGATGTCGATGAAATTGCCGGTTATCTCGTAAACACCAAGCCTGGAAAGGCGTTCTATACGCATCTGGACACGCTCGTCGAGAAGTATGAAGACGGCGAATGGAAACAGCTGAACTATCGCTATCTGAACTACGACCAGTTTTTCGGTTTTGGTTACTGCGGCTTCAACCCCCACCGTTCGGATTTCAACCACATCACCCGGCAGCGTTATTTTGTCAAATACGTTGTCGGCGACATCGAACCCGGCGAATACCGGATGCTGATCTTTACGCCTTTCCGCACGTTTTACCTGCCGTTTCGCTTCGTCTCTCCGGAAGAATATGAGACCCTGCTTGCAGAAGGAAAGGTGGAATCCCGTGTAACGGAGATGCCCGTCCGGAACGACGTGTAATTTTCAGATGACGCCCCTTTTTCTGTATCCAATGCAGCGGCAGCGTCGATTGAACCGCAAATCAGGGGCATCTGCACGTTTTCCGCTTGGAAAGTCAGCAGTTCCCGTTCAGCATTTCCCGTTCAGAAGGAAACAGTCCGCACAATTGAAAGGAGTCTTTTCATGAATCGACGTTTTTTGAATCGCCGGTCGTTTTCCCGGATCATCGGAATGTTCCTATGCGTCTCCCTGTTTGCCTGCATCTGTTCTTCATCCGTCCTTGCGTCCGCAGAAGACGGCGACTCTGCGGAACGGGACTTCATCACCATCGCGGAACACAACGCGGAAACCGGCCAAACCACCTATGAAACCATCGACCTGCGCCCCCACCGGCAGAACGGCGCGAATGCCGGTCAAGAAGTGATTTACCCCGGCTATTCTCCCGCGCAGCAGGATTCCGGCGCGGGAGAATAGCAGCATTCCGAAAGCCCCGGTCATTTGATTTTTGTTTTCTGATCCGATCGATTTCCTGTTTCGCGCAATCGTCGAGCATGTTGACGCCGGGAAAGCGAAATACGGCTACACGTCCTGAGCGTCTGGCTGCAAAGCATGTTTCTGTTTTCGCCCTGCGGATTCGTCCGCAGGGCTTTTTTTATGCCTGGCTGTCCGCGATAAAGCCGCCGCCGAGGAGGACGTTTTCCACGCCGTCCACATCGGCATAGCAGACGGCGGACTGTCCGGGCGCCGGGGCGCGGACGCCGCTTTCAAACGTGATCTCCGCCGTGCGGCCGCCGTCTTCCGGTGTGACGACGCCGTCGGTGAACCCGCGGGAATGGCGCACCCGCACGCGCGCGGCAAACGGCGCCTCCGGCAGATGGTGCCACACGCAGTCTTCGATCCGGACGACTTTCCGCATGACGGCGCTGTTGTCGCCCAGGATGACGTGTTTTGTCGCGCCGTCGATCCCGACGACATAGGCGCGTTCGCCGAACGCCATCGCCAGACCGCGGCGCTGCCCGACCGTGTAGCGGTGGATGCCCTCATGACGGCCGAGGACGTTTCCTTCGGCGTCCACGAAATCGCCGCGCAGTGCGTCGATCGCGGCATCTCCGGCTTCCCGCTCCAGAAATCCGATGCGGTCGTTGTCCGGGATGAAGCAGATTTCCATGCTGTCCGGCTTGTCGTGCGTGGCGACATGGTGATCCGCGGCAAACTGCCGGACCTCGCGCTTGTCAGCCGCTTCCGCCAGCGGGAACGCAAGCCGCTGCACCATGTCGGACGTCAGGCGGCAGAGCATATACGACTGGTCGTTGCCGCAGTTGGCGGCGGCGATCATTTTTTTGCCGAGCGACGGGCAGAAGACGATCCGCGCATAATGGCCGGTCGCCACAAGCTCGGCGCCCCATTCGTCTGCGATCCGAAAGAGCGTTGGAAATTTGACCGTCGGGTTGCAGAAAACGCACGGATTCGGCGTTCTGCCGTGCAGATAGGACTGAATAAACGGCGTTACGACGTTTTTTTCGAGTGCATCGCTCATATCGGCAATGCGGAAATCGATTCCGGCCGCCTCTGCCGCGGCACGGGCGGCGGCGGAATCATCGCGGTTTCGGCAGCTTTTCAGATAGACGCCGAGGACTTCATACCCGTCGCGGGTGAGAAGCTGCGCGGCGACGGACGAATCAACGCCGCCGGAAAGACCGAGAACAGCACGCATGTTTGAATACCTCCGGGTGTTTGGGGATGGAGAAATTAGGAATGAGGAGTGGGTAGTGAGGAGTGGAGTGTAGGGCGTGGGAAGCGGATCGTCCGAAGCGGGAACACCGGGGTGCATACAAGCCAGCGGCCATGCCGCAGGCATAACCGCGTCCCCTACGCAGGGGAAGGTGGTTATCTGCTTTTCCCTGAAAAGCAGATAACCGGATGAGGTGGAACTTTGCGTATCCCCCGAGGCACACCACACCCGCCGCACCCCGCGTTCCCCAATCAGCACGTCAAGCCGAACACATCTGCAAAGATCCGCGTCCGTTCCGCTTCATCGGGCGTGCTGACCGCGACGCCGCTGTCGGAAAAGACTTTATACACCGGCCCGTCGAACGTATGGCGCGTCGAACCGTGCCGGATGGAGAGAATGTACCGTTTGTTGAAAATCGAATCCGGCGCGCGTTCGCACCAGAAACAGGCGAACTGATAGTCGCACGCAAACTGTATCTCTTCCGTAAAGGAATACAGATTGCGCCAGCCGTCTCCGTGGCGCTCCATGAGCATTTTGCCGAAGAGATCGTCGTCGCGCAGCATGTACGCCATGCCGCACTGCTCGGAAACGCGCCCGGATTCATAGGGCACCGGGTAGAGCGGAATGCGCGCGCCGACGCCGACATCGCAGAGGAATTCGCCGTCGGACGTTCCGACGCGCAGCACATGGTGACGCCGCTTCGGGACGGTTCCGTCGCCGCCGCCCCAGTACCGGGCGACGTAGTCCGTCACGACGAAACCCAGATCGCGCAGCAGCTCGCCGAACAGCCGGTTCAGCTCAAAGCAGAACCCGCCCCTGCGGCGCAGAACAATTTTGTCAAACAGATCCGGCACCGCCAGCGACAGCGGAATACCGGCCAGAATGTCCAGATTTTCATAGGGGACATTCTGCAAATGCGCATAGTGCAGCCGCGCCAGAAAGTCCGCCGACGGCCGTTCCGCATGGTCTATGCCGATGCGGCTGAGATATTGTTCTATTTGTTCGTGCGTCATTGCGATACTCCTTCTGATTGTTTTTTGAATGGCGCGCAGACAGGTGCGGACGCCGGATTGCCGCGAACGGAGCGGCACGGGGGATGACGTTTCGTCTCTGCCTCCAGCGCACAGAAAAACTTCGACCTCATCCGATGTTTTGACAATTCACCGCTTCTTTTGGGGCGGTGAATTGTCAAAACATCCCAGCGGTCATGCCGCAGGCATAACCGCGTCCCCTTCTCAGGGAAAGGCTTTGGCAGCTGTCCGCAGTCTCCACTGCGAGCGAAGCTGGAACATTGGGGAAGGTGGTTCTCTGCTTTTCTATGAAAAGCAGAGAACCGGATGAGGTGGAACTTTGGATATCCGCCGAGGCACACCACCCAAACGATTTCTTCCAAGCTCCACCACCCAAGCAACATCCCCCGAGGCACCCCCCGCAGGCACCCCCGTTATCCCCTTCTCACGCCGGTGCAGCGCGGTTCGGCGCGGGTGCAGACGGCGCGGCCGGCTGTTTTTTCCTGAAGCAGCCGCTCCACGGTTTCCACATTTTCCGGCGAAAGCTCCAGCGTCACCGCGACATCTGCCGCATATTCGGGTTCCCCAAGGACGACGTCCGCCGTCTTCCGCAAGACGGGTTCGACCCTCGCCCAGTCGGCATAGGTGAACCGGCAGACGCAGACGGCGCGCTCCATCACGTCGCAGATGCCGCCCGCTTTGAGCGCCGCCGCAGCCGTCGCGGCATAGGCGCGCACCAGGCCATTCGCGCCGAGCAGCGTCCCGCCGAAATACCGGGTGATCACCAGACAGCAGTCGGTCACACCGGCACGGGTCAGCACTTCCAGCGCCGGGCGGCCCGCAGTGCCCTGCGGTTCGCCGTCGTCGGAGAACCGGATGGTATTCTGCTCCCGCACGAGGTAGCAGTAGACGTGATGCGTTGCATCGCGGGTTTTCGCCGTCACTTCTGCGAGAAACTTTTTCGCATCTTCTTCATGTTCCACCGGCCGGATCTCGCCGATGAAGCGGGATTTTTTCTCGACCAGCTCGGCTTCTCCGGCATAAACGGTCGAATACAGCGGTTCGCTCACGGCTCCACCCCCAGCAGCTTGCAGATTTGTCCATACAGCCGCGGATCGCATGAACCGCTGACGGCGATGCCGTCCGGCTGATAATCCACGGCGTCCACACGCGCGCTGTCATAGAGCTGCGCCAAGCAGCCGCCGCGGTCATACGGCAGCAGGAATTGAAATGCGACGCGCCCCGCGGCCAGCGTCGTCTGGATTTTTTCCAACAGCTCGGGAATCCCCTGACCGGTGCGCGCGCTGATGCGCACCGCCTCCGGCGATTCCCCGATGTGCGCCTCGGGCTCGCAGCGGTCGCATTTGTTGTACACGACGATGCGCCGGACGCCCTCGGCACAGAGATCATCCGCCAGCGAATCCGTCACCTGCATCTGCTCCGCGCGGTGCGGATCCGAGGCATCGACGACGTGCAGCACAAGGTCGGCGTAGGAAAGCTCCTCCAGCGTCGCACGGAAGGCCGACACCAGCTGGTGCGGCAGGCTCCGGATAAAGCCGACCGTATCCGTCAGCAGAATCTCCGACCGGTCCGGCAGCGTGACGCTGCGTGTGGTCGGGTCAAGCGTATCAAACAGGCGGTTCGCCGTGTGGACGGGTTCGCCGCCGGTTGGTGCGGAAAGTGCGTTCAAAAGCGTCGATTTGCCCGCATTTGTATAGCCGACAAGCGCGACAAGCGGAATTTCGCTCTTCTGGCGGCGGCGCCGCTGTTCTCCGCGGACGCGCCGGACGGCTTCCAGCTCCGCCTCCAAGCGCGTGATGCGCGCGCGGATGTGGCGTCGGTCGGTCTCCAGCTTGGTTTCACCGGGGCCGCGCGTGCCGATCGGGTTCCTGCCGCCGGAACTCGTCTGGCGGGAGAGATTCCGCCCCTGACCGGCAAGCCGCGGCAGCAGATACTGATACTGCGCAAGCGCGACTTGCAGCTTGCCCTCGGCAGTCGAGGCGCGCGACGCAAAGATATCCAGGATGACGCCCGTTCGATCCATGACCGGGCAGTCCAGCTTGAGCTCCAGATTTTTCATCTGAACAGGCGAAAGATCGTTGTCAAAGACGACGAGATCGGCTTCCAGATTCCGCACGGCATCGGCAATTTCGGTGCATTTGCCCTCGCCGATCAGTGTCGCCGGTTCCGGCGACGGCCGGTTCTGAATCGCCCGGCCGACCACTTCGCCCCCTGCCGTCGCAAGCAGCGCTTCCAGCTCGTCCAGCGTGTCGTCATCCGAAAGAAACGGCGCGTCGCCGGTGTTCAGCCCGGCGATGATCACCCGCTCCGGCGCGTCCCGCTTGTCTGTCCCGGCCGCCTGCGGGTATGGGTTGGTGTTGGATATATCTGTCATATCAGGTAAACCTTTCGTATTATAGAAAGTCAGGAAAATCGTTGAAAACCGCTAAATTCAATGGGCGTTGGCCGCTGTCCGGCGTTATTTTCTCCGCCCGAAGCTGGAACATCGGGTATTGCACGAGCCAGCGGCCATGCCGCAGGCATTCCTTCGGAAAGCCCGCTGGTGGGTGAGCGAAGCGAACCCGGATGAGGTGGGACTTTGTGTATCCACCGAGGTACACCACCCAAACGACATCCACCGAGGTACACCCCATCCACCAAGCCACACGCCGCAGCACTTTGTCAATCCGCCCATACCCGCGCCCGCCTGCGCTTCACGTTATCCCCGTCAGCCGCGCATCCGTCTACACGCGCACGGCCGTTTCCAGTGCGATCCGGACGTAGCGTTCCGTCGCCGACTGCGGCACGCAGCCCATCGTCCGGGCATCCCATTCGGCGCCGTCGAGGCTGTCCTCCGCATACAGAAACTGATACGCATCGACGCCGCGGAACTGGCTCATCGCCATGACCGAGGCGCATTCCATCTCGACGGTAATGCAGCCATCCTGTTTTCTGGCCGCCATGTTGCGCTGCGTTTCCCGGTAAAACGCGTCCGTCGTCCACGTTTTGCCGCAGACATACGGCAGATGAAGCGCGTCGAAGATCCGGCACAGCTCCGGCGCCGTGGGAACATCCATCCAGTCCCCGGCCGGCGCATAGTGATAGCTGGTGCCTTCGTCGCGGTATGCCGCAGTCGGCACGATCAGATGCCCCGCAGCCATCGATCCGTCCAGCACGCCGCAGGAACCGAACAGCACGATTTTCCTTGCCCCGCGGGCGATGATTTCCTCCAGCAGCCCGACCGTCGCCGGCCCGCCCAGAACGGTCAGATATGCCGCCATCGGCTTGCCGCGGTATGCAAACCGGTACACCGGCAGCAGAACGCCGGCGTTGACATGGCAGACGACTTCGGCATCGACCTGTTCCAGCAGGCAGTCAAGCGTCTTCCGTCGGAACATGACCAGCACCGTCTCCGGGAAGGAAGGGTCATACGGCGTGAATGCGGACGGTTTCAGAATTTCCGGCGTTTCGCCGTCAAATGTTTGCAGTAAACTCATGGGTTGCTCCTTTCAAAAAATACAGTGCGCGCTGTTGTGTGAAATGAGACGGGAGATGCATGGCGTAAACTGCGGCGGATTGACCGGCGGCGCAACACCGCGTATCCGTCTGCGTCACCACCCAGCCGAAGCATCAAGGCTTGGGTACTCGCCGAATAAATCCGCTCCACTCGAAATGAGAACATAGGGTATTGCACGAGCCAGCGGCCATGCCGCAGGCATTCCTTCGGAAAGCCCGCTGGTGGGTGAGCGAAGCGAACCCGGATGAGGTGGAACATCGGGGGTCCTCCGAGGTATACCACACAAACGACATCCGCCGAGGTATACCACACAAACGACATCCGCCGAGGTTCACCACACAAACGATATCCGCCGAGGTTCACCACACAAACGACATCCACCGAGGTGCGCCGCAGCCACACAGAACATCGGATATCCGCCGAGTCTCCCCGCAGGCGCTGCAACACCGTGTCACCTCAACTCACCCCCGCGCAGTGCCTGTCTCTCCGTCTGCGCGTCTCTGCATCCGCCGAAAAATCACAAAAAGGGGACGGAAAAAACATTCCGTCCCCTCGTCGTTCAGTTGGCTTCGTTTTCAGCGGTTGTATCCGCGTCGTTTGCCGGTGCGGAATGCCCGCCGTTTGCATTGCGCGGACGGCGGTTGCGGCGATAGGTGCTGCGCGGTTTTCCGCCGCGGACGCTGCCCTGACGCTCCGTCTTCTGCGAACCGCTGCCGCCTTCAACGGCGACAACCACACGCCGGTTGGGTTCCTGACCCGTTGAAAACGTCGTTACGCCGTCGATCTCCTGCACCGTCGCATGGATGATCCGACGGTCGTGTGCGGCCATGGGATCCAGCGCGATGCTGCGGTGATACTTGAGGACGCGTTCTGCCGTTTTCACGGCCAGACGTTTCAGATATTCTTCCCGCTTCTCCCGGTAATTTTCCGAGTTGATGGCGACCTTGACGAATTTTTCTTCGCCACGGTTGACGGCCAACGCGGTGATGTACTGGATGGCGTCGAGCGTTTCGCCGCGGCGGCCGATGATGATGCCCATATCGTCGCCTTCGAGCGTCACGTTGACGCGGCCTTCTTCTTCTTCGATCTTCATGTCGGCCTGAACGGACATCCGTTCAAACAGGCCTTTCAGAAAGTTCTCCGTGCGGCTGGCTGCGCCCGCTTCATAGAAGACGCGGACAACCGCCGTTTTGTCACCCAGACCGAGAAAACCGTTCTTTTTCTGGTCGATCAGTTCATAGGTAATCGCTTCTCTGGCCAAACCGAGTTCCGCCACCGCTTTTTCGACTGCTTTTTCCAGCGCGTCATTGATGTTTTTCGCGGTGCCTTCCACGTCAATGTAGTTATTCATCGTCGTCTTCATCCTCTTTGTCGTCTTCGGTCACGTCGCCGGACGCCGTTTCGTCGTCCGCTTCGATCTCTGTTTCAGCCGTTTCGGCATCTTTTGCCTCTTCGACTGTTTCGCCGGTGGTTTCAATGACCGGCTTCGGCTTCTTTCCGCCTTTGACAGGCTCTGCTTCCACAGCACCGTACCGTTTTTTGGCGACGATCATCAGCAGCGGCTCCTGAATGCCGGACAGAATGTTGTTGACAATCCAGTAGAGCGTCAGACCGGACGGCAGCGTAAAGCCGATGACCAGCGACATGATCGGCATGAAATACAGCATGGTTTTCGACGTATTGGCGGCTTTGGCCGCTGCGTCGCTCTGTACGGCGCCTCCGTTCAGCTTCTGCGTCAGATAGCTCATCAGATAGGCGGTGACGGCTGATATCACCGGCAGTATGGCGAGAAGGTTGAACGGCTTGTAGCTCGGCTGTTCGCCCAGGTCAAGACCCAGAAAGTTGAAGTTGATTTCAAACAGCCTGTCGTATTTCTTGTAGCCCGGCTTCAGCGCTTTCAGACGGTCGGTGTTTCCGGCAAGCGCCTGCGCCAGGTTCAGCTCATTGACGCGGCTCGCGTCGCGCTGGCCGTTTTCATCCGTGCGGATCTGTTCGTTGAGGCGCTGCATCCATTTCTCCGCGTCATCCGTTTTTTTGATGTAGACGCCGTTTTCATAGTCGCTCTGCAGCTGCAGCGCAACGTCCTGGACGATTGCCTTGTCCTTGTCGGCCATCAGGTAGTAAACCGGCTTGTAGATGACGCCGTAAAGCCCCAGAATGATGACCAGCACAAGCAGCGTCGGCAGGCAGCCGCCGAGCATGCTGACGCCTTCCTGCTTGTAGAGCTTCTGAACCTCTTCAGAGTATTTCTGCTTGTTGTTTTTATACTTTTTCTCCAGCGCAGCCATTTTCGGCGCAATGCGCTGCTGATCGAGCATGCCTTTTTTCGATTTCAGCTGCAGGGGAAAGAGCAGCAGCTTCGTAATGATGGTGAACAGGATGATGGCAAGCCCGAAGTTGCTCGTCAGATAGGTCATGATAAACTGCATGATCCATGCGAACACGTCGGTTACGAGCGGGATATACATCGATTTCCTCCAAATTACAATACTTGCAGACGGTATCTCTACGGCACCGGGTCGTATCCCCCCGGATGAAACGGGTGACATCTGCACACGCGCCGCACAGCCATCCAGCCGCCTTTCAGCGCGCCATACTTTTCGATGGCTTCAAGCGCATACGCCGAGCATGTCGGCGTGAACCGGCAGCACGGCTTTTTGTTCGGCGAAATATGCCGGCGGTAAAAGCGGATCATCGCCAGCAGACACTTTTTCACGGCGCAGACACCTCGGTCAGTCCGCTGTTCTGTAAAGGCCGGCGGCTGCAAACGCTTTTTTCAGCTCGCGCTCCAGCGTGCGGTAATCCGCCGTTTTCGCCCGGCTCCGGGCAACAACGACGAGGTCGAAACCCGGCTTGAGCAGCGGCTCCTCCAGCCGGTAAATCTCGCGGATGCGGCGCTTGATGCGGTTCCGGACGACGGCGCCGCCGATCTTCGTTCCGACGGTGAGGCCGAGGCGCGTCGTCTGCCGGCCGGTCCGCCGGTAGTAGAGGACGACGGACCCCTGAACAGCTCTTTTTCCCTTGTTGTATAACCTTTGAAATACCCTGTTTTCTGTCAGCGACACGGTAAACCGCATTCGCCGATCACCCCTTCCGGCCCCCTGTGCGCCGAAGCGCGGACGGCGGCGGGGCACATGAGTTGTGACGCATCAAAGCTCTGATTTTTTCGCAAACGCCGGTCAGACCGGACGAACCTGTCTGACCGGCGCCTGCAATCGATTCGGGCAAAGGTCCTGCCCAAACAGAGCTTCTGTCGGACAGCCGACTAATGCGTCAGCCGCGCTCTGCCCTTTGCGCGTCTGCGCGCCAGCACCTTACGGCCGTTTGCCGTGCTCATTCTCTTGCGGAAGCCGGCTTCCTTGCTTCTCTGCCGCTTCTTGGGCTGATACGTTCTGAGCATTTTCTTCACCTCGCTTGTCCCGTTTTCAAGGATATTCGCGTAGATGTTAATTATATACCATTTGGCCTCCCGCTGTCAATACGTCCCGGCAAAAAAAAGCGTTTTCCGCGCGCTTCCCCACAGAAAATCTTTGAAGCGGCGCCGGCTCCCCTGCCGTTTCCCCTGCATTTATGATATAATAGACGCAAGAATACGATCAAAAAGGAGTTGTTTTTATGCTCGCAAAACGTCCCCCCATGGGTTGGAATTCCTGGAACACGTTCGGCGCCGACATTTCGGAGGCCCTGATTCTGGAAACGGCGGACGCCATGGTCGAAAAAGGATACCGTGACGCCGGGTATGAATACGTCGTCATCGACGACTGCTGGGCGCTCCACACGCGTGACGAAGCCGGCCGGCTGGCCGCCGACCCCGAAAAATTCCCCCGCGGCATGAAGTTTCTCGCCGATTCCCTCCACGCAAAAGGGCTGAAATTCGGCATGTATTCCTGCGCCGGGACGCACACCTGCGCGGGCTATCCCTCCAGCTATGACCACGAATACACCGACGCGCAGACGTTTGCCGACTGGGGCGTCGACTTCCTGAAATACGACTTCTGCAACTTCCCGGCGAACGCCGACTGCAAATCGCGCTATCTCCGCATGAGCATGGCGCTCAAAGCGACCGGCCGCGACATCCTCTTCTCCGCCTGCAACTGGGGCGTCGAAGAGCCGTGGAAGTGGATGGCCTCCGTCGGCGTCCAGATGTACCGCTCGACCGGCGACATCAACGACAATTTCAAATCCGTGAAAGACATCGCCGTCAGCCAGATCCCGAACCTCTGCATGTCCGGCGCCGGCTGCTTCAACGACCCGGATATGCTCGTCGTCGGCATGTACGGCAAGGGTAACGTCGGCTTCGGCGGATGCAGCGATCTGGAATACAAGACGCACTTCGCGCTCTGGTGCCTCTTCGGCGTGCCGCTTATGATGGGCGGCGACATCCGCAATCTGAACGAAACGAGCCGTCTGCTCCTCCAGAACAGACAGCTCATCGCCCTGAACCAGGACGAAGAATGCCGTCCGCCGTATCTTGCGTGCCAGCGCGGCGATATCTACACCTTCTTCCGCCACCTCTCCAACGGCGAATTCGCCGTCGGCTGCTTCAATCTGGGCGACAATGCGGCGCAGACATGGGTCGCCAGCAGCTGCTCGCTCGCCGATTTCGGCATCCCGTATGACTCCGGATACGGTCTGACTCTGACCGACATGTTCACCGGCGAACCGGCCGGCTTCCTGCGCGACGTGATGGAAACGCATGTGGAGCCGCACGGCTGCATCCTCTACCGCGGCAGGCTGACTCGCGCATGAGCGTCTGCCGCCGGTGCTCGCGGACGCTGACGGCCGACGAAATCGCCGTCTACAAGCGCATGGTCAACCGCGGCGCGGACACGTTTCTCTGCGCCGCCTGCCTGGCCGCCGAATTTCATGTGCCGGAATCGCTCATCCACGAAAAAATCGCGCATTTCCGCGCGATGGGCTGCACGCTCTTTTCTCAAACCGCCGAAACACCTGCTTCCTCGATTTCCACAAATTCCGCACCACCGTTTCCACACGGATGAAACATTCGTTTGCCGCACGACAAAAAAGCGCCCGTATCGGTTCGTTTTGACCGGTACGGGCGCTTTCTGACTGTTTTCGACAGGATTCGACCCCGTTTTTTCGCCGCCCTGAAACGGGCACTTTTTTTGTGCTTCCACTTTTTCCACAGGGTTTTCCACATTTCTCACCGGAATTTCCACAGGCTTTTTCCTCCGGCTCTCACCGCATGGTCTTCCGATTTGTTCGATTTTCTCACGTTTTTCTCACCGTTCTATCCATTTTTCGGTCTGGCGTGCAGAAAAACATGTGTTCTGTCCCCTGAAACTCTGTGGAATCTGCACTTGCAAATTGCGTGGAAATCTGGTATTATATATAGTAGTATATAATCGCGCATGAAGCGCCCTTTTCAAAGAGCCGGAGATTTCCGCACGCATGCACCGTGCTTGTGGATCCCGCCGCCGTTTTTTGAGAAAGCGGGCGTCTTCTCCGCATTGTTCTTTGCAGCCCAATCCCATTTCCGCGCGGTTCTGCGCGCGTTCAGAAGGAGTCCGAAAGAGTACCTATGAATTCCGCCGATGACGTATTGAAAAGCCTGTTGTCTCTTATGGAGAAGGAGATCCAGAAAATCACCATCGATATCTGGTTTTCCGACGCCACTGCCGTCGATCTGCGGCAGGATTGCTTCATCATCCGCACAACGACTCCCTACAAAAAGGAAATCATCCTCACACGATACGGCGACCTTGTCCGGAAGACGCTGGGGCAGATTTTTTCGGCGGACATGGACTTTATCGTCCTCGATGCAGACGAACCGGTTCCCGGCGATGCGGCAGCGCCGGCCGCCAATTCGTCGCTGCCGCACGTTCCGAAGTTCACGTTTGACGACTTCATCGTCGGCTCTTCCAACCGGTTCGCCCACGCCGCGGCGCTGGCTGTCGCCAAAAATCCGGCGCGCGTCTATAACCCGCTCTTCATCTACGGCGGCTCCGGGCTCGGCAAAACCCACCTGATGAAGGCAATTTCCAACACCGTTCAGCTCGATCAGCCGCATTTCCGCGTCCTCTACCTAAAAAGCGACGACTTCACCAACGACCTTGTTTCTTCTCTGCAAAAGGGCAGCATGGAAGAATTCCGCAACAAATACAACCTCGTGGACGTCCTCCTCATCGATGATATTCAGTTCATCGCCGGGAAAGAACAGACCCAGATCGAATTCTTCAACACCTTCAATACCCTCTACGACGCCCATAAGCAGATCGTTCTGACGTCCGACCGGCCGCCCCGCGAAATCTATACGCTGGACAAGCGCATTCAGTCCCGCTTTGAGATGGGTCTGCTCGCCGACATCCAGCCGCCGGATTACGAGACGAAAATCGCCATTCTGAAGCAGAAATGCGACCTCATCAACCTGGATGTGTCGGATACGCTGCTCAAATACATCGCCACCAACGCCACGGCCAACGTCCGTCAGCTCGAAGGCATCCTAAACCACCTCAAAGCCGACCATGACCTCGAAGGCGGCGACGTCAATATGGATACCGTCCGGCGCGCCATCAAGGATATCCTGATCGGCACCGGGACGAAACCGACCCCTTCCCTCATTATTGAAGAAGTCTGCAAATACTACAACATCAAGCCCGACCGCATCCGCGTCAAGAACCAATCCAAAGACATCGTCATGCCCCGGCAGATCGCCTGCTACATCCTCCAGCAGCTCACCGACCTCTCCCTCAAGGAAATCGGCATGGAATTCGGCGGTCAGCACCACACGACCGTCATCAACTCCATCAACAAAATCAAGACGGAAATGCGCGACAACCCCGAAATCGCCAACATCGTCAAGGACCTCATCAGCAACCTCTCTGACGCCGAATCTTCCACATAATACTTCACCTTCCACATTTTTCCTTCCACACGCCCCACAGCCGGAAAACAGCGCGTGGAAGCCGCACAAAAACCGCTCGATTTTCCACAACCGCGTGTTGACGGCATTTTTCCAGTCTCTCTAAGCGCTTCCAGACTTTTCCACACGATGGACAGCCTCTACTACTACGACTGTAAAGAAATACGAGAAGAGAGAAAGAAAGCGCCTGCGCCCGGCCGCTTCCACACGGCCGATTCCCGTATCCGTCCAGCACGCCTGATTTTCCCGGCAGCCAGCCTGCCGGACAAACGGAGGTTCCAAACAGATGAAATTCAGCTGCACCAAAACCGCATTGCAGGAGGCCATTTCCGCCGCCGGCCGTGCCGTCGCATCCAAAAGCACCATCCCGGCCCTCGAAGGCCTGCTCATCACCGCCGACGAAACGCTCCGCATCACGGGGTTCAACCTCGACCTGGGCATCACCTGCACCGTCGAAGCCGACATCACCGAGACGGGCGTCGCCGTTTTCAACGCCGCAACGTTTACCGACATCGTCCAGAAGCTGCCGAACGACATGGTCTTCATCGAGGTCGACGAGGATTACAAGATCTCCGTCCGCTGCGGCATTGCCCGGTTCAGCCTTATCGCCATGCCGAACGACGAATTCCCCGAGCTCCCGGTCGTCAACGACGGCGAAGGATTGACGATCGAATCCAACACGCTCCGTTCCATGATCAATCAGACGGTTTTCTCCGTCTCCATTCTTGATACAAAACCGGTTTTAACCGGCGTCCTGTTTGAAGTTTCCGACATGGTCTTCCGCGCGGTCGCTTCCGACAGCTCGCGCCTCGCCGTCCGGGAGGAAAAAATCACCGAAACCGACGACGAAAACAAGAAATTCAGCTTCATCGTCCCGTCCGGCGCACTGCGTGAAGTCGAAAAGCTCCTCAAAAAAGACGATTCGCTCGTCAAGCTGCGGATTTCCAAGAAGCACATGACCATTCACAACGCGACGTCTTCGCTTGTCACCCGGCTGCTGGAAGGCCAGTTTATCAAATACGAGCACTTCCTGACGTTTGCCCACGCCAACTGCGTCACCGTCGACCGGGAAGCGTTCGCCGAAAGCGTCGCCCGGATGGACGTCAAAAATTCCGACCGCGTGAAAAACTCGATCCGCTGCCGGTTTGAAGACGGGATCATCCGTTTCAACTACGTCTCCTCCCGCGTCACCGGGTATGACGAATGCCGCTATGAAGGCGAATGCGATCCGATTGAAATCGGGCTGTCAAACCGCTTCATGTCGGATGCGCTCCACGCCATCGAAGACGAAAAGATCCGGCTCTGCTTCAATTCGCCGTCGTCTCCGTTCGTCATCAAGCCGCCGGAGGGCGACACCTATCAATACATCATCGCGCCGGTGCGCTTGAGCTGAAAGGCGGGATCTTATGAGCGGGTCAACCTGCAAAACCATCTCCATCCATACGGATTTTATCCGGCTGGACGCATTTTTGAAGCTGGCCGGCGCCGTGATCACCGGCGGTGAGGCCAAGCTGGCCATCACGGAAGGTCAGGTCTCTGTCAACGGCGAGCCCTGCACCATGCGAGGGAAAAAGCTGCACGACGGCGATGCCGTCCGCTATGAATCGACGGAATACACCGTGAGGTACGATGCCATATGACGATTTCTGAACTGAGACTCTTAAACTACCGGAACTACGAAAACGAAGTCATCAATCTGCACCCGTCTGTCAACATCATCCTGGGCAACAACGCCGAGGGCAAAACGAACCTGATCGAAAGCATTTTCTATCTCTCAACGCTGCGCCCGATCCGTCCGGCCAAAGATAAGGAGCTGATCTCGCACGGCTGCGGGTTCGCCAAAGTCGAAGCCACGCTGAACGGCGCCGACCGCCGCTGCTCGCTGGAGGTCATGCTGAGCCAGACCGAACGGAAACAGGTCGCCAAAAACGGCGTTTCCATCCGGAAAGCCGCCGATTTCATCGGGCTTCTGCGCACGGTGCTCTTCTCGCCGGACGATATGAACCTGATCCGTGACGCCAGCGTCCGCCGCCGCCGTCTGGTGGACATCGCGCTCAGCCAGCTCCGGCCGAAATATATGCTTCACCTGCAGGAGTACAACCGGACGCTCGATCTAAAATCCAGAACGCTGCGCGCGCTGGAAGAAAAACCGTCGCTCGCAGAGATGCTGCCCTCCTACAACGAACAGATTGCCGTTCACGGCGCCATGATGATCGCCTACCGGCACCAGTACCTCCGGCTGCTCGAACAGCATTCGGCGGCAATGGCCACATCCATCAGCGGCGGAAAAGACCGGATGCAGATCCGGTATCTCTCGCTCTCCAACATCGACGATACGTCTGCGCCGCCGGAGGTGCTTGCGCAGAAGATCCGGGAACACCAGGCGAGCCATTATCAGGCGGAGCTGGCATCCAAAACGTGCCTGACCGGCCCGCATAGAGACGATTTTGAAGTGCTGATCAACGGCAATCCGGCCAAGAGCTTTGCCTCTCAGGGGCAGACCCGGACAGCCGTGCTTTCCATCAAGCTGGCGGAACGCGACATCGTCAAGGAGGAAACGGGCGAATACCCCGTCCTGCTGCTGGACGACGTGCTTTCGGAGCTGGATTCCGACCGGCAGAACTTCGTTTTGAACCGCATCAACTCGGGGCAGGTCGTCATCTCCAGCTGCACCATGGACCGTTATGCCGAAATCACTAAGGGCCGCGTCTTCAAGATCCGCGGCGGAACGGTGATTCAGGCACAGGATATCTGATCCGGAGGCGTTTCATGTATCTGCACCTCGGGGCAGACACGGTCGTTCGCACGCGCGACATCGTCGCGGTGTTCGATATGGACCGTGCCACCGTCAATGCGACGAGCCGGAAGTTCCTTGCGGCCGCCGAAAAGAAGAAAAAAGTCGTCAACGTCAGCGACGACCTGCCGAAATCGTTTGTCGTCTGCACCGACGGCCGCGTGCTGATCTCGGCGGTGTCGTCGCAGACCATCGCCCGACGGAACGAATCCAACCGCTGCGAGTAAGGCGGATGCCGTCTGGCATCCAGCCCCCGGCGGAGACGCGGTGTCGTTTGTGTGGTGTACCTTGGTGGATACACAAAGTTCCACCACCATTTCCCCGCGTCATCCACACCGAAGCCGAACAGGCGGCTGCCTCTATCTACCCCAAAAAAACTGCTGTCTCCCGCACACCTGCACGGCATCCGCCGGAAACCCAAAGCGGAGCCATAGACATACATCGCGCCGTTTCAGCGCATCCATCGCTTTTTCCTAAAATTGCCAACCGAAAACCGGAGGTACCTATGATCGAAACTTACAACGAGAATCAAATACAGGTTCTGGAGGGCCTGGAGGCCGTCCGGAAGCGGCCCGGCATGTACATCGGTACAACCTCCGTGCGCGGACTTCATCATCTCGTTTATGAAATCGTCGACAACGCCATTGACGAAGCGCTTGCCGGCGCCTGCGATACGATTACCGTCACGATCCTGCCGGGCGACGTCATCCGCGTCACCGACAACGGCCGCGGCATTCCGACCGGCGAAAATGCAAAACTCCACATCTCCACCGTTGAAGTCGTTTATACCGTCCTGCATGCAGGCGGCAAATTCGGCGGCGGCGGGTATAAAGTCGCCGGCGGTCTGCACGGCGTCGGCGCCAGCGTCGTCAACGCGCTGTCCGAGTGGCTCGAAGTCGAAACCAATTTCGACGGAAAAGACGTCATGATGCAGCGGTACCAGCGCGGCGTCCCCTGCTTCCCGCTGAAAAAGATCGGCGAAAGCGAGACGCGCGGCACAAAAGTCACCTTCAAGCCCGACGCCGAAATCTTCGAAGAAACCGTCTTTGACTACGACACGCTGTTGGCACGGCTCAGAGAACAGGCCTTCCTGAACCGCGGCATCCGCATCATGCTGGCGGACGAACGCGGCGAAGAACGCAAAGAAGTCGACCTCTGCTATGAAGGTGGCATCTGCTCGTTTGTCGAATTTCTGAACAAGGGCAAGGAAGTCCTGCACCCGGAGGTCATCTATATTTCCGGCTCAAAAGATACGTCTTTTGCCGAAATCGCCCTTCAATACAACGCCAGCTATAACGAAAACATCCTCTCCTTCGCCAACAACATCCATACCGGCGAAGGCGGCATGCATGAACTGGGCTTCAAAAACTCGCTGACCAAAGTCATCAACGACTATGCCCGCAAACGGAACTACCTCAAGGCCGACGACAAGAACCTGATGGGTGAAGACGTCCGCGAGGGGCTTTCCGCCGTCATCAGCGTCAAGCTGACCGATGCGCAGTTCGAAGGCCAAACGAAGACGAAACTCGGCAACTCCGAAATCCGAACGCTCGTTGAAGGCATTGTTTACGACAAACTGGCTGCTTTTCTGGAAGAAAATCCGGCGGTCAGCAAGGCGATTCTCTCGAAAGCCGTCGACGCCTCGCGCGCCAGAGAAGCGGCAAGAAAAGCGCGTGAAAACACCCGGCGGAAATCCGTTCTGGAATCCGGCAACCTGCCGGGCAAGCTCGCTGACTGTCAGGAGCGCGACCCGGCGAAAACGGAACTGTACATCGTCGAGGGCGACTCGGCTGCCGGCAGCGCCAAACAGGGGCGCGACTCCAAATATCAGGCGATTCTGGCGCTGTGGGGCAAGATGCTCAACGTCGAAAAGGCCAGAGTTGACAAAATCTACGGCAACGATAAGCTGTCGCCGGTCATCATGGCGCTCGGCGCCGGGCTTGGCGCAGAGTTCGACCCGCAGAAGCTCCGGTATCATAAGATCATCATCATGGCCGATGCCGATGTCGACGGCATGCACATCCGCTGCCTGCTGCTGACGTTCTTCTACCGCTTCATGCGGCCGGCCGTCGAAGGCGGCTATATCTACATCGCACAGCCGCCGCTCTATAAACTCACCAAAGGCAAAAAAATCTGGTACGCTTACAACGAGAAGGAATTTGCATCCCTGCTCGAAGAAAACGGCCCCTTCAAGGACGAAGACGTCCAGCGCTATAAGGGCCTCGGTGAAATGGACGCGGAACAGCTCTGGGAGACGACCATGGACCCGAAACACCGGACGCTGCTGCGCGTGGAGCTGTCCGACGCCGTCGCCGCCGACCAGATGTTTACGATGCTCATGGGCGACGAAGTCGGCCCGCGCAGGGAATACATCGAAGCCAACGCGAAATACGTGGAAAACCTGGATATCTGACGCGCGCAGCCCCCGGCGGAAGGGCGAAACAGGATTGCAAGGCGGCGAGCCTGCCCCATCTGCACCCAAGCGCCAAAGCCTTTCTTTCCCCGCCTTTCCCGCACGCCCCAGCACCTGCCCCTGCGAACCGTTTTTTGAAAGGATCAACCGAACAACATGAAATTTGACTTTGAAAATCAGAAGATCATCGACGTAGACATCGAGCGAGAGGTCAAGAAGTCGTTCATGGAATACGCCGTCAGCGTCATCATCAGCCGTGCGCTGCCGGATGTGCGCGACGGGCTGAAGCCGGTTCAGCGGCGCATTCTCTACACAATGCACGAGACAAACCTCACGCCGGACAAGCCGTACCGCAAATCGGTCACCGCCGTCGGCGACGTCCTTGGCCGCTATCATCCGCACGGCGACTCCTCCGTTTACGACGCCATGGTTCGCCTGGCGCAGGATTTCTCCCTCCGCTATCCGCTCGTTGACGGCCACGGCAACTTCGGTTCCGTCGACGGCGACCCCCCGGCTGCTTACCGTTACACCGAGGCAAAGCTCCAGAAGCTCAGCCTGGAAATGCTCCGCGATATCGAAAAGAACACCGTTGAGTTCATGCCGAACTTTGACGGCCGCCTCAAAGAGCCGGTCGTTCTGCCGTCGCGGTTCCCGAACCTCCTCGTCAACGGCTCCGTCGGCATCGCCGTCGGCATGGCGACGAACATCCCGCCGCACAACCTGGGCGAAGTCATCGACGGCGCCATCTGCCTGATCGACAACCCCGACGCCTCGATGGAAGAGCTCATGCAGCACATCAAGGGGCCGGACTTCCCGACCGGCGGCATCATCCTCGGCATGGCGGGCATCCGCTCCGCCTACGCCACCGGCCGCGGCCACATCAAAGTCCGCGCCAGAACGGAAATTCAGGAGGAATCCTCCGGCAAGAGCCGCATTGTCGTCACGGAAATCCCGTATATGGTCAACAAGGCCAAGCTCTGCGAATCCATCGGGACGCTCGTCAAGGAAAAACGCATCGAAGGCATCACAGCCATCCGCGACGAATCGAACCGCAACGGCATGCGCGTCGTCATCGAGCTGTCCAAATCGGCGAATGCAAACGTCGTCCTGAACCAGCTCTTCCAGTATACCCAGCTGCAGGATACGTTCGCCGTCAACATGCTCGCCATCGTGGACAACACGCCGAAGGTGCTGACGCTGCGCGAAGTACTCGCGTATTACATCGCCCACCAGAAAGAGGTCATCCTCCGCCGGACGAAATTCGACCTCGATCAGGCGCTTGCCCGCGCCCATATCCTCAAGGGTCTGCGCATCGCCGTCGACCACATCGACGAAGTCATCCACATCATCCGGGCGTCTGCCACGGTCAACGACGCAAAACAGGCGCTGATGGATCGCTTCTCCGGGGAAGACGTCTCCAACCTGCTCCGCAGAGGCGACGCTTATGACGACGAAGCGGACAATACCGTCGGCCTCACCGAAAAACAGGCGGCCGCCATCGTTGCCATGACGCTCGGCCAGCTCACCGGCCTCGGCGTCGACAAGATCGAAAAAGAACTCGCCGAAAAAATGGCCGCCGTCAAGGAATGCCGCTTCATTATCGGCAACGAAGCGCATATGTGCGAAATCATCAAGAATGAGCTGACGGAGATCAAAAACAAGTTCTCCGACAAACGCCGGACGGTTATCGAAGCCGTCGACAACGAAATCGACATCGAAGACCTCATCAAACAGGAGACGTGCGTCTATACCATGACGCGCCTCGGCTATATCAAGCGCATCCCGGCCGACACTTACCGCGTCCAGCGAAGAGGCGGCCGCGGCATCTCCGGCATGAGCATCCGCGATGAAGACGTCGCAGATACGCTGTTTGTCGCCGGAACGCATGACCACATCCTGTTCTTCACCGACGCCGGACGCGTCTTCCGCATGAAGGGCTACCAGATTCCGGAAGCCGGGCGGACGGCCAAGGGCACCAACCTCGTCAACCTCCTCCAGCTCGACAACGGCGAACGCGTCACCGCCATGCTGCACGTCGCCGAATCGGGCGAAGATCAATACATGGTCATGGCGACGAAGCGCGGCATCGTGAAGCGCCTCTCCATCTCGGAAATCCGGTCGTTCCGGAAATCCGGCCTGCGCGTGCTGACGCTCGGCGAAGACGATCAGCTCATCGGCGTCCTGCTCACCAACGGCAATGATGATATCCTGCTCGGCACCAAACGGGGGCAGTCTGTCCGCTTCAACGAGACGAATGCCCGCGCCATGGGCCGGAACGCCGCCGGCGTTATCGGCATCCGCCTTGAAGAAGGTGACGAAGTCGTCGGCGCCGCCGTCATGCGCGACGGCGAATACATCCTCACCGTCACCGAAAACGGCTACGGCAAGCTGACCGAAGAAGACCGCTTCCCGCGCCACAACCGCGGCGGCAAGGGCGTCGTTATGCACCAGCTCACCGAGAAGACCGGCGCGCTGGCGGGCATGATGGCCTGCACGCCGGACAGCGGCATCTTCCTCGTCACCAGCGAAGGTACCATGATCCGCACCGAGCTGTCGGCTGTCCGCATCTGCGGCAGAAGCTCTCAGGGCGTTATCATCATGCGGACGCAGCCGGGCGAACGTGTCATCAGTCTTGCGGCGGCGCCGAAAGAAGATGAAGAAACATTTGCGGAAACCGGAGAGGAAACTGTGGAAACAATGACCGCCGAAATGGACACCGAAAGCGTCGATTTCGACGAAACGGAAGAAAATGCAACATCGTTCGACAATAATGACGACGATTCGCAGGAATAAGCCAAAAGCGCAAATCCACATTTATGTGGAAAACTATGTGGAAACTGTCAGTAACCTGCATAAGCAGACGGAGAAACGGGAGCAAGGCGCATGAGAAAACACGTAGAAATCTATACCGACGGCGCCTGCTCCGGCAATCCGGGGCCGGGCGGCTACGGGGTGATTCTGATGTATGGATCGCTGAAACGGGAGCTGTCCGGCGGCGAAAAGCAGACGACGAATAACCGGATGGAGCTGAGCGGCGTCATCCGCGGGCTGAGCGCCCTGCGGGAACCCTGCACGGTCGATCTGTATACCGACTCGCAGTATGTCGTCAACGCCGTCAATCAGGGCTGGGCCAAAAAGTGGCGCGCCAACGGCTGGATGCGGAATAAGCGGGAAGCGGCGCTGAATCCAGACCTCTGGGAACAGCTGCTGGCGCTCTGTGAAACGCACGACGTGACGTTTCACTGGGTCAAAGGCCACGCGGAAAACGCCTTCAATAACCGCTGCGATGAACTGGCCGTCGCCGCCGCCAGACAAGCCGCCGCGGAATGAATGGGAAACACGCGGAAATCGCGTGTTTCCCAGCAGGATACGCAAGCCGACGATGCGTAATCCGACAGGCGATAAGCCAGCACCCACCCCGCAGGCATAACCGCGTCCACTACGAGGCGATACATTGGGTATGGTACGAGCCAGCGGCCATGCCACAGGCGATAAGCCTTCCCCTATGAGGCAATACATCGGGTATGGTATGAGCCTTCCCCTACGAAGGGGACGCAGGCATTCCTTCGGAAAGCCCGCTGGTGGGTGAGCGAAGCGAACCCGGATGAGGTGGAACAGTGGGTATCCACCAAGGCACACGCCTGCGCGCATCTCAAAATCCAACCGCATATCTCCACTGAAAAACAGTGTTTTCAGATATTATAATCCAACAGAAAGGGCATGAAAATAGATATATGGACAAAAACGGATATGTTTATGCAGATAACTCTGCAACCACGCGCGTCTGCGACGAGGCCATCGAAGCGATGCAGCCGTATTTCAAAGAGTACTACGGCAATCCGTCGTCAATTTATTCGTTCTCCAACAAACCGCGGGAAGCGTTGAACGAAGCGCGCAAGACGATTGCCGCCATTATCAACGCCGAACCCGACGAAATCATTTTCACCAGCGGCGGCACGGAATCGGATAACAACGTCCTTTTCGGCGCAGCCTATGAAAATGAAAAGCGCGGCCGACACATCATCACCTCGCAGATCGAGCACCACGCGATTCTGCATTCGGCAAAACGCTTGGAAAAAGAGGGCTTTTCCGTCACCTATCTGCCCGTAGACAGCGAAGGCTTCGTCTCGCCGGAAACGCTGGCGGCAGCCATCACCCCGGAGACGACGCTCGTTTCCGTCATGATGGCCAACAACGAAATCGGCACGATTGAGCCGGTCGCCGAACTGGGCAGAATCTGCCGCGAAAAGAAGATCCTTTTCCATACCGACGCGGTTCAGGCCGTCGGCCACATCCCGGTCGACGTCAAAGCGATGAACATCGACCTGCTCTCCGCCAGCGCACATAAGTTCAACGGCCCGCGCGGCGTCGGATTTTTGTATATGCGCCGCGGATCCAAGGTTCGCCACCTCGTCGAAGGCGGCGGTCAGGAACGCGGCCGCCGCAGCGGGACGGAAAACGTCGCCGGCATCGTCGGCATGGCCGCGGCGCTGAAAGCGGCTTCCGACCACATGGCGGCCGAAACCGAACGGCTGACCGCCCTGCGCGAGCAGCTGTTTGAAAGCCTGCTGAAGATCCCGAAGACGACGGCGACCGGCAGCCGGACGAATCGCCTCCCCGGTCTGGTCAGCCTGACCGTCGAAGGCATCGAAGGCGAATCGATGGTGCTCCTGCTCGACCTGAACGGCATCGCCGCCTCCACCGGTTCCGCCTGTTCCACCGGCTCGCTGGATCCCTCCCATGTGCTGATGGCGCTCGGCATGAAGCATGAAACGGCGCACGGTTCGCTCCGTCTGTCGCTCGGCCGGTACAATACGGTGGAAGATGTGGAAAAAATTGCACGCGTTCTGCCGGAAGTCGTCGAACGCCTCCGCGCGATGAGTCCGGTCTGGCACGGCTGATCTAAAAATCAAACGAAATCAAGCGAAAACGCCCGGCATTCGGGCAGGAAAGGAAAAAATATATGTATTCCGAAAAAGTTATGGATCATTTCTCGCACCCGCGCAACGTCGGTGTGATTGAAGACGCAAACGCCGTCGGACAGGTCGGCAACCTGAAGTGCGGCGACATCATGAAGATCTACATGAAGATCGAAAACGGCATCATCGAGGACATCAAGTTCCAGACGTTTGGCTGCGGCGCCGCCGTCGCCACGTCGTCGATGGCGACCGAGCTGGTCAAGGGCAAACCGATTGAAGAGGCGCTGAAGCTGACGAACTCCGCCGTCGTCGAAGCGCTGGAAGGTCTGCCCCCGGTCAAAATCCACTGCTCCGTGCTGGCGGAAGAGGCCATCAAGTCGGCCATCGCCGATTACTACCGCCGTCAGGGCATCGACCCGACGCCGTACATCGGCTGCACCGGCGACTGTGCCGCCTGCCATCATGACCACGATCATGCGGAACATGAGGAAGCCGAAGAAGCGCACGAAGACAAATAAGTCTGCCTGAAACGGACTGAAACGGAACCCGGCGGCAGGTGCAACCTGCCGCCGGGTTTGCATACCAAACGCATATCCGCGCCGTCTGCTGCATACGAAAACAGAGAACCCTTCCGGCTTGAAATGCGCCAAAAGGGTCATTTCTGAAACAGAAACGGGGCGGAACCGCATGACTTTTGCAGAGCTTTCGCGGACGGCACAGACCGTGTCCGCCGCATGCCTGACGCTGCTTGCGGCACTCAGTGCCGCGACCTGCGCCGCAGAGAAACCGGGACAGACAGCATGCCGCACGGACTCCGCTGAGGGAAAACGGAACGCCGCACCGCCTGCTGAGATTGGGATGAATTGCACCGACACCTGCGCGGCACGCAGTACCGGGTTCGGCGCGAAGAAACCGCTTCATCCGACGCCTGCGCGGGAAGCGTGCGTGAAAAAACGTGCGAACGGCCTGCTTCCGGCGGCCTGCGGAATCATTCTTTTGGCGCTGAGCTTTGTGCTGCTGACATGGATCCCACCCGGCACGATGGAAGGCTCGGCGATGCTCTGCTTTGCACTTGGGACGATGGTGCTGTTCCTGCCCGGCCGGTGGACGTCGGCTCTATCGCCCGCCGCCGCCGTCTGGATCGCGCATATGAGCGGGATACAGCCCGGCGCACTGCGGCTGGGTGCTGCGGCGGGACTGATTGCAGCCGCTGCGGCGGAATGGATGCTCCGACGGCTGGCTTCGGAGGAATGCCGTGGGATCCTGCGCGGTCTCTGCGGCGCAGCCATGTACTGCCTCGGCGCCGCTGCCTGTGTCCTTGCGTGAGGGGCTGCCCGCAGCGTCCCCTACGAGGCGATACATCGGGTATGGTACGAGCCTTCCCCTACGAAGGGGACGCAGGCATTCCTTCGGAAAGCCCGCTGGTGCCGAGCATCGCGAGGCGGATGAGGTGGAACATCGCATATCCGCCGAGATACACCCCCCAACCGCTATCCACCGAGGCACACCACCCAACCGATATCCACCGAGGCACCCCCAACTGTCCCCCGCGCGTCCTCCCCCACCCCTACATTCCGGAGGTTTCCTATGACCGACATTCATGGCATTATCCCCGCCGTCAACGATTTTGCGCAGCTGCGGCGGTTTCTGGAAAGCGAATATGACCTCTGCGTGCTGATGCACAGCCACATCGCCGACCTCGACGAAGTTTTCCAGTGCCTGAAAACCGTCGGAAAGCGCGGCATGGTGCACATCGACCTGATCCGCGGGCTGGCGGCCGACGAATTCGGCGCCGAATATCTCTGCGGCCGGTATGCGCCGGCGGGCGTCATCAGCACGCGGACGCCTGTCATCACCGCGTGCCGCCGCCTCGGGGTCACCGCCGTCCAGCGCTGCTTCCTGATTGACGGCAGCGCGCTGGAAAAGAGCGTCGCCGCCATTGAAAAAGCGAAACCCGACTATGTCGAGCTTTTGCCCGCGCTCTGCACGCCGCTCTTCCCCATGCTGCGCGCGCGGCTGGGGCTTCCGCTGATTGCGGGCGGACTGATTCAATCCAAACGCATGGCGCAGCAGATCCTGAAATCGGGCGTCGACGCCGTCACCATCTCCATGAAAACGCTGTGCAGACCGGAACAGGAGGCGGCGACATGAACCCGAAACCAAAGCTGCGGGAAGCCGTCGCCGTCGAAGGTCGGTACGATGCACACGCCGTGCGGGCGGCGGTGGACACGCTGGTCATTGAATTGGGCGGGTTTTCCGTCTTTCACAACGGCGAAAAGCGGCAGATGCTGCGGCAGATTGCCGAAGAGCGCGGGCTGATCCTGCTTACCGACAGCGACGGCGCAGGTCTCCTGATCCGGACGCGCCTGCGCGCGCTGCTGGGGAGCCGCAATGTGCGGTTTGCATACGTCCCGGCCATCCCCGGCAAGGAACGGCGCAAGCAGAAGCCTGGCGCCGCCGGACTGCTGGGCGTGGAGGCGATGAGCGCGGAACGCATTCGCTCGGCGCTGGCCGCGGCCGGCGCAGTCATTCTGACGGAACCGGATGAACCGGATGAAGCCGCAGAAGCAGACGAACCCGTTACCCGCGGCGATTTGTATGACGCGGGCTTCTTCGGCCGTGCGGGCAGCGCCGCCAAACGCGCCGCCCTGCTGAAGGCGATGGCGCTGCCGCCGGATATCTCCGTCAGTGCGTTGGTCGAGATGCTCGAAATGAAGCAGTACCGCGCATCCTACCGCCGGTTTCTGGCGGATGCCGAAACAGACGCAAACCGGCAGCATACAAACGAAAAGGAGCCTGCGGAATGATGAAACGCGAACGGATGCGAGAAAAACGCCCCTATGGAATTCTGGCTGCCGGTGCAGCCGTGCTGATCGCCTGCCGCCTGATTCCGGCCGTACCGTGGTATGCGGCGTCTGCCGCCGGTCTGATCGGCGCTGGGCTGGCCGTTTGGGATGCAGTCTGCGCCGTCCGGCGGATGCTGGCCGGCTGGAACCTGACCGATTATCAGGCGGCGCCGGTTTGCCGGCGCGCCCTGTCGCTGCTGGCGGGGACAGGCGTCTGCACGGTGCTGCTGCTCGGTGCAGTCCTGCTGGCTGTTCTGCCTGCCGGGCGGACGGTGAACGGATTCTTCCGGCTGCTGTCTGCGGCACTCGATCTCTCAGTCTGGGCCGCTGCGGCGCTTGACCTTTTGCTGCGGCGGATCTTTTCCGGCAGCCTGCTCTGTCTGAACGACGGCCGGACAGACGCGGCGCGCGCCAAGCGCAGAAAGACCGTGCGCAATACGCTGCTGCTGACGGCGGCTGTGCTGGCGGTGACGCTCGTGCTGGGTGTGCTGGTTGACCGGATCGTCCTGCGTCCGCAGGGCGAGCCGTTTGCCGATGCGGAAGCGATGCAGGCGTTTCTGGCGGATGCCGAACAAGAGGGCTATGCCTCGTCGATTCTGTCGGTCGATGCGGAACGCCATACCGTCTACCTGCGTGAAGAGATGCTTTCCGTCCGGGCGAGACGCGCCTCCTCGCGGGAATTCTTTGCTGCGGCGATGCTGATGGAGATGGCATACGCCTTCTGGCGCGGCAGAAAGCTGCTCCGGGAAGATGAAAAGCCCGGCGGCAGATCGTGACAAACACCGTTCTGCTGAACAAAACAGATAAAACCGCGCGGAAAACCGAAACGACGCCCCATTTGTCCGTACCGGTATGCGACCATGCATGTACGAACAAATGGGGCGTTTTTTGCACCGAAGGGAATGCCAGACAAAGGGCAAAGCAGATACACGCTGCCTCGCCTTTCCCTCCGGCACATGGGGGACGTCGTCTCGTCCGGACCTCCGGCACACAGAGAAAGTTCCACCGGGATACCCCCGCAGACACCGCGGAACACCACGTTCCCGCCCAGCCACCCGCAGAACCTCCGGTATTCACCCACCTCCCCCGCAGGCGCAGGGCAAAGCGCTTTTGGGCGTTGCCCGCGTCAAAAGCGACGCGACCCCGCAAGGGCTCAGGGCAAAACGAAAGGGCCTGCTGTCATGCACAGACAGCAGGCCCTTTCGGAAGCCTGAACGATCGGCGCGTAAAAAACTGCCAAACAGGCCGCTTCGCGCATCGCCGCCCCGGTCGATGCGCTCATGCGCCGATTTGGTTCACGGCCCGCAGACGTCGATGATGACGAATTCAGACCGGCAGCCCGTTTTGAATTGGAGCGCCCAGTCGGAAATGCCGGATGTGACGATGAAATCCGTCTGCGCGCGGCGAATCGTCCCGTACGTCAGCGCGTTGCCGCCGATGCCGAACATCATGCCGAGCGCAGAGGCCAGGTATGTCATGGGCATGGTGATGTTGATCGCGGAGAGCGCGTCGGTATGGATCCACCGCGCGACAAACGCGCCGTCCACTGCGGTGTACAGGTTGGAAAAAATGCTGGAGCAGATCGTCGGCAGCGCAAACAGAATCAGCCAGCGGAAGCTGATTTCGTGCGCCAGCTTCAGATCCGCTTCCGGCTGCGGTTTGACCGGATCGACTGCTTTCACCGGTTCAGCCGGTTCGATTGGCTTTTCAATTGTTTTTTTCATGGATTTCCCTCGCAAAACGGTTTCAATGAGATACAGAACGGCGGAAAATGCCTTACTGCTTTTTCATGGCGGCGGCGCAGGCATCGACATACCGCCGGGTCAGCGCGAGCAGCTGCGCCTGCTCTTCCGCGCTCAAACCGGACATGGCGGCGGTTTCGCTGTCGCGGACCTTTTTCAGAATGCGTTCCGCTTCGGCAAGCCCGGTTGCGTTTTTCGCCCAATTGTGATATGATGTATATACACCTGCGCGATTGATGCGTTTGAAAACAACACCTCTGCGGTTTCCGCAGGGTTTCTGAGGATACGGATATGCATGCCATCAAAACATATATGAAGCGAACCGCTTCCGCCTGCGGCGGATTTCTGAAGAAAACAGGCCGGTACACCGTCAACTATTTCCGCGACAAGCCGGTTGCCGTGTGCGTCTTTCTGGCGGTTCTGCTCAACCTGCTGATCGAAGCGCTGAGCCGTCATTCGCTGCTCAAGAGCTTTCTCTTTCTCTGGAACGCGCCGTTTTCTTTCCTGTGCGACACGCTGATCATTCTGCTGACGCTGATGACCGCGCTGTTTTTCCGGCGGCGGCTCTTCGTGCTGTCGGTGGTTTCCACCGTCTGGGTGCTGCTCGGCCTGGCCAACTGCATCCTGCTCGGCTTCCGGACGACGCCGCTGTCCGCCGTCGACTTCCGCATCATGAAAACGGCGTTCCAGGTCGTCGGATACTATCTGAACGTGCTGGATTTCATCCTGATCGGGCTGCTGCTGGCGGGGCTGATTGCCGCAGGCGTCTGGCTCTGGCGGCGCGCCCCCAAATCAAAGACGAACCTCCCGCGGACGCTGGGCGCGTTTGTCGTTGTGATGGCGTCGATGTTCGTCTCCATGAACGGCATCTATCGCGTCGCCGGCCTCGAAAACGGCTTCGGCAACCTGGTCAGCGCGTATGACAACCTCGGGTTCTCCTACTGCTTTTCCTACGGCCTGTTCAACACCGGCGTCAAAAAGCCGAACGACTACTCGGGCAACGAGATTCAGTCGATCCTCGTCAAGCTGGAAAAACAGCCGGACAAGCCCGCCGACAATGCGCGCCCCAATGTGATTTTCATCCAGCTGGAGTCTTTTTTCGACCCGAATCATCTGACGGGCGTCACATACAGCGAAGATCCGACGCCGGTGTTCAATTCGCTGAAAGCGGCGTATCCCTCCGGTCTGCTCAACGTGCCGACCGTCGGCGCGGGCACGGTCAACACGGAGTTTGAAGTGCTGACCGGGATGGCGCTCCGCTATTTCGGCGCGGGCGAATACCCCTACAAAACCGTCCTCAAGGACCGCACCTGCGACAGCATGGCGTATGACCTGCGGAGCCTGGGCTACACGGCGACGGCCATGCACAACAACGTCGGGCTGTTTTATGAGCGGTTCAAGGTCTTCTCCATGATCGGCTTCGACCGCTATGTCAGCATCGAATATATGCAGGATGTCGCATACAACTCGATCGGCTGGGCGAAAGACGCCGTCTTGACCGACGAGATCCTGAACGTGCTGGCGGCGTCGGAAGGGCCGGATTTCATCTTCGGCATCACCGTGCAGGGGCACGGCAAGTATTCGGTCGACCCCGACCTGCTGGAGGGCGATATCCGCGCGGAAGGCGTCGAAGACCCGGAGCAGCTCGCGCAGCTCAACTTCTTTCTGAACGAAATCCATGAAACGGACGCGTTCATCGGCGAGCTGCTCAATGCGCTGAACCGGACGGGTGAGCGGTATGTCGTCGTTTTGTACGGCGACCATCTCCCGGCGCTCGGCCTGATCGAAGCCGATGCGCTCGACAACGGCGACATCTACCAGACGGAATACGTCATCTGGAACAATTTCGGCATGACCGGCGAAAACGAAGAGCTGTCGGCCTATCAGCTCGGCGCGGAAGTCTTCCGGCGGCTGAATTTCCCGGGGAGCGTAATGCAGCGCCTGCACCGCTCGCGCGAGGCGTTCTCGGCGCAGACGTATGGTCTGGCCATGCACTCCCTGCAATATGACCTGCTGTACGGCGAACGGTATTCCGAAAACGGCAAAACCCTGACGCCGACCGATTTGCAGATGGGGATCACCGAAGCGCAGATCACCGGCATCCGCCGGAAGGGCGACGGCATCGCCGTCAGCGGGACAGGCTTCACGCCGTACTGCTGGATCACCGTGAACGGCAAAAATTATGACACGGTCTATCAGGAAGACGGCACGCTCTTTGCCGCAGATATCCAGCCGGAGCGCAACGATGAGATCCGCGTCTGCTTCGGCGGCGACGACCGCGTCATTCTGTCGGAGACGGAGGCTGCCCGCTACTGACGACACAATTCGTTTACAGACGTTTTACGGCGCCGACACCCGCACAGCGCCGGAAAGCGGTAAGATAACAGTATCACATCCGCACTTTTTGGGCGCCGTTTTGCCAAGCGGCGCCCAAAGCGGGCTTTTCTGCGTCTTCTGAAATTTTATGCTGTCTGGAGGTCCTTCTTTTGATCGAAGTGGAACACTTGACCAAAACGTACAACGGCCGCGTCAACGCCGTAGACGACCTGAGCTTCACCGTTGAAAAGGGTCAGATCTACGGCTTTCTGGGGCCGAACGGCGCCGGGAAATCGACGACGATGAACATCATCACCGGGTACATTTCCGCGACGTCCGGCAAGGTGACGGTCGACGGGCACGACATCTTCACGGAGCCGAAAGCGGCGAAACGCTGCATCGGCTATCTGCCGGAGCTGCCGCCGCTGTATACCGACCTGACCCCGCGCGAATACCTGAACATTGCAGCCGGGCTGAAAAACGTCCCCAAGGCGGAACGCCGGACCCAGATCGAGGAGATCATGGAGATGACGGGCATCCAGGACGTTTCCGAGCGGCTGATCCGCCATCTGTCCAAGGGCTACCGCCAGCGCGTCGGGCTGGCGCAGGCCATGATCGGATATCCGGACATCCTGATTCTGGACGAACCGACCGTCGGTCTTGACCCGAAACAGATCATCGAAATGCGCGAACTGATCCGCTCCCTGCGGGAACGCCATACGGTGATCCTCTCCAGCCACATCCTGTCCGAAGTCAGCGCCGTGTGCGACACCGTGCTGATTCTGTCGCACGGGCGTCTGGTCGCGTCGGACACGCCGGAAAACCTGAGCCGCCGCCTTTCCGCGTGCAATACGCTGCTGCTGACTGTCCGCGGCAATCCGGAAACCGTCCGCAGCGCGCTGTCGCCGTTTGGAGAGCAGGCTGCGGTATCGCTGTCGCCATCGGAAGCCGAACCGGGCGCCGTGGACGTCCGCCTCGAAACGGCGGATGAAACCGACCTGAGGGAACCCGTTTTCTACCGGCTGGCGTCCGCGAAGCTGCCGCTGCTTGCGATGAGCTGCCCGCGCGCCTCGCTGGAAGACGTCTTCCTGGAGCTGACCGGCGACAACGCCACCGAAGAAGACGATGCCTCCGAAGAAGCCGAAGAAACCGAAGCGCCGGATGAACCGGCCGCCGAAGAGGCCGAATCGGATGAAGCACCGGCTGCATCCGACGGCGGAAAGGGGGAATAATCCGTGTCTACGGTCTACAAAAAGGAACTGAAACAGCTGTTCACCTCCATGACCGGCTGCATTTTCATCGCGTTTGTCCTCCTGTTTGCCGGGATTTATCTGACGGCGTATAACCTGAAAGGCGCCTATTATTCCGGCATGGAGTATATTCTGTCGCCGGTGAGCTTCATTTTCCTGCTGGCGATCCCCGTGCTGACGATGCGGTCGATGGCGGAAGAGACGCGCCAGAAAACCGACCAGCTGCTGTTCACGTCGCCCGTTTCGATGGGCGAAATCGTCCTCGGCAAGTTTTTCGCCATGGTCACGGTGTTTGCCATCCCCGTGCTCGTCATGTGCCTGTATCCGCTGATTCTGTCGCAGTTCGGAACGATCAACTACGCCGCAGCATACGGCGCGCTGCTCGCCTTCTTCCTGTTCGGCGCCATGCTCATCGCGCTCGGCATGTTCATCTCCACGCTGACGGAGAGCCAGATCATCTCCGCCGTCGTCTGTCTGGCGGTGCTGCTCATCGTCTACTTCATGGACGGCATCCGTTCGCTGATGGGCGACAGCGCGCTGGCCGCCGTCGCCGTGTTCACGGTCGTTGCGGCGCTGATTGCGCTGCTTGTCCGCAGTGCGACCGCCAACAACACGGCCGCCATTGCCGCAGGCGTCTGTTTGGAAGCGGCGCTGCTCGCCTGCTATCTCTGGAAGCCCGCGGCGCTGACGTCGGCGGTTTCGGCGGTGCTGGGCGTCTTCTCCGCATTCGACCGGCTGTCTGCCTTTACGCAGAACGGATTGTTTGATATGACGGCGCTCTTCTATTACCTGTCCGGCGCAGGGCTTTTCTGCTTCCTGTCGGCACAGTCGCTTGAGAAAAGGCGGTGGAACTGATGAAAACGAATCGCAATACGCGCAGCCTGCGCGCAGGCGGATACTCCATCGCGCTGTCGGCCATTGTCATCGCGGCGGTCGTCGTGCTGAACCTGCTCGTCGGCAAGCTGCCGTCCTCGATCACGAAGCCGGAAACCTCGTCCGTCAAGCTCTATGACTTCGACGACCAGACCCGCGCCATCGCGGAAGGCGTCAGCGAAGACGTGACGATTTCCGTCTGGGCGGAAAAGGACGCCGCCGACAAAACGCTTGACGAATTTCTGACGCGCTACGCCGCACTCAACAGCCGGATTCACATCCGCTATGTCGATCCGGCGCTGAACCCGACGTTCATGGAACAGTATGCCGATGAAGCGCCGGCCGAAAACAGCCTCGTCGTCGAGAGCGCCAAGCGCGCCCGCGTCATCGACACCGGCAAAATCTACACCTATTCCTACAGCGAAGAACAGCTCTATCAATACTATATGTACTACGGCTCGCTGCCGTCGCCCGATGTGTTCGACGCGGAAAACGTCGTGACCAACGCCGTGGACTACGTCACGACCGACGTCCTGCCGACTGTTTACATGCTGACGGGCCATAACGAATCGACGCTCGGCGCAAACCTTCAGGCGCGCCTGGAACAGGAAAACATCGCGTCCAAATCGCTGAGCCTCGTGACGGAAGCGGAGGTTCCGGCGGACTGCGACCTGCTGCTGCTGGCCGCGCCGGAAAAAGACCTGACCGCCGAAGAGGTCGAAAAAATCCAGACCTACATCGAAAACGGCGGCCATGTGCTCCTGTATACAAGCTATACGGCGGCGGCGCCGGAGCATCTCGCCTCGCTCTGCGCGGCCTACGGGATGAAAGCCGTGGAAGGCGTCGTTTTTGAGCAGGATGCCAACGCCTACGCCTACCGCTACAACCTGATCGCCACGCTGGAATCCCACGCGATCACCGATCCGCTGATTTCGGCTGGGAGCTATGTCATCGTCCCGGCGGCGCACGGCATCCAAACGCTGGACGCCTACCGCAGCTCGCTGACGGTGACGCCGCTGCTCAAGACGAGCGACGGTGCATATCTGAAAAACATGGACACCATGACGTCCGGCGACAAAGAGGCTGGCGACGCGGAAGGCCCCTTCCTGCTGGCGGCCATTGCGACTGAAACGATCGGCGGCAAAACCGGCAGCTTCATCTGGATCTCGTCCGACGCCCTGTTTGAAGACAGCACCGCCGTTTACGGCAACACCGATTTCATCATGAACCTCTTTGGTTACAGCTGTGAAAAGCAGAACGCCGTGACCGTCCGCTCCGTCAGCCTCGCCGTCGAGCCGCTGGTTGTCAGCGAATCCGAGAGCCACCTGTGGTCCATCCTGCTGACGGTCATCCTGCCGGTGCTGGCGGTTGGCGCCGGGCTGTTGATCTGGTTCAAGAGGAGGAGCCGCTGATGAAAAAACCGGTCAAACTGCTGCTGGCTGTTCTGGCGCTCGGCGTGATCGCCGGGGCTTATGTACTGGTCACATCGCTGACCGGTGAGAAAACCCCGGATGCGTCCGACGGCGTCACCCCGGCAAAACAGAACCTGACGTTTGAAGGCGACGTCGCCGACATCACCTACACCTATCAAAACGAAACCGTCAAACTGAAAAAGAAGGACCACGGCTGGCAGAAAACGGACGACAGCACCTTCCCTGTGCAGACGGATGCCGCCGATGCGCTGGCGTCGTCGCTGAAATCCGTCTCCGTCCTGCGGGCAATCGACCCGACGGACGCCGACAAGGCGCTGTTCGGTCTGACGAATCCGCAGCTGACCATCACCGCAAAAACGGCGGACGGAACCGCCGTTACCTACCGGATCGGCATTGAAAACAAGACGCTCGGCGGGTTTTACGCCATGCGCGGCGGCGACGAAACCGTCTACCTGATCGCCGATACGATGCCGCCGCTCTTCATGGGCGGACTGTACAGCATTGCAAACGTCGATGCCTATCCGCAGATCAGCAGCACGAACGTCATTCACGTTGGGCTGGCAGACGGCGACCGGCGCATGGATCTCGCCTATCATAAGGGTGGACTCGAAACGTGCTATACGTCGGCGTATGAATGGTTCGACGAGACGAGCGGCACGCCGAAGCCCGTCCGCTCGACGGCAGTCACCGTGCTGGCAAGCGATATCACCGCGTTTGACCCCGGCGTCTGCGTCGCGCACAACCCCGACGAAGCGGCCCGCGCCGCATACGGTCTGACGGGCGGCGCGGAGATGGCCTGCACCCTGCGCTATCTGAAGTACAGCGCGGATGAAACCGCAGAACCGGCCGAAGAAACGTTTACCCTCTTCATCGGCAAAGAGACGGAAGACGGCGTCTACGTCACATGGACGGGGACGGCGATGGTCTTCCTGGCGGAACAATCCGCCGTTGAAGCCATCCGGGCGCACTTTGAAGAGGATCTCGCGCCGAACGACGTCTGCGCCGTGGCGCTCGCCGATATCGAGGCGGTGGAGCTGACCGCCGGCGGCAGAACCGTCCGCGTGGAACGCACCGTGAAAACCGTCGAATCCACCGGTGAAGACGGTCAGACCACATCCAGCGAAACGGCTGTCTACACGGTGGACGGCCTGATGACGGACGGCGCGTCGTTTGAACGGCTGTTTGAGGCGGTCACATCGATGAAAATCGAGGCGACAGACGACGGAACGCCCAGCGGTCAGCCGCTGCTCACCGTCCGTTTTGTGCGCAGCGCCGCGCAGGAGAACGATCTGACGCTGCGCCTCTACGCGCATGACGCCAACTTCTGCCGGGCGGTCTTCCTGGACCGCAGCGATATGCTCGTCTCCGTGCGGACGGTGGAAGCGCTCGTCAAACAGGCGGAAGCCCTCGGCTGACAGGCCGAAGAACCGCAGCAAATCCCAACCCCCGGCAGACGCTTGAAGCGTCCGCCGGGGTTTTTTCACCCGTTTGACGCACGCCGCGCGGGAAAGCCGATTGCCTCTTGACAAGCGTTTCGCGCTGTGCTATCATAAAGTGAGCAAGGACAAACGCTTCCGAAAATCTGGAGGGATACTGATGAAAAAAACACGCATCTGGACAGCCGCTGTGATTGCGGCGGCAATTTTCACGCTCTGCTGCTATTTCATGCCGTTCCTGAAGTTCAGCCTCGATATCTTCGGCAAACAGATCGGCACGACGTCTGTCTCCGGCTTTGATACGCTGAAAGCCGCCCTGGACGGCGAGTTCCCCTACAACGGCTGGTATGTCATCGGCTTTGCAGGCGCTGTTCTGGCGCTGCTCTTCGCCGTCATTGCGCTCGCCAAACGCGGCATCCTGGTCTGCACGATGCTCTTCGGCGCTGCCAGCATCGCAGGCACGGCGTTTTCCGTCGGCAAATGCATTGACTATCTGGGCGAACTGTACACCGCCGGCGCCGGCTTCGTGCTTCTGATCATTGCAGCCGCGCTGACAATCGTGCTCTGCGTCGTGACGCTGGCTCTGCCCAAACCGGCAGGAATGCCGGTGCAGCCGTGGCAGCAGCCGGTACAGCAGCCGGTGCAGCCGGCGCAGGCCGCGTTCTGCAAAAACTGCGGCGCCAAGATGCCGCTCGATGCCGGCTTCTGCAAAAACTGCGGCGCCAAACGCAGCTGACCGGCGCCTGCGCAAACGAACCGCCCCGAAAACATGCCGCCCCGGAGAGACCGGGGCGGTTTTTTTGCAGAATTTGCAAACCGTTCTGGTTTTCCGGGTCAGAGTGTGATATAATACGCATGACGGCAGGAGCCGCGCGCCGGGCAGAACCGGCGCGTCCAGCCGCTTCCGGCGACCCGTCCAACCAATCTCTCTCCAAAGGAGGAATCACCTTGGATTATCTCGGAAAATTGAACGCTGTCCTGGCGCAGCAGGATAAAACGTATTGGAGCGGCCGCATTGCGGCGCAGCTTGCCTATGCCGACCGCCTTTCCGCCACACAGGAAGACGCTTTCCGCCGCGAAATTGAAAACGTTCTCGACGTACTGCTTGCGTCGATGGAATCGGACGGCGTCATCACGGATTCGGCGGCGCAGTTCGCCGAAAAACTGCTCTCCCCGCTCTCCGAAGCCGCCAAAAAACTGACGCTTTTGTGCATCGGCCACGCGCACATCGATATGAACTGGCAGTGGGGCTTCCACGAAACGGCATCCGTCACCGTGGACACGTTCCGCACCATGCTCACCCTCATGGAAGAATACCCCAGCTTTACGTTTGCACAGTCGCAGGCCTCGACGTATCAGATCATCGAGGAATACGCTCCGTGGATGCTCGACGACATCCGGAAGCGCGTCGCAGAAGGCCGCTGGGAAGTGACGGCATCCACATGGGTCGAACCGGACAAGAATATGCCGTCCGGCGAATCGCTCGCCCGGCACATTCTGATGACGAAGCGCTATCTCTCGAACCTGATTCCCGCGGTGAAGCCGGAAAACCTGACGATCGATTTTGAACCGGATACGTTTGGCCACTCCGCCAACATCCCCGAAATCTGTTCCGCAGGCGGCATCCGCTACTACTATCACTGCCGCGGCAACGGCGACCACAACATCTACCGCTGGCGTTCGCTCTCCGGCGCCGAGGTGCTTGTCTATCGGGAGCCCGTCTGGTACAACGGCAAGATTCACGCCCGCATGGCTGACATCGTGCCGGATTTCTGCAAGCTCTACCGCACGGACTGCATGCTCAAGGTCTACGGCGTCGGCGATCACGGCGGCGGCCCGACCCGGCGGGATCTGGAACGGATGATCGACATGGCGTCGTGGCCGGTCATGCCGGAGATCCGCTTCGGCACGTTCGGCGAATTCTTCCGCCGCATTGACATCCCTGAAAACGACTATCCAGTGCTGACCGGCGAACAGAACTTCCTGTTTACCGGCTGCTATACGTCGCAGTCGCGCATCAAAATGGCGAACCGCCTCGGCGAAGACCGGCTGTATGACGCCGAGCTGCTCGCCGCAGCCGCGCAGCTGGCAGGCGGCGAATCGATGGCCGCATCGTTTGACAAGGCATGGCAGAACATCCTCTTCAACCATTTCCACGACATCCTGCCGGGCAGCGGCGTCACCGAAACGCGGGAATACGCGATGGGCATGTTCCAGCGCAGCATGGCTGCCGTCAAAATCAACGCCAACCGCGCCATGCAGACGATTGCGGAACAGCTCAACACGTCGTCGATTCCGTTCGATGACGACCGGCAGTCCGCCTCCGAAGGCGGCGGCGCCGGGTACGGCTCTGCGGAAGCGGCGCACTATGTGCTGACGGGCGCCAGCCGCGGCCGCGGCAAAACGCGCGCGGTCACGCTGTTCAATACGACGATGTACCCCTGGCGCGGCGCCGTCACGCTGACCGTTTGGGATTGGCCGGGCGATTCGGCACGCGTCAGCGTCCGCTGCCCGGACGGCACCCGTCTGCCGGTGCAGGTCATGGAAACCGGCACCTGGTACTGGGATCACCGCTTCATGCGGCTCGCCGTTGACGCCGACATCCCGGCGCTCGGCTATGCGACGCTCATCGTCGAAGAGCTGCCGCCGGCGCCCGTTCGCTTTACGCCGAACGCGCCGGACCGCCTTGAAGACTTCTCCGACGCGTCGATCGTCCTCGAAAATGACTGTATCCGCGCCGAGTTCGACCGGCGCACAATGAAATGCACGGCGCTGACCGACCTCCGCACGCGCCGTTCGCTCGTCCCGCGGGGGTCCTGCTTCTTCCGTCTGATCGACGAGGATACGGTCAACGGCATGACGTCTTGGCGCGTCGGCGGCACCATGCGCGCAATCGATCTGAACGAAACCGAACCGGTTCGCGTCGAAAACGTCCATAAGGGCGCCGTCGAACAGACCGTCTTCTATCGGATGGCCTTCCGCGGCTCCAAGCTGGAAGTGACCGTCCGGCTGGCGGCGCATTCCCCGGTGCTGGAATACGCGGTCAAGGCCGATTTCCGCGAGGCCGGAACGCGCGAATCCGTCCCGCAGCTGGCGTTTGCCGTGCCGCTCGGCTATCATGCGAAGTCGTTCGTCAACGATATCCCGATGGCGGTCATCGAACGCGGCGCGCTGGCGCACGACGTGCCCTGCCGCAGCTTCACGCTGGCGAAAAACGAAGGCAGAAACGAGGCGAACCCGTCCGTCCTGCTGACGACGGATTCAAAATACGGCTTCCGCAACGGCGAAGAGGAACTGGCGGTCGCGCTGATCCGCGGTTCAACCGACCCGGATCCGACGCCGGAATACGGCATGCACCACATCCGCATCGGCGTCGCCGTGGTCACCGAACCCACCTATGACGCGTGCGTCCGGCTGGCGACGCAGTTTGCGCATCCGTGCCCGTCGGTCAGCGTGCCGCTGGGACAGCCGTCTGCGGAAAAGCGGCTCCCGCTGAGCGGGTCGCTCTGCCGTCTCGAAGGCGACGGCGTCTGTCTCTCGGCCGTCAAACCGGCGGAAGACGGCTCCGGCATCGTCCTGCGCGTCTATAACGCCGCACCGACGGAAACCAAATGCCGCATCTCCTTCCGCGTCAAGCCGAAGGCGGCATATACCTGCAATCTGAACGAAACCGGCCTTGCGCCGCTGGCGTTCAACGGCAAACAGCTCGAACTGACCCTGCCGCCCCACGGCCTGCGGACGGTCAAACTGCTGCCCGAAACCGCGCGCTGAGGAAGGAACCCTGCGGACGCGCGGAACAAGGTGCTTCCGTTCGTGCGAGAAAATCTGAATCAGACGTTTACCTGCGGCACTGCGCGGAACAAGGCAGCGCCGAACGGAACCGCGCGCAGCGTATCCATGCGCCTGCTTCCGACAAGTGAATCCTGTTTTTTCAGCCGGCATGCGGTTTTCAGCATGCCGGCTGATTGAATAAAACGCGCACGCCTGTACGCCCGCGGATCAGCTGAAGCCCGCACGCCGCGCGCCGGTCCGGATGCCGCCGGGTGACGTATGACTGCTCCGACGTGAAATCGCTTGTCGCACTTTCCCGTTTTTCCGCGTTTTCAATGTGTTTTTTCTATGGACATTTCCGGTTGGGTATGGTATACTATAACCAGTTCATGCGGACGCGCCGCTGACGCGCTGTGCAGACGAAATCCTGACGATGAAAAACGGCGAGCTTTTGAAGACAGAGCCGAATCCGGCTTTGATCGAATAAAAACGAATAAAAACGAGGGAGAAACGATATGAGAATTACCGTTTGGAACGAATTTGAACACGAAAAGTGTGATGAGGCTGTTCGCGCGATTTATCCCGACGGCATCCACGGATGCATTGCCGGCTTCCTGCGCGAAGCGGGCTTCGACGTCACAACGGCGACGCTGGACATGCCGGAACACGGCCTGACCGAAGAAGTCCTCAACAACACGGACGTCCTCTTCTGGTGGGGCCACATGGCGCACCACAAAGTCAGCGATGAAATTGTGCAGCGCGTCTACAACCATATCATGAGCGGCATGGGCTTTGTCGCCCTGCATTCGGCGCACGCCTCGAAGATTTTCGAGAAACTGATGGGCACGCCGTCCGGCTGCCTGAAATGGCGCGAATCGAACGACACGGAAATCCTGTGGGTCACCAGCCCGAACCACCCGATCGTCGAAGGCATTGGCGACCGCATCGTCATCCCGCATGAAGAGACGTACGGCGAACACTTCAACATTCCGGAACCGGACGAGCTCGTGTTTGTCAGCTGGTTCTCCGGCGGCGAAGTTTTCCGCAGCGGCTGTTGCTTCAAGCGCGGCATGGGCCGGATCTTCTACTTTAAGCCGGGTCATGAGAGCTTCCCGGTCTACCACCAGAAGGACATTCAGAAGGTCCTCATCAACGCGGCCAAGTGGGCATGCCCGACGGATCGGACGCCCATCCGCTACGGCCACTTCCCGGTGAAACCGATTGACGAAATCAACGCCAAGCTCAACGAGCAGGCGTAAGAGTTGGCGAACCTGTCCGTGTGCGGCAGGAACCCTGAGCCGAATGCGCCCCGCGTAAGCCGTGCGGATGAACCCATCCCGGCGGCAAAATCACTGCACACAGAACGCGCCGCAAGGCAAATCCCTGAACGGCGTACAGAATCCCCCATATCCGGCATTGCCGGGTATGGGGGATTTTTGCGGGGCTGCGTCAGACGCGCCTGCAGGTATGCCTCGGCGGAAGGTCGATGCTCTGCGGGTGTACCTCAGCGGATATCCGATGTTCCAACTCATCCGGTTCTATGCAGGGGAAGGCTTTTGTGCTGCGACTGCTCTGTCAGCCTTGCCACCCGCGCCCCTGCAGGAGGGACGCAGGCAGCCCGCTGGCACACGCCCCATTTCCGCGCCTACGATTCGGGCGATTCGATTTTCCGCATGAATTCCGCTGTGCTGAGCGTTCCGGCGCGGTTGAAGCGTCCGAGGCAGAAAAGCGACGCCTCTGCCCGTGTGACCGTATTGACCCGCTCCTCGCACGACATCGTGCATTGGAAGCCGAGCGATTTCAGAATCTCGTCAGCGCCTTTGCTGAGCTGACCATAGGGATAGACAAATGCCGTCGGCGTCAGGCCGCACTGCGTCTCCAGAAGCGTTTGCAGATGGGTCACGTCGTCGGTCAGCGCCTGCGTATACGCTTCCAGCGTTTCCCCCTTCCGGCGGCTCGCGCCCCGGCGCGATTCCTGCCGGTGCATATTGTAGGAATGGTTCTGGATCTCCACGCGCCCGCTTTCGGCGAGCGTCCGGATATCCGCCCAAGTCAAATGCGCGTAGGAAGGGTTGGGGTCCGGCGTATCGGAATACAGCTCCGAATACTTCCCGATGACGGAAATCACCGCCCGCATATCATACGTTTCCAGCAGCGGGAGCAGATACGTCAGGTTGTTCAGATAGCCGTCGTCAAGCGTGATCATGACCGGCTTTTCCGGCAGCGGAACGCCTGATTCGACGTATGCGATCAGATCGGCGACGACGACCGTCTCATAGCCGTTGCCGCGCAGATACATGAGATCTTCCTCCAGCCGCTTGGGCGTGATGACATACTTCCCCGTTTTGGCGGGATCCTTCAGAATGCTGTGGTACATGATGATCGGCAGACGGACGCCCGGCTCGCTTTCGGTATCGGCTGAAACCGTCCGCGGATGCAGCAGCCATGCGGCCGCCAGCGCCAGCAGCAGAAGCAGGCCGCCGGCAGCCGCCAGCTTTTTGCGCGTGAGGATGCAGTACAAGGTCGCTTACGCCTCCTTTCCCGTGCCGCGGGCGCCCAGAATGTGGATGAGCCGCACCTTCCGGTAGGGATAGGTCGACAGCGGGCGCATATCGCAGTCTTCGGAATGCGCGGCCACCAGAATCGTTTCCGGCGCCGGGTTCCCGCGGATTTCCACGATGACGGGCGCGTGATGAAATCCGGTGCCGGTCGTTTGAAGCTGAAGGATATCGCCCGGCTGTGCCTCGGACAGAGGCGCTTCCACCCCGTATGGCCCGAGCCCGTCGTTTTTCAGCAGGAAATCGGCGAAAAACCGGACGCTCGTCCACGCGGGGGCGCGGTCGGACAGCGAGACATAATACCAGCCGGTGACAGGCGTCAGATTCATCTGACCGCACCCGGCGTATAAAACCTGCGAGGCAAAGTTTGTGCAGTCGCCGCCGATCCGCTGGAAGTTATAATAGCGCGGATTTCGCGCATATGCCCAGTCGTGCGCGTATGCGACGGCTTTCCGGCGGTCATATTCAAGCGCTTTCAAGTGCTGATCCGTCCTTTCTGCGGCAAACGCCCTTGTAAACAGGGGAGAAATCCTGTATAATATACACGTTCTCCTGCTTTTGAGAACCCCGGCGCGCCTACAAAGATATCTATGACGCGGCCGGAAATCATATGTCTTCGCATCCGGAGGTTTGTATTCTTATGGGCATCATTATCGGCATCGACGTCGGCGGCTCGACGACCAAAATCGTCGGGATGCAGAACGGAATTATGATCAGTCCGCTGATGGTCAAGGCCAGCGACCCCAAAGCGTCGATTTTCGGCGCGTTCGGCCGTTTTCTGGACGACAACGCGCTGAAACTCGGCGACGTGGAACAGATCATGGTCACAGGGGTCGGATCCGCCGCCATCGACGAAAATATTTACGGCATCCCCACGGCGCGCGTGGATGAGTTCCGCGCCATCGGCCGGGGCGGCCTCTTTCTTTCCGGGCTGGAACATGCCATCATCGTCAGCATGGGCACAGGGACGGCGCTTGTCGCGGCCAACGGCAATCGGGCGGATCACATCTGCGGCACAGGCATCGGCGGCGGCACGCTGCTCGGGCTGTCCAACCGGATGCTCAACATCCGCGATTTCAACTCCCTGATCGCAACGGCAAAGGGCGGTCAGCTCGACCGGGTGGATCTCTTCGTCAACGATCTGACCACCGAGCAGATTCCAACCCTGCCCGCCGGGACAACGGCTTCCAATTTCGGCCGCATCTCCGACCTCGCCGCCCCCAGCGACATCGCCATGGGCATCATCAACCTCGTCTTTCAGTCCATCGGCGTGACCGCCGTTTTGGCGGCGCGTCTGGAGCGGACGGAGCAGATTGTCCTCATCGGCACGCTGACGGAAGTCGCCTGCGCCAGATCGATTTTTGATACGATGGAGCTGCTGTACGGCGTGAAATTCATCATCCCGCGCCATGCCGAATTTGCCACCAGCGCAGGGGCCGCGCTCTGCGACCCGGAAAGACCGTGCTGACCATGGGGCGCGTCTGCGCCGTGGACTACGGCAGAACGAGAACGGGCGTCGCATTTTCAGACGCCTCCCGGACGCTGGCCGGGGAAACAACCGTCATCACGGAAAAAAACGAACGCCTTCTGGCGGAACAGCTTGCCGCCCTGCTCCATGAAAAAAACGTCACCGCCGTTGCCGTCGGCCTGCCGGTCAATATGGACGGCACCGTCGGCCTGCAGGGGGAAAAATGCCGCCGGTTTGCAGCGCTGCTCGAGGCGCGCGCCGGTCTGCCGGTCACGCTGATTGACGAACGCCGGACGACCATCGATGCGCACCGGATTCTGACGGAAAACGGCGTGTTCCGCCAGAAGCGCAAGGAAACGGTCGATGCCGTGGCTGCGGCGCTGATTCTGGAAATCTTTTTGAAGCGGCTTGCCGCGGAGGAACACGCATGAAATCCTACCGTGTCTTTTTGTTTGACGCCGATGAGACGCTGTTTGACTTTCAAAGGGCTGAGGCCGGCGCGCTGGCGTCTGCGTTCGCCTCGTTCGGCTTTGACTGCGATGCGTCGGTTTGCGCGCAGTACCATCGGCTCAACGACGCGCTCTGGAAGCAGCTGGAGACTGGCGCCGTCACAAAAGAGGCGCTGCAATGGATGCGGTTTCAGCAGCTCGGCGACGCGCTGGATATCCGGTTCGACCCGCACGAGATGAACCGCCGCTTCATGCAGGGGCTTTCCGAAGGCGCATTCCTGCTTGACGGTGCGGCTGACATCTGTCATGCGCTTGCCGCTGCGGGCAAAACGCTCTGTCTGGTGACCAACGGCACCGGCTTTGTCCAGCGCAAACGGTTTGCCCGCTCCGGGCTGGCGCCGGATTTCCGTGCAGTGTTTATCTCGGAGGACATCGGCGTGCCGAAACCGCAGCCTGCATTCTTCGAGGCCGTGTTCCGGGCGCTGCCGGAATTTCAGCCGGCGGAGATGCTTGTCGTCGGCGATTCGCTGACCGCCGATATCGCAGGCGGTCAGGCCGCCGGACTGGATACCTGCTGGTATAACCCGCACGGCAAGCCAAACACCGCCGCACCGACATATGAAATCCACGCGCTCGACGAGCTGATGCAGTTCACCGAGTGAGCGGACGAAGCGGGGACATCCGGCGTCTGACAAGCCAGCGGGTTTTCCGAAGGAATGCCTGCGTCCCTCCTGCAGGGGCGCGGGTGGCAAGGCTGACGGAGCAGTCGCAGCACGAAAGCCTTCCCCTATGCAGGGGAAGGCTTCTGCTCTCCCCCGCTGTCTCCCCTGCGGGCGAAGCGGATTCATCTGATATTTGACCGCCCAGCGGACTTCCCTGCCCTCACAAAAAATCCCCCATGCCCGGCAAAACGGGTATGGGGGATTCTGCACACCGCCGGACTATTTGTCAAACGACGGATTAAATGCGTAGTAATTCTTGCAGTCCAGACGGTCGGTGACATCGCGCAGGGCTTCGCCGAACCGCTGAAAATGCACGATTTCCCGCTCCCGGAGGAATTTGATCGGGTCGCGCACATCCGGGTCGTCGGTCAGCCGGAGGATGTTGTCATATGTGGTGCGCGCCTTCTGTTCTGCGGCCAGATCCTCGCTCAGGTCGGTAATCGGATCGCCGGTCGACTGCAGCGCCGCCGCAGAAAACGGCATGCCGCTTGCCCCCTGCGGATAAACGCCGGTCGTGTGATCGACGAAGTAAACGTCGAACCCGCTCTTTTTGATTTCATCAATTGACAAGTTCCGCGTCAGCTGGTGCAGAATCGCCGAAACGATTTCAATATGCGCCAGCTCTTCCGTGCCGATATCCGTCAAAAGCCCCTTGGCACGGTCGGTCGGCATCGCGTACCGCTGCGAAAGATAGCGCGTCGCCGCGCCCATTTCGCCATCCGGCCCGCCGAGCTGACTGATGATGACCCGTGCGAGGGCGGCGGACGGCGTTTTGATTTTGACCGGATATTCCAGCCGTTTGTCATATGCCCACATACGTCTAATCCCTGCCTTCCCACGGCCACGGGCCGTCGATCCAATCCCACATGGCGTCGTTGGACTGCGCCGCCAGCGTCAGCGGCCCAAACTTCGCCTCATAAGCGGCCTTTGCCGCCGCGAGTGCCGCCTGATGCTGGCGAAAACAGGCGAGCGCCTGTCGACTGTCCGGGTGCGTATCCAGAAACAGCGCTGCATCGGTGGCTGCGAATCCATGCATTTGCACGCGGTTCAAAAGCGTCTGCCGTTCAGTCACGGCGCAGCACCCCCTCTCCGGTAAACGGTTTATCCAGCGACGGGAAAATCGTCCCGCGGGTGAAAGCGGTCTGCTCGTCATACGGCGTTTCCCACGCCTGAATCGGCACATAGAGCATGGTAACGCTCATGGCAGGACAGCTTGTCGGGATGTTGGCGTTCATCTGACCCGGCGAAGCGTCATACTTTGTCTCGTCCAATGTCTTTTTCCCCATTTCTGTCTGACGGTGCGGCATTTGCCGCCCGGTTCATTTTATGAGCATTCATCCGCGCGTGACACACCTCGCTGGAATCGGCGGGCGGACGGCGCGCAAAAACCGTCCGCAGGCGCAAGCTGTCTGCGGACGGTTGTTTTCTCCGGTGTCCTTCGGCTGTGCAGTTCCGATCATGCCGGTGCAGCGTCCTCTGCGGCCTTCTGGTGTTTGGCGATGTCTTTGCCGTTCATGGCAAAGA
>CAJLFQ010000009.1 GCA_905205975.1 uncultured Eubacteriales bacterium | reverse complement strand
AACGCCGACGACGCTGCTGCGTGCGATTGAAGACCTCGGCGGAGAAAATGTCGGCATCAACTTTGACACGGGCAACCTCATCCTCTACGGCAAGGGCAATCCGGCCGACGCCATTGACGTGTTCGGCAAATATATCCGCGACTTCCACTGCAAAGACGGCCTGTATCCGACCGACGGCCGGGAACTCGGCCGTGAGGTCGCGCTCGGTCAGGGCAAAGCGGACTGGCGTCAGATCGTTCATAAAATGAAAGCGCTCGGCTATGACGGCCCGCTGACCATTGAACGCGAAATCAGCGGCGATCAGCAGACGAAGGACATTCTGGCGGCCAAAGAAATGCTGGAACGCCTGATTGAAGAAGCATAAACTGTGCCCATTCAACAGATCCGTCACCTCGACCGCCGCTGGAAAGGGAGGCCCGGCTCATGAACGGCAATGACAAACTGCAAAATGTCCGTATGCGTTCAACGCTGAAAATCTTTGCCGCCGCGCTGATCTTCGCAGCGCTGACGCTGGGTCTGTACGCTGCGGCGCGGTGGATTCCGGGCTTTGTGGACGGCGTCTACCGCGACGTGTCACGCACGGCGATCTACGGTCTTTCCCGCGCAACCGGATGGATTCCGTTTTCGACCGCAGAAATCCTGCTCTACTTGATCGCGCTCTCGGTGGTGACGTCGGTTGTCCGCCTCATCTGGGTGCTGATCGCCGGCCCGCGCCGCGCGGCATATCTGCTGCGCTTCGTCGCATGGCTGCTCCTGTATGCGGCCCTGCTGGCGTTTCTGTTCTGCGGGCTGTGGGGGCTGAATTACCGGGCGCAGCCGCTGGCGGAAACCATGGGGCTGACCGTCCGGAAGCGGAGCACCGCAGAGCTGACGGAGCTGAATCGTTTCCTGATCGAACGCGCCAACCGGTATGCCCTGCAGATCCCGCGCGATGAAAACGGCGCAGCACAGGCGATTGACTTCGCAGAGACGGCTGAAAAAGTCGCGGCGGCGTGCAGCCGGAAAACCGGCAGAAAAGAGGCGCCGGTCAAAGGCGTGCTGGCTTCCAAACCGCTGTCCTATACGCGTGTGACCGGGATTTTCATCCCCTATACCGGCGAAGCGAACGTCAACCGCAACAATACCCCGGCCGATCTGCCGTTCGTCATGGCGCATGAATCGGCGCACCGGTATGCCATCGCCCCGGAAGACGAGGCAAATTTCTACGCATTTTACCTGCTGGAAGATTCGGATGACCCGCTGCTTGCATACAGTGCGGCGCTGTCTGCGCTGATCTACTGTCAGAATGCCCTGCATGACTGTGATTATGCGGCGTTTGCCGAGCTCCATGCGACATACAGCAAACCGGTCATCGCTGACCTCACGGCGTATGCGGAGCACTGGGCGCAGTATGAAGGTCCGGTTTCCGACGTCTCCGAAACGGTCAACAATACCTACCTGATCGTTCAGGGCGAATCCGACGGGACAAAGAGCTATGGCCGGATGGTCGATCTGATGCTGGCGTGGTATGACGCCCGCACCCGGTGAAAAAAAAGACGGAAAGCCGATTTGTTTACATTTGACTGCTGGATTCGTTTACATCTCTATGGTATCATATAGGCATAGAGGATATGGCAGTGATGAATGCTTGAACTCTTACCCCCTCCTTTCTATTTTATTTGTGTGCTTGCCGTACACAGGGCTTAAGACGCGATGTCTTAAGCCTTTCTTTTTATGTTTTTTTCGGCAGATGAATCACCAGCGTGATGCCTTCGGGTGATTCTGTCTGTTCCATTTCGGCCGGCAGACCGCCCTCAGTCATGGTTTTCAGCGCATGGTGAACGGTATTCAAAAACAGCCGGACATCGCGGATCAAAGGCGTGCGCGTCCCGCGCTTCGGCGCAGGCGGCGCCAGCTTGGCGGCAACATAGGTCTCCGTTTCAGCGACGGAAAGTTCATTCGCTGCGACGTAGTCGATGGCTTCCCGGATGGCATCTGCATCGGTTAGACGCAGCAGCGCGCGCGCATGCCGTTCGCTCAGCCCGGCCGCCCGGATTTTCGTGATGGTGCTCTGGTCGAACCGCAGCAGGCGCAGTTTGTTGGCGACTGCCGATTGGCTTTTTCCGATCCGTTTTGCGGCTTCCTCCTGCGTGATGCCGTAATCGGCGATCAGCCGTGCCAGCCCGGCGGCTTCTTCAAAACAGTCCAAATCGCATCGCTGCAAGTTTTCAATCAGCGCCATGTAGGCGGCCCGCTCCCCGGACGCACGGCGAACAATGCAGGGGACGTGTGAAAACCCGGCCATGGATGCGGCGCGCAGCCGGCGCTCTCCGGCGATCAGCTGATACCCGCCTTCTACCCGCCGGACAATCAGCGGCGAAAGAACGCCGTATTCGGCGATGCTGTCGGCGAGTTCCCGCAGCTTGTCCATGGCGAAAATCCGCCGGGCCTGCAGCGGATCCGGGTAGATTTCGCGGATGGCGATGTGCAGAATCTGTTCGCCTGCGTATGCGCCGCGTTCCTCGCGGCTGTCTTTTTCGATCTTTCTCTGTGCGCTGCCAAATCCAAGCATGATTCGGTTCCTCCTCCAGACAACACCCGGCATGATGACCGGCCTTTCTTTCATTATAAAGGAACATCGCCTGCCTGTAAAGCAGAAACGATCGACAGAAAACAAGCCAAAACGCGAAATAAAGCGCACGCACATCCGTTGAAGGTGTCGAAAATGCAGAGAAACCGGTTTTTTTGTCGAAGCATTCCCACAAAAAAACGGCCGTGCAGACAAGATGCACGGCCGAATATTGCAGAACAGCTGTCGGAAAGCCGCTTCCGGATTACAGCGGATGGGATTTGATTTTGGCATACGCCCGGGGATAAGCCTGCGGCGTGTGCGATTCTTTTGCGATCAGCAGGATGCGGCTCTTCGGGGCGTCCGGCGAAGCTGCATAGACAAACTGACCGGTCAGACGTCCGCCCAGCTTGCGGCAGCCGTTTTCGGCGGCGGCGATCTCTTCATCGGAACGGTCGGATTTGTGCGGTGCAAACAGACCGCCGACACGGGCAAACGGCAGACAGAGCTCAGAGAGGACGCGCAGATCCGCGACCGCCCGGCTGACGACCAGGTCATATTGTTCCCGGTGCGAAGGGCTGGCGGCAACGTCTTCCGCGCGGGCCGAGAGCGGCGTGACATACGTCAGTGAGAGCGCCGCACAGACGTCGGCGAGAAAATCGATCTTTTTGCGTGTCGCATCCAGAAGCGTCAGCGCTGTGTGCCCGTCGCCGCAGCGGTCGTCAAAGTAAATCTTCAGCGGCAGACCGGGAAATCCGGCGCCGCATCCGACGTCGATCATACGGGCAGGGATCTGCGGATGCGCTGCATAAACGGCGAGGCTGTCGGCAAAATGGCGGACAAAGACTTCTTCTTCATCCCGGATGGCGGTCAAGTTCATGACTTTGTTTTTTTCGCAGAGCATTGCCGCATAGCAGACCAGACGTTCAAATGCGGCTTTGGATGGGGCAGGCAGCCGGAGAGGATCCAGCAGTGCGCAGAAAGCAGAATAATCCATGGGTGTGCATTCAGCTCCGTTTCAGTAAAAATCGGCGCGAAAAAGAACGGCCCCGGCAGCCGGCCGGTGTGAATGGCGGTTGATTTTCGCTTGAATATGTAGTATCATGTAAGGAGACAGATCGCCGCAGGTGCGGAAAAGGAGGTTTTTTATGATTGCCTTGTTGGCAAAATGGTTTGGCAGAAAGCGTACGCAGGCAGACCGGCCCGCCCAGCGGGAATTCTACGGCATCCTGTGCGGCGCCGTCGGCATCGGCCTGAATCTGCTGCTCTTCGCCGGGAAACTGCTGGCGGGGTCGCTGAGCGGGTCGATTGCGATCACGTCGGATGCGTTCAACAACCTGAGCGACGCGGGATCCTCGCTGATTACGCTGCTCGGTTTCCGCATGGCGGCGCAGAAACCGGATCTTCATCACCCGTTCGGCCATGGCCGCATCGAATATCTCTCCGGTCTGATGGTGTCGGTTCTGATTCTGCTGATGGGGTTTGAACTGCTGAAAAGCGCCATCGGCAAGATTCTCAGGCCGGAAGCCGTTGCATTCAGCCTGCTGACGTTTGCGATTCTCGGCGCTTCGGTGCTGGTAAAGCTCTATATGGTGTTTTATAACCGCAAATACGCCAAAAAACTGGATTCGGACGCCATGCGTGCAACGGCGGCAGACAGCCTGAGCGACTGCGTCGCCACGTCTGTCGTCATGGTCGCCATGCTGATCGGCCGTTTTACGGGGCTGCAAATCGACGGGTGGTGCGGTCTGCTCGTCGCGCTGTTCATTCTCTATTCCGGGTTTGACTCCGCGAAAACAACCATCGCCCCGCTGCTCGGGGAACCGCCGTCCAAAGAATTTGTCCATGAAATTGAATCGTGCGTCTGCGCGCATCCGGAGATCATCGGGATTCACGACCTGATCGTCCATGACTACGGCCCGGGGCGGCGAATGATCAGCCTGCACGCGGAGGTACCGGCCGATTCCAACTTTGAAACCATACACGACACAGTGGACAACATCGAACAGGAGCTGCGTGAGAAGCTCTCCTGCCATGCAGTGATCCATATGGATCCCATTCATGAAGACGATCCGGAGACCAACCGCCTCCGCCGGGAAATTGCCGGAAAGCTCGACCGGCTCGGCCCGGGCGTCACCATGCACGATTTCCGCTGTGTCGTCGGGCCGACGCATAAGAATCTGATTTTCGACGTTGTCGTCCCGTATGACAACCCGAAAAGCGACGCCGAAATCCGGGCGTGCGTCAATCAGCTCGTCGCGGAAGTCAGCCCGGACAGCCGCGCTGTCATTGAAATCGACCGGCCGTTTGTCGCTTCGTAAACCGTCAGTGCTTCCGGTAGCCGTTGGCTTCCAGCCAGACGATCAGCGCCGTGATATCCGCTGGACTGACGCCGGAAATCCGGCCCGCCTGTCCCAAAGACGTCGGACGGATCCGGTTGAACTTCTGCCGGGCCTCCAGCCGCAGCACAGGGATCTGCGCATAATCTAAGTCGCTTGGCAGCGGCATGGCGTCCATCTTTGCAATCTGCTCGATTTTTTCGGCTTCCCGGCGGATGTACCCGGCATATTTCAGCCCGGTCACAACCTGTTCCCGCACGGCGGCCGGCAGGTCGGGGCAGTTGGCGTCGAACCGTTCGACGACTTCGTAGCCAATGGATGGACGGCGCAGCAAATCTGCGAGGGAGACGCCGCTGGCAACGGGTGTTTCGCCCTTTTCGGCGAGATAAGCGTTCAGCTCCGCGGACGGAGCCAGATGCGTATGCTCTGCGCGCTCCATCTCGGCGTCTACCATTTCATATTTCCGCAGCGTTCGCTCGTAGGATTCGCGGGAACGCAGACCGAGCTTCCAGCCCTTTTCAGCCAGCCGCCGGTCGGCGTTGTCCTGCCGGAGCGAAAGCCGGTATTCGCTGCGCGACGTCATCATGCGGTAGGGTTCTTCGGTGCCCTTGGTCACCAGATCGTCGATCAGCGTTCCAATGTAGGATTCGCCGCGCGAAAGCGTAAACGGTTCGCGCTTCAAAATCTTCAGTGCGGCGTTGACCCCGGCGACAAATCCCTGTGCCGCCGCCTCTTCATAACCGGATGTCCCGTTGAACTGCCCTGCCCCGTAAAGGCCGGGCAGTTTTTTGAATTCCAGCGTCGCATACAGCTCGGTCGGATCGACGCAGTCGTATTCGATGGCATAGGCCGGACGGCAGACGTGCGCATTGGCAAAGCCCGGCAGCGTGTGGAGCATTTCCAGTTGGACCTCCTCCGGCAGGGAAGAGGAGAACCCCTGAAGATAGACTTCTTCCGTATCCAGCCCGCACGGCTCGACAAAGAGCTGATGGCGCGGTTTGTCGGCGAAGCGGACGATCTTGTCTTCGATGGATGGGCAGTACCGCGGGCCGGTGCCCTTGATCATGCCGGAAAAAAGCGGGGAGCGCGACAGATTCGCCCGGATCACGGCGTGCGTCGCTTCGTTGGTGTAGACGAGGTGGCACATGGCGCGGTTCTCGCACGGGGATTCCGTGTCAAACGAGAACGGCGGCGTGCCGGGTTCGCCCGGCTGCGGCGTCATCTGCGTGTAGTCCAGCGTCAGGCTGTTGATGCGCGGCGGCGTACCGGTTTTGAAACGGCGCAGGCTGACGCCGTGCGCACGCAGCACTTCGGTCAAATGGTAGGCGCCGAACATCCCGTCCGGTCCGCCTGCGCATTCGTAGTCGCCGATGATGATGCGCCCGCCCAGAAAAGTGCCGCTGGCAATGACGACGGCAGAAACATCGTAGATTGCGCCGCGCCCGGTGCGGACGGCGGAGACGGCGCCGTCCGGCCCCTCAAAAAAGATATCGGTGATCTCGGCCTGAACGAGGTCGAGGTTCGGGCAGCGCTCCAAAGCGTGCTTCATATACATACGGTAGCGCGCCCGGTCGCTCTGCGCCCGGACAGAGCGGACGGCAGGGCCTTTGCTGGCGTTCAGGGTGCGGTACTGAATGCAGCAGGCATCCGCGGCATGCGCCATTTCACCGCCGAGTGCATCGAGCTCCGAGACGAGCTGGCTCTTGCCGGTTCCGCCGATGGCGGGGTTGCACGGCATATTGCCGACGGCATCCAGGTTGATGGTAAAGCAAATCGTTTTGCAGCCGAGCCGCGCAGCCGCCAGGGCTGCTTCGATCCCGGCGTGTCCTGCGCCAATGACGCAGACGTCATAAGTTCCGGCGCGAAAATCCATGGGTCAATCATCCGTTTCGTGGTCAGTATTTCGATATATTTCTATGAAAAACGGGTCTGCGCCCTATTTTCCGACGCAGAAGCGTTCAAAAACGTGGGAGAGTATTTCTTCATTCACGGTTTTGCCCGTGACTTCGCCGATGGCGGAAAGCGCCGCCTCGGCGTCCACCCAGGCGATGTCCGGAGTAAACCCGGCACGCAGCGCCTCCGCAGCGTGTGACGCGGATTCCGCGGCGCGCCGCAGTGCGTCTGCCTGGCGGCGGTTGGTGATCATGCTGCCGTCCGGCCGGAGCTCACCGGCCGCGCAGCGCGCTTCGATCGCCGCGCGGAGATCATCGAGCCCCTGCCCGGAGATGGCGGAAATGCGAACGGCATCCTGAAAGAGCGGGTCCGTATCCGCTGGAAAACACTGCGGCAGATCCGATTTGTTGAGAATCACGACAACCGGGACGCCGGCGTGCGCGGCGATGGACAGGACTTCACGGTCGGAATCGGTCGGCGGTTCAGAACCGTCAAACACGGCGAGAATCAATCCGGCCTGACCGGCCGCTGTGCGCGTGCGTTCGATGCCGAGCTGTTCGACGGTATCGGCATCCGTGCGGATCCCGGCGGTGTCGATCAGGCGCAGCAGAACCGGACCGACCTGCACCGTTTCTTCAACGGTGTCGCGCGTGGTACCGGCGATCGGCGTGACGATGGAACGGTCAAAACCGCAGAGTGCGTTCAGCAGGGAAGATTTCCCTGCGTTCGGCCGGCCAATGATGGCACAGCGTACGCCCTCCGTGAAAAGCCGTCCGGTCTGAAAGGAAGCGGCCAGCGCCGACAGACGGGCGGCGCAGCTTGCGCAGATGCTTTCTGCGTCGCTGCAATCGGGCGGTTCGACGCCTTCGTCGCTGTAATCAATGTAGGCGGTGAAATGCGCCGTGACGTCCATCAGCAGATTATATATGGAAGACAGCTCGTCAGAGAGCAGACCGGAGAGCTGACCGGCGGCGTTGCGCACGCCCTCCAGCGTTTCGGCGTGGATCAGATCGGCGACGGCTTCCGCTTCGGTCAGGTCGAGCTGGCTGTTCAAAAAGGCGCGTTTGGTGAATTCTCCGGCTTCAGCCTGCCGGGCGCCCGCTTTGATGCAGAGCGCCAGCACGCGGTGCAGAAGGCGCAATCCGCCGTGACACTGCAATTCGACGCAGTCTTCCCCTGTATAGCTGTGCGGCGCCGGAAAAACAAGCGCGAGCGCCTTGTCCAGGAGGCGGCCGTCCGTATCCAAAATCCGGCCGTAATGAGCGCAGCGCGGAGCCAGCGACGAAAGAAGCGGCGGATCGGCATGCATACCCGGCAGAAAGACCCGGTCGGCAACGGCGCGTGCACCGGGGCCGGAAAGGCGGACAATGCCGATGGCGCCGGTTGCGGGCGGCGTGGCGATTGCCGCAATGGTATCGGTCATGGTTGTACCTGCTTTCTTGTTGCGTAAAACCGCACGGCGGCGTGGGCCGGGCGAAAAAACAATATTCATTATACCAGCATCTGCGCCCCTTGTCAAACCGGCTGAAGCGTCCAAACCGAAAAAAGAATGTTTTTTTCGAGAAATTGGGCGAAACCCCTTGACAAACGCACCGTTTTCTGGTATCATAATCAAGCGCCACCATGGAGCAGCGATGATGCGGGAGGTTGCCGTTGAAACAGTACGGGTTTTTCCGCGGAGTATGTCCGAAAGAACGCAGTGGTTTTCCACAGGCGGTTCTTTGCAATCGGGCGGTTGAGAGTTTTTCTCAGTAGGTGTATGTGCGCGACTGTGGATTTCTGCAGGTTTCCAAAATGCGGGGAAGTGTGCCGGGCTCGGTATAACCCCTTGCCGCGAAACGAAGCGATATCCCGCCAGTGCGCCGTCCCAGCCGGTTTGCGAGAGGCAGGTTTATAAAATCTGCATCGATTGTACCGGTTTTTCTTATGCCCAAACGCGAAACGCGCGGCACGGTAGTTGAGAAAAGTACCAAGAAAAACGCTCTCCGTACGCTGCCTGAGACAGTAAGCTCAGACAGATCGCCGGGCGGAGGCCGCAGACGCGGCCGGGTGGGTGGCGACATTATTCATAGTCCGTCCGGACGTACGAAAACAGGAGGAAGTACACATGGCAAAAGCAGAGAGAATCCGGATTAGATTGAAAGCGTTCGACCACCAGCTGATCGACCAGACGGCAGAACGCATCGTCGAAACCGCAAAGCGCACGGGCGCAAAAGTTTCGGGTCCGATCCCGCTCCCGACCGAAAAGGAAATCATCACGATCCTGCGTTCCCCGCACGTCAACAAAGACAGCCGCGAACAGTTCGAACGCAGAACGCATAAGCGCCTGATCGATATCCTGAACCCCACCCCGAAGACGATCGAAGCGATCAAATCCTTCGAGCTGCCGTCCGGCGTGGAAATCGAAACCAAACTGTAAACCCCCGCATCGGGCAGACAGGCCCTTGAAAAACGCTTGTTTCCGGTTCTGTGCAGAAGCGCAGAACGGGTCAAGTTGGCGCTGAAACGGCGTCAACCAATAACCTATATATGAAAGAAGGAAAATCAGGAATGAAGAAAGCGATCATCGGCAAAAAAGTCGGCATGGCGCAGATCTTCGACGAAAACGGCAAGGTCATTCCGGTGACAGTCATCGAAGCCGGCCCCTGTGTCGTCGTCCAGAAGAAGACGGCTGAGGGTGAGGGATATGACTCCGTCCAGCTCGCCTTTGACGACACGCTGGAGAGAAAGCTCACGAAGGGCGAACTCGGCCACCTGAAAAAGGCGGGCGTCGCACCCAAGAAAGTGCTGAAAGAGTTCCGCCTCGAAGACACCGCATCCCTTTCCGTCGGCGATGTTCTGAAGGCTGACGTGTTCGCAGAAGGCGACCGCGTTGATGTCACCGGCATCACCAAAGGTAAAGGCTACGCCGGCGTTGTCAAACGCTGGGGTCAGCATGAACAGCAGCACACCCACGGCGTTGGCCCTGTTCACCGTTCTCCGGGTTCCATGGGCTCCAACACCGACCCGTCCCGCGTTATGCCGGGCAAGAAACTGGCCGGTCACCTCGGCGTTGCACAGCGCACGATCCTGAATCTTGACGTTGTCAAAGTCGATACCGAGCTGAACCTCATCGCTGTCCGCGGTGCGATCCCCGGTCCCAAGGGCGGCATTGTGTTCCTGAAGAACACGTCGAAAACGCGGTAACGCGGGGAGGAGGACATAACAGATGAAAACAACAGTTTACGATATGAACGGCAACTCGGTCGGTGAAATCGAACTCAACGACGCGATCTTTGCGCTTGAACCGAATGTTTCCGTCATGCACACGGTGGTTAAGAACTACCTCGCAAATCAGCGTCAGGGCACGCAGTCCGCGCTGACGCGCTCCGAAGTCAGCGGCGGCGGCGCAAAGCCGTACCGTCAGAAGGGCACCGGGCGCGCCCGTCAGGGCTCCACGAGAGCGCCGCAGTGGACGCACGGCGGTGTCGCATTCGCCCCGAAGCCGCGTTCCTACCGCTACACGGTCAACAAGAAAGTCCGCAAGCTCGCCATTAAGAGCGCACTGTCCACGAAGGCTTCTGCCCAGAAGCTGATCGTCATCGACGCAATCAAGTTTGACGCACCGAAGACGAAAGCGTTCGCCGCCTTCATGAGCGCAGTCAACGCAAGCGCAAAATCCCTGGTCGTCACCGCAGCACCGGATCAGAACGTCGCACTCAGCGGCCGCAACCTGCCGGGCGTCAAAACGACGATGGCCAACATGATCAACACCTACGACATCTTGAAGTACGATACTCTTGTCGTCGACAAGGCGTCACTCACAGTGATTGAGGAGGTCTTTGCATAATGAAAACGGCACATGACGTCATTATCAGACCGATCGTTTCGGAAAAAACGATGAGCAACACTGCGGACCGGAAGTACACGTTTGAAGTCGCCCGCTCCGCAACGAAGATCGACATCCGCCGCGCGGTGGAAGAAGTCTTCGGCGTCAAAGTCGAAAACGTCACCACGCTGAATGTCCATTCCAAGAAAAAGAGACTTTCCATGGGCCGCCCGGAAGGCGCAGTCGCCGCGTGGAAAAAAGCGGTTGTCAAACTGACGCCTGAATCCAAGACGATTGAGTTCTTCGACAGTCTGATGTAACGAAGAGCCGCGATAATGAAGGAGTGAAATTGAAGTGGCAATCAAAACATTCAACCCCACGTCGTCGGCGATTCGTCATATGACGGTTGCGAAATCCGACCTCTCGAAAGTGAAGCCGGAAAAATCGCTTCTTGCCAAAGGCAAGAAGCACGCGGGCCGCAACAGCGCCGGCAGAATCACCGTCCGTCATCAGGGCGGCGGCAACAAACAGAAATACCGTATCATTGACTTCAAGCGCAACAGACTGGATGACGTCGCAACGGTTCTGACCCTCGAATACGATCCGAACCGCACGGCAAACATCGCGCTGATCCAATACGAAGACGGCAAAAAGAGCTACATCATCGCCCCGCAGGACCTGAAGGTCGGCGACAAGATTCTCTCCAGCGAGAACGCCGATATCAAGCCGGGCAACACACTTCCGATCTCCGCCATCCCGGTCGGTACGTTCATCCACAACATTGAACTGTATCCGGGCAGAGGCGCACAGTTCGTCCGCGCAGCCGGCACGATGGCGCAGCTGATGGCAAAGGAAGGCGACATGGCGCAGGTCAGACTGCCCTCCGGCGAAACGCGTATGATCCGCATGAACTGCAAGGCGACGATCGGCCAGGTCGGCAACCTCGATCATTCCAACGCGCAGATCGGTAAAGCCGGCCGTAAACGCCACATGGGCGTCCGCCCGACGGTCCGCGGCTCCGTTATGAACCCGGTTGACCACCCGCACGGCGGCGGTGAAGGCAAGAGCCCGATCGGTCGTCCCGGCCCGGTTACCCCGTGGGGCAAGCCGACACTCGGTTATAAGACGAGAAAGGCAAAGAACCGCACGAACAAGTTCATTGTCAAACGTCGCAACGCCAAGTAGTTTGAAGGAGGCTTTTTAGAACTTATGGGTAGAAGCGTTAAGAAGGGGCCGTTCGTAGCCCCCGAGCTGTACAAAAGAATCGTCTCGATGAACGAGACCGGCGATAAAAAAGTCCTGAAAACCTGGTCGAGAGCCTCGACGATCTTCCCGGAATTTGTCGGCCACACGATCGCTGTTCATGACGGCCGGAAACACGTTCCGGTTTACATCACGGAAGATATGGTCGGCCACAAGCTCGGCGAGTTCGCTCCGACGCGTGTGTTCCGCGGCCACTCCGGTTCGAAGACCTCGAACACCGGCAAATAATGCGGAGAAGGAGTAAATAAAATGGAAGTTAAAGCATATATCAAAGATCTCCGCATGTCGCCCCGCAAAGTCAAGATCGTCTGCGATCAGCTCCGCGGCAAAGCCGTCGGCGATGCGGTTGCGATCCTGATGACGACGCCGAAGATTGCGGCGGAACCGCTGCTGAAGCTCGTCAAGAGCGCTGTGGCGAACGCGGAAAACAATGCGGAAATGGATGTTGAAAAGCTCTATATCAGCCAGTGCTTCGTGACGCCGGGTCAGACGCTGAAACGTGTCCGTCCGGTTTCCAAGGGTCGGGCATACCGCATCTTGAAGAGAACTTCTCATGTGACCATCGCGGTCGCTGAAAAAGAATAACGAGGAGGCTGAACAGAGTATATGGGACAGAAAGTTAACCCGCATGGCCTGCGTGTCGGCGTCATCAACGACTGGGATTCGCGGTGGTATGCAAAGAGCAACGTGTTCGGCGATCTGCTCGTCGAAGACTACAATATCCGGAAATATCTGAAAAACACCCTGTATGATGCCGGCGTCTCCAAGATCGAGATCGAACGCGACCCGTCGAAGGTTCGTATCACGATTCACTGTGCGCGTCCGGGCTTCGTGATCGGCAAGGGCGGCGCAGACATTGAAAAATATCGTCTGGCCGTTGAAGAAATGATCGGCAAGTCCGTCGCTCCGTTGAACGTTCTGCAGGTCAACAACCCCGACACGAACGCACAGCTCGTCGCTGAAAACATCGCGCTCCAGCTGGAAAAGAGAACCTCTTTCCGCCGCGCAATGAAACAGGCAATGATGCGCGCCATGAAGAACGGCGCCAAGGGCATCAAAACCTGCTGCTCCGGCCGTCTGGGCGGCGCTGAAATCGCCCGCACCGAGCATTATCACGAAGGTACCATTCCGCTTCAGACGCTGCGCGCAGACATTGACTACGGCTTTGCCGAAGCGAAGACGACCTACGGCCGCATCGGCGTCAAGGTTTGGATCTATAAGGGCGAAGTCCTGACGGGCAGCCCGCGCGAACACAGACTCAACGAAGAAAAGAAAGCGGCAGCCGAACGTCAGAGACCGCAGCGCCGCGACAGAAGAGACCGCCGCGACGGTGATCGTCGTCCGTTTGGCGACAAACGTCCGCCGAGAAGAGAAGGAGGCAAACAGTAATGCTTCTGCCGAAACGTGTAAAATACAGAAGAGTTCACAGAGGCCGCATGAAGGGCCGCGCCCTCCGCGGGAACAAAGTGAACTACGGTGAATACGGTCTGATGGCGCTGGAACCCGCATGGATCACCAGCAACCAGATCGAAGCTGCCCGTATCGCAATGACACGTTACATCAAACGTGGCGGTCAGGTTTGGATCAAGATCTTCCCCGACAAGCCGGTTACGGAAAAACCGGCCGAAACCCGAATGGGTTCCGGTAAGGGCTCGCCCGAATACTGGGTGGCAGTTGTCAAACCCGGTCGCGTGATGTTTGAAATCAGCGGCATTGACGAAGCGACTGCAAAAGAAGCAATGCGTCTCGCGGGTCATAAACTGCCGATCAAAACGAAGTTTGTCAAGAAGAGCGACACAGAAAGCGAAACAGGCGGTGAAGCGTAATGAAGGCGAAAGAATTTAAAGGGATGACTGAAAAAGAGCTGACAGCGAAGATCGCTGAGCTCAAAGCGGAGCTTTTTAATCTGCGGTTTCAGCACGCGACCAACCAGCTGAACAATCCGATGCGGATCGTTGAGGTCAAAAAAGACATCGCGCGCGCCTCTACCGTGCTTCGCCAGGCGGAACTCAGCGCGCAGTCGCAGCGGTAGTTGTAGGAGGATAAAAAATGGCTGAAGAAAAAAGAGCATTCCGAAAGACCAGAGTCGGTAAAGTCGTGTCCGACAAAATGGATAAGACGATCGTTGTGGCCGTGCTCGAGACGTATGCACATCCGCTGTATAAGAAAACGGTCAGACGGACCTATAAGCTGAAGGCGCACGATGAAAACAACGCGTGCAGCATCGGCGACCGCGTCAAGGTGATGGAGACGAGACCGCTTTCCAAGGATAAGAGATGGCGTCTTGTCGAGATTATCGAAAAGGCGAAGTAAAGGAGGCAAATCACCGTGATTCAGGCAGAGACAATGCTCAAGGTCGCCGATAACAGCGGCGCCAAAGAGCTGAAGTGCATCCAGGTTCTCGGCGGATCGGTTCGCAGATACGGGAACATCGGCGATGTGATCGTCGCGTCGGTTCGTAAAGCGCAGCCGGGCGGCGCAGTCAAGAAGGGTGATGTTGTCCGCGCCGTTATCGTTCGTTCTGCGAAGGGCGTCCGCCGCGCAGACGGTACGCATATTCGTTTCGACGAGAACGCCGCAGTCATCATCAAAGAAGACAAAAACCCGCGCGGAACCCGTATTTTCGGGCCTGTCGCCAGAGAGCTTCGCGAAAAAGACTACATGAAGATCCTTTCGCTTGCTCCTGAGGTTCTGTAAGGGGGAGAGGCGGAAATGAATACGATGCATGTGAAAACCGGGGACACCGTTGAGGTCCTGTCCGGCAAAGAAAAAGGCAAAAGAGGCAAGATCCTGAAAGCGAACCCGCAGAAAGGGCTCGTCGTGATCGAAGGCCTGAACATTATGACCAAGCACAAGAAGGCGCGCAAGCAGGGCGAAGAAAGCGAAATCGTGAAAGTCGAAGGTGCAATGAAAGCCTGCAAAGTGATCCGCGTCTGCCCGAAGTGCAGCAAGACGACACGTCCCGCCCATAAATTTGGCGCAGATGGCCAGAAGCTGACCGTCTGCAAAAAATGCGGCGCGGAGATATAAGGGCAAGGAGGCAAATAAAGACTTATGGCAAGACTGAAAGATAAATATCTGAACGAAGTTGCCCCCGCTCTGATGAAGAAATACAGCTACAAGAGCACGATGCAGATTCCGAAGATCGACAAGATCATTGTCAACGTCGGCTGCGGCGAGGCGAAGGAAAACTCCAAAGCACTCGATTTCGTCTGCTCGGATCTGGCTCAGATCACCGGTCAGAAACCCGTGATCACCAAAGCGAAGAAATCCGTCGCAAACTTCAAGCTCAGAGAAGGCATGCCGATCGGTGCAAAAGTTACGCTGCGCGCTGACCGTATGTACGAATTCCTCGACAGACTGTTCAATGTCGCGCTGCCGAGAGTCCGCGACTTCCGCGGAATCAACGCAAACGCATTCGACGGCCGCGGCAACTATTCCCTCGGTCTGAAAGAACAGCTCATCTTCCCGGAAATCAACTTCGATAAGATTGATAAAATCCGGGGCATGAACGTTGTCATCTGCACAACCGCAACCACCGACGAAGAAGCAAAAACGCTTCTCGAACTGATGGGCGCGCCGTTTGCAAGGGCGTAAAGGGGGATACAAGCCATGGCTAAGAAATCAATGATTCTGAAACAGCAAAGAGCGCCCAAGTTTTCGACCCGTGCGATGAACCGGTGCAAGATCTGCGGCAGACCGCATGCCTATCTCCGTGACTACGGCATTTGTCGTATCTGCTTCCGCGAGCTTGCGTACAAGGGCCAGATTCCCGGCGTCCGCAAGGCAAGCTGGTAAGACAACGCTATAGTATTTGTAAGGAGGCTGCGAAATGCACACAACAGATCCTATCGCCGATATGCTGACAAGAATCCGTAACGCGAGTTCTTATCATCATGAATCGGTCGATATTCCCGCGTCCAACGCAAAGAAGACCATCGCTGAGATTCTGCTCAGCGAAGGATATATCAAAAACCTCCAGGTGATCGACGACGGTTCGCAGGGCATCATCCGCATCACGCTGAAATACGGTCAGAACAAGGAATCGGCCATCACCGGTCTCCGCCGTGTTTCCAAGCCGGGTCTGCGCGTCTATGCGGGCGTTGAAGATATGCCGAAGGTTCTGAAAGGTCTTGGCATTGCGATCATCTCTACTTCCAAGGGCATTGTTACCGACAAGAAGGCGAGAGCCCTCCACGTCGGCGGCGAAGTTCTGGCATTTGTCTGGTAAGGGAGGAAACAGAACATGTCAAGAATTGGTAAACTGCCGGTCGAGATTCCGGCCGGTGTTACCGTCACCGTCAGCGATGACAACGTCGTGACGGTCAAAGGCGCCAAATACACGCTGAGCCAGAAAATTGACCCGCGTGCCGGCGTCGAAATCGACGGCAACACGATCCACGTGACCTGCAAAGAAGAAAGCAACGAAGGTCACGCGCTGCACGGCCTTTCCCGTACGCTGATCCACAACATGGTTGTCGGCGTTACGCAGGGCTATAAGAAAGAACTCGAAATCAACGGTGTCGGTTACCGTGCCGCAAAGCAGGGCAAACAGCTCGTGCTGAACGTCGGTTTTTCGCACCAGGTTTTCGTCGACGAACGCGATGAGCTTACCATTGAAGTCCCGGCCCCGAACAAAATTGTCGTCGCCGGCCCGGATAAGCAGGCGGTGGGTCAGATGGCCGCAGAAATCCGCATGGTTCGTCCGCCTGAGCCGTACCTCGGCAAGGGCATCAAGTACGCCACTGAGGTCATTCGCCGTAAAGAGGGCAAGACCGCGGCTAAGAAGAAGTAATCGGGGGGTTCACAGGAATGGTTTCCAAGATGGATAAAAACATCCAGCGCCTGAAGCGGCATCGCAGAGTCCGCGGAAAGATCTCCGGGACAGCGGAACGCCCGCGTCTGAACGTGTATAGAAGCACGAACCACATCTACGCCCAGGTCATCGACGATGTCAAGGGTGTTACACTGGTTACCGCCTCGTCCACCGAGAAAGATTTCGGCATGACCGGCGGAAACAAGGAAGCCGCCCGCAAGGTTGGCAAGCTGATCGGTGAGCGCGCGAAAGCCGCCGGCATCGGCGCAGTCGTGTTCGACCGCGGCGGTTACCTGTATCACGGTCGTGTTCAGGAACTTGCCGAGGGCGCCCGCGAGAGCGGCCTTGAGTTTTAACGGGAGGACAACCAAATGCCTTTAAAAATCGACACCTCTAATATGGAGCTTCAGGAACGCTTGGTCGGTATGCGCCGCGTTTCCAAAACGGTCAAGGGCGGCCGCATCATGAAGTGGAGCGCTCTGGTTGTCGTCGGTGACGGCAACGGCCTGATCGGTTTCGGCATCGGCAAAGCAAGCGAAACGCCGGACGCCATCCGCAAGGCAATCGCTGATGCCAAGAAGAACCTGTTCAAGGTTTCTACCGTCGGCACCACGATCCCGCACGAAGTCGTCGGCAAGTTCGGCGCCGCCGAAATCCTGCTGAAACCGGCTCCGAAAGGTACCGGCGTTATCGCCGGCGGTCCGGTCCGTCAGGTCATGGAAGCAGCGGGCATCCGCGACATCAGAACGAAGTCGCTCCGCTCGAATAACCAGCAGAACGTTGTTACTGCAACCGTCGAAGGTCTGAAGTCGCTGAGATGCGCGGAAGACGTTGCCCGCACCCGCGGCAAGACGGTTGATGAAATCCAGGGTTAAGGAGGCGTAGCTGAAATGTCAAACGAAACAAAGATTCAGATTACGCTGATCAAGAGCCTGAACGGCAGACACGAGAAACACATCGCCACGGCGAATTCGCTCGGTCTCCGCAAGATCGATGATTCCACCATTCAGCCGGACAACGAAGCGACCCGCGGCAAGATTGCCCAGATCAGCTACCTTGTCAAGGTTGAAAACGTTTAATCAGGAGGTACGGGAGAATGAGACTGAATGATTTGTCCCCGGCCGCCGGTTCCGTCAAAGAAGCCAAGAGAAAAGGCCGCGGCATCGGCACGGGCAACGGCAAGACGGGCGGCAGAGGCCATAAAGGACAGAACGCCCGCTCCGGCGGCGGTGTCCGTCCTGGTTTCGAAGGCGGCCAGATGCCGCTGCACCTCCGTCTGCCGAAGCGCGGCTTCACGAACATCTTCGGTACGCGTTACGCGGTCGTCAATGTTTCGGACCTCAACCGGTTCGAAGACGGCGCCGTTGTCGGCGTTGACGAGATGATCGAAAGCGGCCTGGTGACCAAAGTCTTTGACGGCGTCAAAGTCCTGGGCAACGGAGAACTTGATAAAAAACTCACCGTAAAGGCGACCGCATTTTCCGAGTCGGCCAAGGAGAAAATTCAGGCCAAAGGCGGAAATGTCGAGGTGATGTAAGATGTTCAAAACGATAATCAACGCGTGGAAGATCCCGGAACTCCGCAAGAAGATCCTGTTCACCGTCTTGATTCTGGTCATCTATCGTTTTGGCAACGCAATCCCGATTCCGTTCATTGATTCCACTGCATTGAAGGGCATGTTCTCGTCACAGGGCGAAAATGCGTTCTACGGCTACCTGAACATGCTGACCGGTGGTTCCTTTACTGCGGCAACCATCTTCGCGCTGTCCATTTCACCGTACATCACGGCGTCGATTATCGTTCAGCTGCTGACGATGGCAATTCCGGCGCTGGAACGTATGGTCAAAGAAGGCGGCGAAGAAGGCCGCAAGAAGCAGTCGATGATCACGCGTTACACGACAGTCGGTCTGGGCCTTCTCGAAGGTTTCACCTACTACATCACGCTGCTTCGCAACAAGATGTCGGATGGTTCCTCGATCTTGAAGACGAACGTCTTCACGTCGAATGCTTCCGTCGACAAAGTCTTGGTTGCAATCGTCATCATCCTGACGTTTACTGCCGGTACCGCATTTGTTATGTGGCTCGGTGAACAGATCACCAACAAAGGCATCGGCAACGGCATCTCCATGATCCTGTTTGCCGGTATCCTTTCCCGCTTCCCGGTTCTGGTCTCTTCGGCGATCAGCTCTGTGAGAGAAGGCAAGCTTTCCGTGATCGTTCTGATTCTGCTGGTGCTTGCGACAATCGCCATTTTCGGTCTGGTTGTCTGGATCAGTGACGCAGAACGCCGGCTGCCGGTGCAGTACGCGAAGCGTGTCATCGGGAAAAAGGTCTATGGCGGCCAGTCCAGCTACCTCCCGCTGAAGGTCAATATGACCGGCGTTATGCCGATCATCTTCGCGTCGAGCATCGTCAGCCTGCCGGCCATGATCGCATCTTTCTTCCCGAAACCGACAAGCGGCTTCTGGTTCTACTTCCTGAAGTACACCCAGGCGCCGAGTGCCATTTACATCATTCTGTACTTCGTCCTCATCATTGCGTTCAGCTTCTTCTATGCGTATGCACAGTTCAACCCGATTGAAGTCGCGAACAACATGAAAAACAACGGCGGATTTATTTCGGGTCTCCGCCCGGGCCGCCCGACGGCCGAGTACATCAGCCGCATCATCAAGAACATCACCGTTCTTGGCGCGCTGTTCCTTTCCTTTATTGCAATTCTGCCGATTATTGTCAGCGCATGCTCTGAGAGCCTCGGAAACCTGGCCCTGGGCGGCACGACGCTGCTGATCGTTGTCGGTGTTGCACTTGAAACTGTCCAGCAGCTGGAATCCCAGATGATCATGCGTCACTACAAAGGATTCCTGGACTAAGCGGACAGAACGGAGCGATACACATGAAACTGATTTTATTCGGTGCTCCGGGCGCCGGCAAAGGGACGCAGGCCTCTGCGATCAGCGAGGCGCTGCACATCCCGACGGTGTCTACGGGCAACATCATCCGTGAAGCCATTGCAAAGGGAACTGAAGCCGGTCTGAAGGCCCGGCAATACACGGATCGCGGCGCGCTTGTGCCCGACGAAGTGGTTGTCAAAATGCTGTCTGACCGTATCTCTCAGAGCGACTGCGCGAACGGATATATCCTGGACGGCTTCCCGCGGACCATTCCGCAGGCAGAGGCGCTTGTTGCAATGGGCATTACCATTGACAGCGTGATCTCTCTGGAAGTAGATGACGGTGCAATCGAAGAGCGTATGTCCGGCCGGCGTGTCTGTCCGGCATGCGGCGAATCGTTCCACCTGAAATTCAACCCGCCGGCGAAAGAGGGCGTCTGCGACAAATGCGGCGCCGCACTCGTTCAACGTGCGGATGACAAGGCGGAAACCGTGCGCGAACGTCTGCGCGTCTATCACGCACAGACAGAGCCGGTCAAGACCATCTATGAAAAGCTCGGCAAGCTCGTCCGCATCGACGGCAACGGTACCGTCGAAAAGACGACGCAGCTGATCTTTGAAGGTCTGGGGATCTGAAACGTATGACAATCAGTATCAAATCCCAAGAAGCAATTGAATGTATGCGCCAGGCAGGCCGCGCGGCCTCCGCAGCCCGAGAGGCTGCGGGCGCCGCGGTGGCTCCGGGCGTTACGACCGCGGAGATCGACGCGGTTGTCCGCGACACACTGAAACAGTTTGGCGCAGAGCCGAGCTTCCTGAATTACCATGGCTATCCGGCTGCGGTCTGTGTCTCCCTCAACGAAGAGGTGATACACGGGATCCCCAGCAAAAAGAGGGTCATCCACAGAGGCGATCTGGTCAAGATCGATGTCGGCGCAAAGCTTCACGGCTATCATGGCGACACTGCGGCGACCTTCCATGCAGGCGGCATACCGGAATCGGCGCAGAAGCTGATTGACGTTACCCGGCAGAGCTTCTTTGAAGCGCTGAAGGTGTGCGTCAGCGGCAAACGGATTTCCGACATATCCCGCGCAGTACAGACGTATGCAGAGGGACACGGCTTTTCTGTTGTGAAAGCATTCACCGGTCACGGGATCGGTACGGAAATGCATGAAGATCCAAGCGTTCCAAACTACATTGAACGGCATCATGACGATGATTACGTCAATCCGCGTCTGGTGCCCGGAATGACCATCGCCATCGAACCGATGATCAACGCAGGTACCTGCGCGGTCAAGGTTCTGAGCGATAAATGGACGGTTGTGACCATCGACAAAAAGCTGAGCGCTCACTATGAGCATACGGTGCTGATCACAAACGGCGAACCGGAGATTTTGACGCGATAGCCGGTTGGAGAATCAACAACGACGGATAGATTGAACGGAGGCTGAGACAGCGAATGGCGAAAGATGACGTTATCGAACTGGAAGGCGTCGTCGCAGAGGCACTGCCGAATGCGATGTTCCAGGTTGAGCTGCAAAACGGTCACAAAATCCTCGCTCATATTTCCGGCAAGCTGCGGATGAACTACATCAAGATTCTGCCTGGCGATAAGGTGACGGTGGAAATGTCCCCGTACGACCTGACGAAGGGCCGGATCACGTGGCGAACGAAGTAGGGCGACTGCAAAACGTGTGAGAAAGGCCGGGCATCACCGGCAAAAGGAGCAAAGAATTATGAAAGTTAGGCCATCGGTCAGACCAATGTGCGATAAGTGCAAAGTGATCAAGCGCAAGGGCAAGGTCATGGTAATTTGCCCCAGCGATCCGAAGCATAAACAAAGACAAGGTTAAAAATTAGGAGGTGCGTTCATAAATGGCACGTATAGCCGGCGTAGACCTGCCGAGAGAGAAGAGAGTCGAAATCGGGCTCACTTACATCTACGGTATTGGTAGAAAACTGTCAAACGACATTCTGAAAGCAAGCGGCATCAATCCCGATACGCGCGTCAAAGACCTGACGGACGACGAGATCTCGAAGCTGCGTGAAGAAATCGATAAAGGCTACCGCGTTGAAGGCGACCTGAGAAGAGACATCGCGCTCGACATCAAACGCCTGATTGAAATCGGCAGCTACCGTGGACAGAGACACAGAAGAGGCCTTCCTGTCAGAGGTCAGCGTTCGAAAACCAACGCACGCACCCGCAAAGGTCCGAGAAAGACCATTGCGAACAAGAAGCAGTAAGTAGGAGGTAATCCCGAACATGGCAAAAGTACAGGCTAAGAAGGGTGCCGTTGTCCGCAGACGCCGCGAAAGAAAGAACATCGAAAAAGGTTCTGCGCACATCCGTTCCTCCTTCAATAACACGATTGTCACCATCACCGACCTGAACGGCAATGCAGTTGCATGGGCGTCCGCAGGCGGTCTGGGCTTCAAAGGCTCCAGAAAGAGCACGCCGTTTGCGGCACAGTCCGCAGCGGAAACCGCAGCCAAAGCCGCAATGGAACACGGCATGAAGACGATTGAAGTCTTCGTCAAGGGTCCCGGCCCCGGCAGAGAAGCCGCGATTCGTTCGCTGCAGGCAGCAGGCCTTGAGATCTGCATGATCAAAGATGTCACGCCGATCCCGCACAACGGCTGCCGCCCGCCGAAGAGAAGACGCGTCTAAGACCCAGCCCAAATTATGGAGGTGTAATACAAGCGTATGGCAAGATATACGGAGGCGGTTTGCCGCCTTTGCCGCAGAGAAAATCAGAAGCTTTTCCTGAAAGGCGATAAATGTTTTGGTGGAAAATGCCCGGCAGACAAACGCGCATATGCGCCTGGTCAGCACGGTCAGCAGCGCAGCAGAAAAGCAAGTGAATACACCCTGCAGCTCAGAGAAAAGCAGAAGGCCAAACGGTTCTACGGAATCTCCGAGAGCCAGATGGAGAAATACTTTGAACTGGCCGAGAAGAAGAGCGGCATCACCGGTGAAAACCTGCTCTCGATCCTCGAAACCCGTCTCGACAACGTCGTGTACCGCATGGGTTATGCGATGTCCAGACCGGAAGCTCGCCAGCTCGTGAACCATTCCCACTTTACGGTCAATGGCCGCAAGGTGAACATCCCGTCTTACCGCGTGAAGCCGGGCGACGTCGTTGCACTGCGTGAAAAGAGCAGAGCATACGACAAATTCAAGGACGTTATCGAAGCAAACGCGTCGAAGCCGTATCCGAAGTGGCTGGAAAAAGACGTTGCAAACTTCGCCGCAAAAGTCATTGCCGTACCCGACCGTGCGGATATTGATCTGCCGGTTGAGGAACATCTCATCGTCGAGTTGTACTCCAAATAAGCATAACAAGTGTCTGGCTGCAGCATAAGCTGCTTATGCTGCGGGCAGTACATCGAATTGGGCACCAACGCCCGAAACGGTATGTGAACGGCAGTACAGCGTTCAAACCGGCCCTCAAAGTTGGCACACGACATCGAATGCCGGATCAACCGGTAACAAGTGGAGGGTAACTATGATAGAATTTGTGAAACCGACGATAGAAACCATCGACATGACCAACGACGGATCATACGGCAAGTTTGTGATAGAACCGCTGCAGCGCGGCTACGGCATGACGCTGGGAAACTCCATGCGCCGGGTTCTGCTTTCCTCTTTGGAAGGCTCGGCCATCACTGCGGTGAAAATTTCAGGTGTCCAGCATGAGTTTTCCACGATTCCAGGCGTGAAGGAAGATGTGACACAAATCGTCCTGAACCTGAAATCGGTCATTGCAAAACTGCATGCACCGGGTCCGAAGGTGATGTACATCGAGGCTTCCGGCAAAACGGAAATCGTTGCCGGAGATATCATCGGCGACAGCGAAGTTGAGATTCTCAATCCTGAGCATCACATTGCTTCGCTCGCGGAAGATGCCCGCCTGTCGATGGAGCTGACCTTTAACAGCGGCAGAGGCTACGTCTCTGCGGAGAAGAACAAACCGGTGCAGATGCCGATCGGCCTGATTCCGATCGACTCCATCTACACGCCGGTTACAAAGGTCAATTACACCGTCGAGGATACGCGTGTCGGCGACGCGGTTGACCACGACAAGCTGACACTGGAAGTCTGGACGAATAAAACGCTGACCGCGGCGGAAGCCGTTTCGTGGTCGGCAAAGATTCTGACAGAGCATCTGTCGCTTTTCATCGGGCTGTCGAAAGACCTTGCCAATTCGGCCGCAGTCATTGACAAACCGAATGAAAACAAGAGTGCGCAGCTTGACATGACAATTGAAGAACTGGACTTTTCGGTCCGTTCGTTCAACTGCCTGAAACGCGCCGGAATCAATACGGTTGAAGACCTGGTCAACCGTTCGGAAGAAGACATGATGAAGGTTCGCAATCTCGGCAAGAAATCGCTTGAAGAGGTTATCAACAAGCTCCATGCAATGGGCTTCTCGCTCAAAAGCGACGACGAGAATTGATTGAGAACCGAATAAGGAGGAAATAACGCTATGCCCGGGACCCGTAAGCTTGGCAGACCGACCGATCACCGTAAAGCGATGCTTCGCGCAATGGTGACGTATCTGCTTGAAAGCGGAAAAATCGAGACCACTGTGACGAGGGCGAAAGAAGTCCGCCCGATCACGGAAAAAATGATTACGCTCGCGAAAAACCCGACGTTGGCCAACAAGCGTCAGCTTCTCTCGTTCATCACGAAGGAAGCAGTCGTTTACAAGCTGATCAACGAAATCGCCCCGAAATACGCGGAACGGAACGGCGGTTACACCCGCATCGTCCGTACGGGTATGCGCCGCGGCGACGCAGCGGAAATGGCGATCATCGAGCTCATCTAAGGCTCAGATTTGCATCCGAAAGGGTATTGTCCCAAGCTTCCGGCATTGGGACAATACCTTTTTTCTTTTATGTTCTGCGGCGAATATGCAGACCAACGCAGAACAGCCGGCAGAAAAAACGGAAAACACAAAAGGCATCCGCCACTTTAGCCGGGTGGTCGTAAAACAGTAAAATCAAACAATTGTGAAAACCTTGAGTTTTCAAGGGTTGCGGCGTGACTTCGGTCACGCCGTTTCCTCTTTCATCAGTTCATTCAGCGGGATGAAGCCCAGCCCGTCGTACTTGATGTGGATGTGCTGCACCCGTTTTCCACTGGATTTGTCCGGTGCGCCCACATAGATGGCGGACACCAGCTCCCGTAGAGCATAGCCGTCCAGCTCGTCGATGCCCACATACTTGTGCGCCGTCTGAATGAACTTCTCAATGTTTTCGTTCTGTCGTTCCTGCACTTCAATTTCCTGCCGCAAGGTGATGCACTCGGCCTCCAACTGCTTCTGCTCTGTTTCGTAGGTCAGGCTCAGCATATCGAAGCGGTCATCGCTCAGCCGCCCGCTGGCGTTGTCCTCGTAAATCCGGATTATGACTATCGGTTTTACTAAGCAAGGTACAAGATATTGATCAGAGTACAATTTAAAGGACACAGGAACCTGTATAATGGCATCAAAAGGTGGTGCCAGCAATGTCCAAAAAGAAAACTCTGAGCTTCAACCAGTTCATCAAGCGATTTCCTGACGAAAAAGCCTGTGCTGAATATCTATACCAGATCAAGTGGCCTAATGGCTTCGAGTGCCCTGTGTGCGGCCATCGGCATTGCTATCCCATCAAAGGCTACCGCCGCTACCAGTGCGCCAAATGCCATCATCAAACATCTTTGACGGCAAACACCGTCATGCACCGCAGTCATTTGCCCCTGAAAAAGTGGTTCTGGGCAATGTATTTGGTCGCCTGTGACAAGCGCGGCATTTCTGCACTGGCTCTTGCAGAGAAAATTGAAGTCTGCTATGAAACAGCATGGAATGTGCTGCGTCGCATTCGGACTGCAATGGAGACGCGGGATGCGCATTATACGGTTGGTCAGATCGTTGAATTCGACGATGCCTACTTTGGTGCGAAAATCAAGGGTGTTCGCGGTCGTGGGGCGGGAAATCAGGGCGTTTTCATTGCAGTTTCAAAAGATGAAGATGGACGCCCGACGTATTTGAAGATGCATGTCACAGACAATGTTCAAATCCCGTCTGTCGCAAAATTCGCTACAGAGTGCATTGCTCCCGGATCAGTTGTGCAAACGGACAGCTTTAAAAGCTACCGCAAGCCGCTGGCGAAAGATTACACCCATGAGGCGCAGGATTTTGACCCCAATAGCGAACATCTGAGATGGCTCCACCGGATTACAGGCAATGCAAAAGCCTTTATCAATGGGACCTACCACGGCACCAGCACGAAGCACCTACAAATGTATCTCAGCGAATTCTGTTATCGCTTCAACCGCAGATCCTTCGGCGGCGCAATCTTTGACCGCCTCCTCTTCGCTATCGCTGGTTGATACTCTATTTTGTGGCTTGCTTACTCAAACCGATAATCATAATCCGGATAAACAGCCGTTTCAGCTCAGCGGTGCGGTTTCGTTCCGTTCCAGCCGTTTCCTGCGGATGCGGATCTGCTCACTGCTTTCCAGCCGGAGTTGTTCTTCCATCACCGTGCGGAAATGTGCCTCATGCTCGTCAAGCACATATTCCCGTCGCTGCTTGTTGCCCCATTTTCCGTCCGGCTCGATAGGACGGATGGGACACATGACATGAAAATGTGGGTTCCGGATGCCGCCGTCCTCCTTATCCGGTGAGTGAATGGCGAAATCCACCACCATACCCCGGCTCACGAAATTGTCCAATAAGAATTGCCTTGCAAGGTCGATGTTCTCCTCTATGGAAAACTCGTTCTGCAAGGCAATATCAAAGCTGTATGCAAGCTGGGCTTTCTTTCCCCGTTCCGCTTTCTCTACTTCATTCCAGAGCGTTTCCCGATCAGAGAAAGAGGATGGGACATGGGGCGGCAAAAGAATTCCTGAACAGATGACGCCGCCCTTGCGGGTGTAGTCGCTGTCCTCACCATAATACGCGCTGTGCAGCTTTTCCCCGGCGCGGTAGGCGGCAGCAGCCACGGCAGATTGTCCGGTACTGCGCTTGATTTGGGTTACATGAAAATGATACAGTGCGATAGTCAATTACCCCCAAACTCATTTTTGTTGTGTTCGTTGACGGCCTCCATGAGCAGACCCTTGACCTCCGGCAAGGAAAAGGCTTTTTCTGCAAAGGCATAGAACTCGGTTTCGCTCAAAACCTTTGCCAACGGGGCGACGCTTTCGATGGCGGCTCCACGGGTGATAAGGTGGTGCGCCCGTTTCCGACGGTCACCTTTTTCGTAGTAGGTGATGCGGTTTTCAAGCTGCTGCTGTTTGTGCCGGAGTTGGGCAAGCTGACGCTCATTGGCGGCGATCTCGGCTTTCAGTTCCGGGATGGTTTTCTGTTTTGGCATAGCACATGACCTCCTTTTGATGGGATAGATGGGATAAAAAAGACCGCCTACATTTTCAGTAGACGGTCTGGCTGGCGGTATAGGGTTTTCAGACTTTGCGGCGGGGACTGTCTGCTGAAAGCAGATTGTTCCCGCTACAAAGTGCGCTGGGATAGCTGCGTAAGCAGCGCAAGGGAGGCACTCCCTTGTTCGGAACGCAGTGACGCAAAACAGACCGGACATTCGAGTGTCCGGTCTGTTCGCTCCGCACGCCGAGCCGCGGCGAGGTGTTTCGGAGGCCAACCGCCGCATCGCGGCGGCTCTTAGGCTGGAGATGGACGCACATACAGGGCTTGCCCCTGTATAGAAGTGCGCCCTTGTCATCAAGGGATCTCTTGTGCGCTCTTATTCGCCGCCCAAGCAGCGGAACAAGAAGGTCACGATCTGGGCGCGGGTGCAGGTGTTGTTGGGGCTGAAGGTGGTGGCGGTGGTACCAGAGGTAACACCGTTCTCAGCGGCCCACAGAACTGCGTTGGCGTAGTAAGCGTCAGCCGCCACGTCGGTGAAGGGATTCACGCTGCCGGAGGCGGGAGACTTCTGGCTGCGCCACAGGAAGGTGACAAACTGCCCACGGGTACAGGTGGCATTGGGGCTGAACGCAGTGTCGCTGGTGCCCTTGGTGATGCCGTTCTCCACGGCCCACAGCACCGCGTCGTGGTAGTAGCTGCCCTCGGCCACATCGGTGAAGGGCATCGCGTGGCTCTGCGGAGCGGGGCTGCCGGCGGCGCGCCACAGGAAGGTCACGGCCTGGGCACGGGTGCAGGTGGCATCGGGAGAGAAAGTGGTGGCGGTAGTGCCAGCGGTGATGCCTTGCTCAACAGCCCAGTTCACCGCCTCCTCATAGTAGCTGCCTTTCGGGACATCGGTGAACGGCGACTCTGCTGCCTCCTGCCAACCGGCATATACGGTTGTGCTGCCGGTGAGCTTCACTTCTGTGATCTTTTCTGTCAGCGCTTTGTCTGCATACCAGCCGGTAAAGATGTACCCGCTGCGTGTGGGCGTGTAAGCGGTGAGGTCAACGGTAGTTCCGGAGCTCTTTCGCAGTGCCGTAATCTTGCTGCCGCCGTTGGTCTCAAAATTCAGCGTGTAATAGTCAGTACCGGAGTTTTCAGGGTTCAAATAGATCGTGTAGGTGCGGGTAGTTGAACCGTCTGCCGCTGTGATGGTCACAGTGACTGTCCGCGTGTAGTAGCCACCGGAGATCGTCGCCATGCCGTTTTCCGCCGGTTCCCCATTCACAGTGACGGTGGCTCCGTCACCCCTGGGAATCACGGTGAGCAGATACCGACCGGAGGATACATTCTCCACCGTGGCGCTGTCATTCTCGTCGAAACTACCGATCGTAAGAGGCAAACCGTCGATGGTGATGCTGGCGGCATCGGCATTGGAGGCGCTGCTGCTGCCCGACTCCGCCTCGCCGTAGCGCAGAACCACGCGGGAACCGCTCTGGGAGAAGGTGACGGGGATGGTGCGGATCTCCTCGCACTGCAGCGATACATTGCCAATGCTCTGGGTCTCCAGCAGCCGGCCGCTGTTGTCCAGCAGAGCGGCCAGCAGATAGCCGTCGCTGCCGCTGGGCTGGAGCGTATGGCTGCGGAGCTGCACGTTGGCTGTGGAAGTGCCATTGGCGTTGGTCAGTTCCACCGACGTGGTCACGCTGGCGTTGCCGCTGCGCGCCAGCAGGCTGTGGAAGGTGATGCTCTTCTGGTTGTTCTGGGTGTCAGCCTCGGGCATTTCCACCCAGGTGCCGTCCAGCAGCTGCCGCTCCACGCGGGCCTTGACGAACAGGGTCACGCCGGAGTCGGGGATCTCGGTCAGACCAGCGTCCTCCATATAGGAGGCGATGCCAAAGTCAAACTCCTTTGCAAAGCCGGCACTGTCGATCCTGCTCAGGTCATCCGAGCCGTTGATCGTGACCTCATAGCCTGCATCCTCCGTGCCGTCCTCGAAATACTTGCCGTTGATGCGGGTGGAGCAGCTGGGGTCGGTGTACACACCAAGCACCACCCGGCGGCCGGATTTGTTCAGCGCGGCGGCGGACTGGTTATACAGGGTGGCCAGGAAGGTGCGGTGGCCGTCCTGCTCGCCGGTCACGGTCAGGGTGGAGATGCCCACATCGGGGTAATCCAGATAGACGGTGCCGGTGACCGTTTTTGTATTGCCGTCGCTGAATGTGGCGGTGACGGTGTAGGCCAGATCATTGATGGCGCTGCCGGTTTTGACCACCACGGAGAGGGCCTTGCTCCGGCCGGGCAGCAGGGTCAGGCCGCTGAAAGTCTGCGTCTTGTTGTCGCCCAGGGTCACGTTGATGCTGTCGATGGCGTGGATGCCCTGGTTGGCCACGGTGAAGTTCACCGGGACATAGCTGTTGGTGGCCAGCGTGGTATAGTCCACCGTGGTGGAGACGACTTCCACAGCGTCGGTATAGGTCTCAGAAGCGCTGAGGAGGTTCACAGTCTCCTTGGGGACCTTAGCTGTGAAGGTCTGCTCCACGCCATCGATGGTGTAGGTGTACTCGACCTCCTCATAGGTGCTCGGATCCGTCTCGTCTACCGTAAGGTAGGTGCTGGCCTGGAGCACCGCCTGGACATCGGTGCCGCTCTCGGTATAGGCATCGATGGAATTCAGGTAGGTGTTGTCGGGCAGGGCGGCCACCTCCACGGCGGCGGAAGCACCGTAGCTGGGGTCCTCCGCACTGCCGAAGTTGCTGAACTTGATGGCGCGGATCACATCGTTATCCGCACCGCCGGTATTGGCATCGTCCCACAGCAGGGACAGCTTATCCAGGCTATTCGCGCCCTTGACAAAGGCAAACTTGCCGTTGAAGGACTCGGTGGAGACCATGTCGCTGAGGGAGGCGGGCAGGTCGTTGTGGGGTGCGCCGTTTGTGTCGATGGTCAGCAGGCCGATATCGCCCTGGTCATCCGGCTCCCGATACCAGCCCAGCACGAAGCGGTCGCCGGCGGTGGTGAGATGGGGATCGGCATCGGTATAGTTGTTGGTGGTGACCCGGACGGTCTTGACGGCATCCTCTGCATTGCCGGAATCGGTGTTCACCAGGGCGTAATAGATCTCGGTGTCTGCCGCCTTGTCATCGGTATCCTCCACCGTGTAGGCGACGAGGGCAGTGCCATCGATCATCTCGATGGACATACTGCTGACGCTGCCGGAGCTGCCGTTGTAGAGCGTGTAGGTCTCCTGGCTCCATTCGCCGTCCTTGTAGATCTTGAACAGAATGCGGTTTTCAGTGAAGGTCAGCAGGCTGTCGCCCTGCTGCACCGAGCGCCAGGCCGCCACGGCCCTGGAGCCGTCGGCGCTGATGGCGATAACGGGGGTGAGCTCCTGGGTGGCGTTTTCGGTCAGGCGGGTGGTGGCCCAGTCAGAGCCGTCCCAGATGGAGGCCACTACCTCCAGACCGCGGGTGAGGGCAAGCTGATCTTCCTGGGAGACAATGGTGTCGGGGCTGAGATCCAGGTGGGCGCTCTGCCGCAGCCAGATGGCGGCGGCGTGGTCATCATTGCCGTCAAGGTCCAGGTTGCTGTCGCCGTAGCCGTCAAAGTCGGCGGGGCTGTCGATGGCGGTGCCGTCGGGGAAGTAGCCGCCGTACGCCCGGGAATAGCGCACCTCCACATCCTCCACGTTCGTGCTGTCTGCGTCGGAGAGGTAAACGAGGATGCTGCCGTCGTCCGAGATCATGGGCATGGTGAAGGGGTAGGAGTTGGTCTCGATTGCGTTGAGCTTATTCGGGTTGTCCAGACTCATGAGGGAAATTCCGCTGTCGCCGCCCAGCCAGATGCGATCGCCCTCTTCAAGGTACTCACGGCTCTGTACCCGGACCTCGCCGCCGCTGGTGGCAACGACTACCTGACGGCCCAGAGACTGGGCGCTGTAGGAGCTGATCTGGGTGTTCTGTCCGTCGATCCAGCCGGTTTTGTAGCCGCTTTGGTTGTTGGCCCAGGAGGTGGTGATATCATCCCAGTTACGCAGCCTCCATTGGTTGCCCACGGTGATGGAGACGAGGTCGAATTTCAACACCATGGAGCTGACGCCGATCTTCTCCCGCAGGCCGACCTTGCCGTCCAGCTGGACGAAATCGCCGTAGCTGCTGTCTGATTCATCACCCCGGCGCAGAATGAGGCTTTCGGTGTTCAGCTCCACGTCGCCGTAAGCGCCAACGGTGAAAGCAATGCCGAACTTGTCAATGCCAAGGCCGCCGTAAAGCTCGATGAAGGCGTTGACGCGGATGGAGGTGAGATAGTCGTTGATGGCCTGGGCCATTTCCTTGGTGCCCTGGCCGCTGCCCAGTGCCTCGGCATAGCGGATGGCGGTCTCCAGCGTGACCACCAGGCCGCCGCGAAGGACAACGCCGTAGTTATAGAGAATGGGCTTGAACCTCTGTTTCTGGATGGCCTTTTCGATCTCCTTGCCGAAGCGCATCGCCCCACCGGTGGTGAGGACCTCCCACCGACCCTCGTCGAAGTTATAGCAGATCTCGGCGCTCATCCAGCCCTGCATCACTTTGCCCGTGCCGAGCAGCTGGGACATCAGGGCGGAGTTGTCCTCCTGCAGGCGTTCGAAATAGGTGCCGTCGGACATGGCCTTAAAGTCGCCGACGGTGAACCCGGCGAAGGAGACCTGCTCCAGATCCTGTACCACATGGGCCGGTTCCACATAGATGCCGTGCTCGTCATAGCGCAGGTCGGACATGAGGGTGGTGTCGTATCCCGTCCAGACGTAGGCGGAGAAGATGGTGGGGTCCTCCGTGGGCATGAGGACGGTGCGGATCAGTCCCAGCTTGGCTCCGACCCCCTCCAACAGACTAAGGGCGTCGATGAGGTCGTCGGCTACCTCCAGGACCTTGTTGTCGAGCTTGGGGTAGACGCTGGACCCTGCAGCGGTCAGCCGGGTCATCAGGCCGATGACAGACTCGGACTCGGAGACCTTTTCCACCGCCGTCATGTCAATGAGACCGAAGGGCAGGGTCAGGGTGCGCTCCATGGCCCCTCTGCCGTTGTAGAGCACCAGTTCCATGGGGATGCGGGTAGTCGCCTTAAAGTCCCCGAAGCTGTCAGTGTTGATGAGGGTGACATTTTCCAGCAGAGGGATGGAGGAGAAGGGATAGGAGGCGGTGCGGGCGTTGGTGTGGGTCTGGCCGGAGAGCTTCACCGCCGTCTCCTGGGCGCGGACATCGAAGGAATACCCGGTGTCCTGGGTGGATACCTGCTCCATACCCCAGAGCATCATCCGGGTAGACAGACGCACGGTGGTGTAATCAGCGCTGGGGCCCACCACACCGGTGTGGCGTCGCACATTGATCTCCCGGCCGGTGTAATAATCCACCGTCTGGGTGGCGATCACCGGCTTGGCCCCGCTGGCCGCTGTCAGCGTCAGCAGATTGCCGCCGGAGCGGATCACATCCGACTGGGTCATCCGGGTGTCGAACTCCACCAGCTCGGGCTGGTATTCGTCATTGGCAAAGCGCAGCTCAAAGACGAAGCGGATGAGATCGCTCTGGTCCGGCTCACTGTCCGAAGCATTCCGCTTGAACTGGGTGCTGTCCATGTACACCCGCAGAACGCCGTTGCCATCGGTGGTAAAGACCTGGTCCTCCCTGCCGTTCAGGTCGGCGGTGTCGTCGTTGGTCGTGGAGAACTTGGCGTTGGGGCAGTAGGCGGTGTCCCGCTGGAAAGCGTCCGTCACCTGATCCAGGTTGCGGTACACGCCGCCCCGCAGGGTCACCTTGGCGTTTTTAAGCGGCTCGCCGTCGGGCCTGAAGATGGTCAGCTCCATGGAAGCGGCGGGCTGCAGCTTCACGGCGTTCAGGGGGTACAGCTCGTCATAGACGCCGTTGCCCTCGCCGCTTTTCAGGTTGACGTTGAACGTGTCCCCCAGCATACTGGCGGTGCCCCGGTAGATCTCGTCGCCCACGGCACTGGCGCAGCGCAGGTCAGAGGCGATACCGTTGGGCTCGTACAGGGCCAGAGAGCCGTCCGAATTGCTGACGACGGTGTGGGTGTTGCCCTTGCCGTCCTCATAGGAGACGGTGGTCTGTACCGCGGGGGTGAACTGGAAGAGGTAGAGCTTGTTTTTCAGCATCTCCACGTTGACCGTCACGCTGGAGGACAGGCTGGGGAGGCTGGCGTGTTGGGCCGTGACGGTGGTGGAGCCCTCCGACAGGCCGCACAGCATCATCAGCGCCTTGGGGATGTAGTAGAGATAGCTGAAATTCTCCAGCGGCTCGTAATAGCTGCCCTGACGGTAATTGATGGATACGATTTCCTGAAGCTTTTTGGCGGTGTCGGTGATGTTGGCGTTCTGGGCACTCTCCGTGGTGCTCCACTGGAACATATCGTTGACATAGTTCCAGTCGTAGTCCCCGGAGTTGATGCTGATGCTTTCCATCAGGCTCAGCTGTCCGCGCAGGGCGGCGATGGCCTGTGCGGAATCCAGACCGTCAAACTTCGTTCCGTCATAGTTGGTGATCGTGGGGTCGGTGGAGGTGGTGGTCTGTTTGACCTGGTTTTTCAGGGTGATCTCGTCCACCTTCTTGCCGCCCACCACCAGATCCAGCGCGCCGCTGCGGTAGACGGTGACGATGGCGGAGGCAGTGCTCCAGGTGGGGTCAGAGGCATTTTTCGCCTTGACCATGACGACGTACTCGTCCTTCAGGCCGGAGGGCTTGTCGGGGACGAGGGTATAGCTGGCGCTGGTGGCCTGTTTCACATCGGTGATGTGACTATCCTCGAGGATCTCGCCGTTTTTCTCCACCCGGAAGTCAAAGCCGCAGGAGGAGAGGTTGGTGGTATCCCAGTTTTCCAGCGTCCAGGTGATGTCGAGCGTCTCGTCGCTGGTGAGCAGGGGCGCTTTGGTCCAGGGAAGCGTGACCTTGGCGGGCTGGGAGCGCACCACGATGTAGGCATCGGTGCTCAGATCTCTGGTCACACCGTAGTAGCTGGCCGTGGAGGTGAGGGTCACGTGATAGCCGGGGGTGTCCCCCGTGGAGATGGTGGTCAGATACTCGCCGGGGATGGTGACTTCGGTCTCGTCGCGGGCAAGCGTGCCCGACTCAAGTTCGGTGTTCGTACTCAGATCATACAGCTTCCAGGTGATGGGGGTTTCGTCGTTTTCGGAATACTCCGTGCCCAGATTGGAGGTGAAGGAGAAGGTCAGGTCGGTGTCCTTCCGGGCGAAGAAGGTGTTGGCGTTGCTGGGCAGCAGGAGGGTGGGCCGCTTGTCGTCCTTCACGGTGATCTGAATGGGGTTGGAAGCCTGCGACTCCCCAACGGAGCCGCCGTTTAGGGACCAGAGGGTCAGGGTGGCGGTGCCCTCCTTCTTGGGGGCAATGGTAACGGTGGGGGCGTTTTGCAGGTTGTTTACCGTGCCCTGGTAGGAGACGGTGAACACGCTCTCGTCGCTGGATTTCCAATAGAATTGGTCGGTCCCCTTGTAGGTGTAGTCCTCCTGGGTGCCGGCCTTGGCGGAGAAGATGGGGTAGGTCTGATCCTGCTTGAAGACCACGTTGTCCGTTCCGGAGGGCCATTGGTTGGCGCTGATGGTGTAAGCGCTTTCGTCAGCCTTCACGATGGCCCTCTGGGTGCAGGTGGCGTAGGCACCGTAGTATTTCGCGTTTGTGCCGGTGTCGCTTTCTTCCACGTACAGCTCCACGGTGTAGTCCTGGGTGCCCTCGGCCAGAGCGGGCAGGTCAATGGTGTAGACCACGCTCCAGCCGTCCTCGGAGAGGGTGGCGTTGCTGTACTTCGTGCTCTCGTCCCCGTTGAGGATGACAGAGAGGGTGAAGGGGAGGGTATCGTTGTCCTCTTTCGCCTGATTCCAGTTGCCCCAAAGCTGTTCGGTCAGGTCGTTGCTTTTCAGGTTTACCGTCACGGTCATTTGGGTGGGGTCATCCTGATCCACCGTGGCGGAGACGGAAGCGATGGTGTCCTTCACAGAGGCTTTGCGGATATGACCCCCAAGGGTATAGGGCGTCTCGAAGGTCACATTGGAAAAGTAGTTTCCAAAGGTATCCATGGCGCTATTGTTCCCCTGGCCGGCGCTTACTTTCGATACACGGATGCCGGTGTCGCCGGGCTGCACGGTATAATAGAACACATACAGATTGGAGTAAGTTATGAAGTTATTAGTCGTTACGGTGCCGTAATAATTCTCGATGTTGACGGAGGAGCTGGCGACCTGTGTTGCACCATTGTACAGGATATAGTTGCCCTGCACCGGCTCGGAGAATTCCACCAGGATGGGGATCACGTCGCCGGGACGGAAGTCTGTATCCCGGGACTGAATGTAAACGTTCTTGACCGTGGGGGCGGTGGTGTCGGAGATGGTGATCTTACCGCCGGTGGCAAAGGTCAGGGGGGTCTTCAGGCTGTTGGTCTCAAAGGCCAGTATGGGGAACAGATTTTGAGAATCATCGTCGGGCCCGATGGAGATCTTCAGATCGGAAAAGTACAGACCGATGCGGCGCTGGTTCAGACTGCCTGTGTTTTTTGTGAAATCGGTGACATCCGCCTCCTTCATAAGGGCGTCATAGATGGCCTTCATATCTTTATCGTTGCTGTCGTAAGACCATTTGCCGCTGACGGCGACGGCGATATCTTCCGCCATGCTGGCTTTGGGTGCTGTATAATAGTCATACTGATACAGCGAGGTTCCGTCGGCGATCTTGGTCAGATCGCCGGAATCATTCCGATACAGGTCAAAGTTGCGTGGGGTTCGAACCACTTCCTCGTGGTTGTCGTCTTCGACATACGTTTCATAAGCAAAGTAGTCCTTGTTATCGCCGTTGTCCACCTTCAGGAGGGCATAGGCATCCTCGATGATGATGCTGTGGTCGGAGTCGCCGGCGCCCAGATACCAGGCGCCCTGAACACGGTCGTACGGCGAATAACTAACGGATCCGTCGCCATCGGCATCGGTCAGCCTAAAGCTGGTGGGAGTAAAGGAGAAATAGCTCTTGTTGCCGATCGTAGTCGTGTCGTAATTTTTGCCCGCCTCGAAGGAGAAGACCACCGGCGCGGAGTTGGCGGTGTCAGCAACCTTGTAGTTTCCCTGCACATTTGTCAGCACCTCCGAGATGCCGGAGAAGGGGGCAAACTTGAAATAGCTCTGGACGGACTGCTCCGGCGCGCCGGAGACCACCCGGCTCTGGAACAGGGCCGATTCATACCCCAGCCAGTGGCCGTTTTCGCCCAAGACGTGCCCGTAGGTGTCCCAGGGGGTGGTCAAATTATCCTCACCGTTGAAATATTTGCGCAGCTTGTTCAGGTCCAGCTTGTACTCGATGTAGGTGTTGCCCTCGAACAGAGTGGCAGTGATGTAGCCGTTGACGGGGATGCTTCTTGTTCTATCGACGGCAACCTGGTCATAGACACTATCGATGCGGTTCACAAACAGACCGGACTGGATCTGGATATCATGGGGCGCGGCGACAAATTCGCCGTTCTCCGATGCGGAAACGCCCACCCGGAAGGTGACGATATCCCCGTCTGCGCTGGCCTTCTGAACCAGATGCAGGCTGTGGGGCGAAACGACGGTGGTCGAGGTGTCGGTGGCCAGCAGGCTCAGCGTATTGGCCAGCAGACCCACCTGGCTCTCCACCGAGATGGCCTGAAGGAGCAGATCCGCCGTGACGGTCTTTCCGGTGGCGTCCACGGTGATGAGGGTGTCCATATCCTCCTCCTCACACGCGTCCAGCCAGTCCAGCAGAGCGTCCAGACTGCCCAGCTTGGTGCCGTCTTCCACTGTGAAGGTGTTGTCCTGGATCAGCTGGCCGCTGTCATCCACAAGCCCAAGCTCGCACATATAGAGAGCGAACTGCTGGGCCGCCTCATCCGACTCCACCGCGAAAGCGGTTGTCGGCAGAAGGCCCACCAGCATGCAGGCCACAAGCAACAGGCTCAAAATCCGTTTTTTCATTTGTTCAGTCCTCCTTTGGGAATTGCTTTCGGGTTATATTTCGCAATAAAGAGTTCCAGGGTTTCTTTTAGCACTGCGATCTGGGATTTCAGATAGAATTCGTCCTCGAACAGTGCGTAATGGACACAAGCCCGGATCAGGATGAAAATAAGCGGCGTCAGCTTTTGATACGGGATGCCCAGCTTTGGCTCCAGGCGCTTTGCGTATTCGGTATAGCGCCGATCCACACCCTCGAAAAATTTCTGACCGTATTCCCTGTATTTCGGGTGGGTGTACACCTGATACATCAGGCGGTATTTCTTGCCGTGTTCTTTTGCCGTCCAGTAGGGGATCTCGTCAATGAACCGCCATAAGTCCTCCACGTCTGTGGGGGCTTTCGCCATAAACTCATCCTCCACCTTGCTCATGCAGTATTCGGTGGACTGGACGATCAGGTCGTCCAGATCCTCAAAATAGGTATAGATCATGGTCGAGTTATACCCACAGTGCTTTGCCAGGGTGCGAATCCCGGTGCCGTGCAGACCCAGATCGGCAAAACCGTTGAAGCACGTTTCCATAAGCTCGATTTTTTTGCGTTCCACTGCTCTTGCGTGTAATTCGCCATCGAATTTCCCTCCTCATTCAAAGCGTTCGCTTGAAATAAAGTATAGTACATCCATCCGAAAAAATCAACAGGTTTGCGCGGTATCTGTCGATATTTTTTTCAGCAGTCCGCCAGTCGTTCCAGCGATATTACCTCACCTCCCGGCGCTTCTGCCAAACCAAATCGTAGCCCAGCACATCGGCCAACTCCACGGCTTCGGTGTACCTGAGCGACCCACGCCGCAGCTTGCCGGGCAGATTGGGGACGCTGCTGCTCCAGCCGTATTCGTCGGCTAGCAGCTCCACCACCTCCGTCATGGTCATGCCCTCCCGGGTGATGTAGGATTTGATCTCATTGCGACAAGTTTCTTCTTTGCTTCTATGCATATTGGTAATTCCTTTCTTTTATATTCGCTCTATGGTATAATGAGTTTACCGGAAAGCAAGCCCAGATTCCCGCAGAGCGTTGTTTTATCATAGGCGGCCATCCGATGGAATTGCCGCCCGTGTACCCCTGTTCACAAGGGACACCTATCGTTTTTGCTGTTCCGCTTGCCTTTTTGTGGTTCGGTGAAAGCTCATACGGAACGGCATACTGTGTTCGCTGTCCGGTGCATCGCTGATTGATATGGATAGCGGCACAAAAACAGTGGATTCTTCGCTGTTCTCACATGGTTTGAAAATAGCTGTGGTTTTTGCCGCTTTTCCCGAATATCGTTCCTGCCCGGAGGATCGCTCCCGGCGTTCCCGTCCCCTTTGGTGCGCCAGATGCGTCACTTCGCCGGGGGACATATCCCATTCGGACGGTCATTCGATTTTCAAGGTTCAGGTGTTGTTACAAGAACAGTTTAGCGAAAAAATGCGCTCTTTCCCGTATATCCAAGAGGTCGGAAAAGAGCGCAAAACAGGGTAGATTTCCACGCTTAGAGGCAGAAAGAAGGAGGGGTGCCTGTGCAAGTGAAATTGACCATACAGGATGGGTATGACAGAAACGAAAAATCACCCAGACACAGAGCTGGGCGCTCTGCATCTGAGTGATGGTGCGATAGAAGTATTAAGGACGGGGAAGTTTAATCACCGACTGCTGTCGGAAATGCTGTGCCACAAAGATTTTCAGCGTATGATGCTGGATGCGGAGATTTATGTGGATCGGATCGCAGATATGCGGATCAACGATATGAACGCCATGCTGGAAGCCGTGCGGAAGATGGCCCTGATGAAGCAGGCCGGACAGGATGATCTTTCCACCCGGACATTGGAGCTGGCCCAGGTACGGGAGGATGATTATTTCGGTCATGTGCTTGCCGATGATCTGAAAGCGATCCTCCGTGACATTCGGGAGGAACACAGCACCGATACCACAACGGCAGACACGCCATCTATTGCTGAGGAAGTTCAGAGCCAGTTGCAGGATGCCATGAACTTTGAGGGCAGCGACGCCGAGAAACAGGCAAGGATATTCCTTACGACATTCGGTATTGATTACGACGCCATTACCAAGGAGCAATTTGTAAATATCATTGATGTTTTGAAGCTATCCAAGTACATGAAAAGCTCAACCAACCAGCGCGGCAAGGCAAAACCGTACCAGCCGCATGGAAAAGGAAAACGGAAACGCAAATAAGCAGAAAAACACGCCATACTCAGCCTTTGAAGCTGAATATGGCGTGTTTTTTCGTTGACCAATCCCGTCTGACAGATGCTCATTTCGCGTTATTTGGCTAACACTGTTTTACGAACACCGGCCTTTCTGGGCGGATGCCTTTTTGTAGTGTTTGAATGGATTGTCAGATTGGAATGCACTGGTTGGAACGCAGCGGCTGGAATGCGCTCAGGTGTTCGGCTTTTCGGCGCCGTTGACCATTTCATCCGCCATGGAGCGGAGCTTATACTTCAAAATCTTTCCGGCGGCGTTCATCGGGAACGCGTCGATGAAGCGAATATACGACGGAATCTTGTGGCGGGACATATTCTGACGGACGAACTCCTTGATCTCGTCTTCAGTCGCCGTCTGATCCTGTTTCAGAATGACAAATGCCATGACCTCTTCGCCGAATTTCTTCGACGGAACGCCGACGACCTGCACATCCTGCACCGCCGGGTGCGTGTAGATCAGCTCTTCAATTTCGCGCGGATAGATGTTTTCACCGCCGCGGATGATCATGTCTTTGATGCGCCCGGTGATGCGGTAATAGCCGTTCGGATCGCGGACAGCCAGGTCGCCGGAGTGGAGCCAGCCGTCGGCGTCGATGGCCGCCTTGGTCGCCTCTTCCATTTTATAGTACCCGCGCATGGTGTTGTAGCCTCGGCTGCAAAATTCACCCGTCTGTCCGTCCGGCAGGGTTTCGCCCGTCTCAGGGTCAACGATTTTCGTTTCGACGAAGGGCATGCTCCGGCCGACGGTGGAAACGCGCAGCTCCAGCGGATCGTCGGTGTTTGTCATCGTGGTGGCGGGGGAGGCTTCCGTCTGACCGTAGGTGATGGTAATTTCCTTCATGCCCATCCGATCCACAACCTGACGCATGACGTTGATCGGGCAGGGTGAACCGGCCATGATGCCTGTGCGGAGGCTGGAAAGGTTGAACTTGTCGAAGTCCGGGTGGTCAAGCATGAAGATATACATGGTCGGCACGCCGTGGACAGCCGTGCAGTGCTCTTTTTCGATGGAGGTCAGCACCTTCGTCGGGCTGAAATAATCGACCAGCACCATGGTTGTCGCATGGGTCAGGCTGGCCATCGTCGCCAGAACGAGCCCGAAACAGTGGAAGAGCGGCACGGTAATGCAGAGCCGGTCCTTCGGGGAGAATCGCATATTTTCGCCGATATAATAGCCGTTGTTGAGAATGTTGTAGTGCGTCAGCATGACGCCTTTCGGGAAACCGGTGGTTCCGGAGGTATACTGCATATTGATGACGTCATGCGGCGAAAGCTGTGCGCTGATCGCTTCAATGACGCTGTCCTCGATCGCGGCGCCGCCGTCAATCATGTTCTGCCATGTGAAGAGATGTTCCGGCGCCGGATCGTTTGCATCATACGGGATGTAGACGACGTCTTCCAGGAAGGGGAGCTTGTCCGAATGGAGCCCGACCGACGTGCCTGCCGCATCGATTTCCGGCAGCAGCGGCTTGACAATCGGCGTATAGTCAGACCCTTTGACGCCGTGGATGTAGAAGAGCGCCTTGGTGTCCGATTGGCGGAGCAGGTATTCCAGCTCAAAAATCTTATAGTTGGTGTTGACGGTGACGAGGATGGCGCCGATCTTGGAACAGCCGAAGAGCAGGTAGAGCCATTCCGGATAGTTGGTTGCCCAGATGGCGACTTTGTCGCCGCGGCGAATGCCCATGGCATGGAGCCCTTTGGCGACTTCGACGGCACGGCGATCCAGCTGCTTCCAGCTCAGTCGGACACCGCGGTCAACGTTGACGAGCGCGTCCTGATCCGGATAAAATTCGGAAACACGGTGCAGCCAGCTGCCGATCGTGATGTCGAGAAAGCCGTTTTTCATGATTGCATACATGTCGTTTTTCATTTTGTTTCCCCGCTTGCAATAGAGATTCCATCGGATGGCAAAAGAAAAAGCCCCTTTTGCCAAAAGGCAAAAGAGGCGCAAAAAACACCTGCGCGGTACCACCCTGACTTTGCGGCCGAAGCCGCCTCATTGAATGCTGTAACGTGCATTGCTCCGTTGCCGCTTACGCATCCGTGTCAAAAACAACAGACTCTCTGCGGCACCGCTCGGGAGTGAGCGCGAAGGACGCAAGCCCAATGCCTTCTCACACCAACCGAAGGCTCTCTGAGGGAGGGTTCCGCAGTCCGCCGACATCTCCGGCAACGCGTTTGACAAAATCCGATTTTGAAATAGTATACCATAAACTCTGTCGTTTGTCAAGCCTCAAAAAGAAGTTGACAAACGGCCGGAAAATTGTGTGGCATTGAAGGATATGCAGGGGAACGCCAAGCGGCGTCCGTGCTGTTGGAAGGTCTGGAAAAGCTGGAGTACCGCGGGTATGATTCTGCGGGAATCGCCGTCTCGGATCATGGAACCGTCCGGATTAAAAAAACAAAAGGGCGCCTCAGAAACCTGCGGGAAAAACTCCGAAAAGACGGCACGCCGCCGGGTATGGTCGGCATCGGTCATACGCGCTGGGCGACGCACGGCGATCCGGATCCCTGAAACGGAACCGATGCTTCTCCCGCTGGCGGCGGTTATCCCGGTTCAGCTTTATGCCTATTATACGGCCGTCTGCCGCGGCTGTGACGTCGATGCGCAATCTGGCCAAAAGCGTGACCGTCGAATAGGGGCTTGACAAACCGGGCAGAATGCGGTATCATGACCAGAGATGAAAAGGAGATGAACCGATGAAGATTTACAAGACGCCGGTCTACGATCTGGACGAGCTGGCGCGGTATAACCTGCACATTCACACGGCGTTTTCGCGCTGTGCCCGTGCGGATATGCTGATTGACGCCATCGCGGCACAGGCGGTTGCAGACGGCATCGAGATGATTGCGCTGACGGATCATTATAACTTCCCGGAATATGACGAATGCTATCTGGCGCAGATTCGCTATCTGAAGCGCCAGGCGGAAAAAATCGAACGGAAGCCGAAAATCCTTTTTGGCGCCGAACTCTCCAATTACGGCGTCGGGAAGCAGCTGGAATCGGCGGAAACCGCAGCGGCGCTCGATTACCGGCTCTATACGTGCAACCATTTTCAGATGGGGTTCTGGGAGCATCCGGCAGAGCGAACACCGCGCGGATATGCGGTCTTTCAAATCGAGTCGATCCGGCTGCTCATGGAAGCGGAACGCGCCGACTGCATCGCGCATCCGTTCATGGGCAAATTCGTCCGGACGCTGGAGGCGGCGGACGTAACCGCTGCGATCACCGACAACGAGCTGGGCGAGCTTTCCGAATTGGGGCGCAAAACGCATACGGCATGGGAAATCAACACCGGCGCCGTGGAAAGCGATCCGGTTTTCTACCGGCGCCTCTGGCACATCGGAAAAGAAGCGGGAACCTTTTTCCACTTTGGGACGGATGCGCATTCGCTCGAAGCAATCGATACCCGGAGCCGTGTCGAACAGATGAAAACAATCCTGCTCGGATAATCAGTGAACGCCGCAGAACCGAATGCTTCGGTTCTGCGGCGTCTATCGAAACGGCGCCGCTCCGCCCAAACTGTGAAAACGCTCCCGCGAACCAAATGGGCGGGCGCATCACCGGAGCTTTTGCCTGTTCATCCTATGCAGCCGGGGCTGCCCGTGTGCAGGCGCGGAAAAGGCCGGGAAGCGTCGAACGGTTTTTTCGGCAGGGGTTTGAAATCGAACGGCAAATATGGTATAATAGAGTCGTCCCGGAGAAGGCTGTACGCCGTGCCGGGCGACAGAAACAGGTCGGAATTTTGCGGTTTTTCCCGCAAAAACGGCCGTCAGGAGGATTCTGATGAGCGAAGAATATGGAAACGATTTCATTACGCTGACCGATGAAGAAGGCAACGAAGTCGAACTGGAACATCTTGATACCCTGGAATACGAAGGCGAAACGTACATGGCGTTTGTTCAGGCGAACGATACGCCGGAAGAAGTGCTGGACGAAGACTCGGCTGAGCTGATCATTCTGAAAGTGGAACCGGAAGACGGCGAAGACATGCTCGTCACCATCGACGATGACGATCTGCTCGATACGATCTTCAACCTGTTCGTCGAACGCCTCGAAGCCGAAGACGAGGGCGGCGAAGACGTCGATTTCAGCGACGACGAAGAATAATCGCTTTTGTTCCCTGCGTGGTGCGTGATTCGTTTGTTTTTAACCCACAAAACAAAGAAAAGGGATTCCGCGTTCTCCCATGGTTCGCAGGCCTCCCGTCTGCCGTTTGCGGATGGAAGTTGGAAGTGGTAAAATGGGAGACAGGTTGCCCACCTGGACGATCATGTGCAGGTTATTTTCGGCGGACACGGCCTTATCGCGGGGAACAACTTGATTTTTGATTGCGTCAGACAAAACTCTCAAAGTGTTAGGCGGATGCAGCATGAAGCTGGTCTGTATTTCCGGCGGCGCGGGCGCGGCAGAAGCCTTGGCCGCACTGGAACGCGCAGGCATTCAGTTTGACGGCATTCTAAAAGCCGGAGCAGACTGCGCAGCGCAGGTTCTCAAAGGCGATGCCGGGGGTGTTTTTTGTATCGGAGAGGCCGGGGTTCAAACCGGCCTTTTTGTGCTGCGTGCCCTTCAAAAAGCCCATGTGGTTCGGCCCGTTCTGGCGGTTTTCTGCCCGCAGGGGAAGACGCCTGTGCCGTGGCATTCGTTTGACGCCGTGCTCTGTACCGATGAAACGCAGCGCCGGACAGCCCTGACAGCCGGAGCGGATCCCTTCCGGCTTTTTTGGCTTTCAGAAGCGCAAACCGCCGCGGAAACGACTGCACGCCGCAGACAGGCGGGAAAGCCGGAAAAAGGCATCGTCGTCTGCGGTTCCTACGGCCTCGGCAATCTGGGCGACGACGCCATGCTCACAGCCATCCTGGCCGACCTGCGCCGGCTGGCGCCGGATCGCCGCATCACCGTGATTTCCCGCAATCCGGCGGAAACGCGCCTGACGCACGGCGTTGATGCGGTGCATTCCTTTGCGCTGAACCGCCTGATCCCGCTGCTCTTGCAGACGCGCTTTTTCATCAGCGGCGGCGGCACGCTGCTGACCAATCTCACCAGTTCGCGCTCACTGCGCTATTATTTGATGATGATCCGGCTGGCGCATCATCTGGGGGCACGCGTCCTGCTCTACAGCTGCGGAATCGGTCCGATTACCGGCAAAAGCGACCGCAGGAAAACGGCTGCGGTGCTGAACCGCTGCGCGGAAGCCATCGCCGTGCGCGACGGCGCCTCAAAAGCAGAGCTGACAGCGCTTGGCGTCACCCGCCCGCCGGTCTTTTCCATGCGCGACGCCGCATTTTCGCTCCGCCCGGAGATGATGACCGGCGCGTTTTGCGGGGCGCGCCCCGAAGGCCGGTATGCCGTGTACGCCATCCGCCCGTGGACGCGAGACGCATCCTTTCTGCCCGTGTTGGCGGCGGCCGCCACGCAGCTCTGGCGGGAACGCGGCCTTCAGCCGGTTTTTCTGCCGATGGAGCCCGCCAAAGACCTGCCTGCCGCCGAAGAAGCGGCTGCCATGCTGCACGCGCCATATTTGCTGCTGCGGGAGCCGATGACATTTGCGGGCGCATATGACGTCATTCAGCACGCCGATCTGGTGATTTCCATGCGTCTGCACGCCCTGATTGCCGCCTGTCTCGCCCAAACGCCGTTTGTCGGCGTTTCATACGATATCAAAATCCGCGCCTTCCTGTCGGACGCCGGGAGCAGCGCCTGCGTCGACTATGACCTCGCCTGTGCGGAGGATCTGCTGGAAGCGGCGGATGGAGCCCTGCGGCAAAAGGACAGGCGCTTTGTCCCGACGCCAGACGATGCAGGCGAAACGATTCTCAACGATTTCCTCACAGAATAAAGACCAATTGACATATGCAGGGAGGCCTGAACGAACCGATGGAATATTTGATTGTCGTCGATATGCAGAACGATTTTATCACCGGCGCGCTTGGAACAGCCGAAGCGGAGGCGATTGTCCCAGCTGTCGCGGCGCGCATCCGGTCATTTCCCGGGCGCGTGCTTTTCACGCGCGATACGCATGAAGCCAACTATCTGGAGACGCAGGAAGGCCGGAAACTGCCGGTTCCGCACTGCATCCGCAATACGGACGGCTGGCAGCTGCATCCGATGATGGAGGCGCTCCGGACGGAACCGCCGATTGATAAACCGACCTTCGGCAGCATGGCGCTGGCTGAACGCCTGCGGGGAGAATCGGTCGAGCGGGTAACGCTCATCGGTCTCTGCACAGATATCTGCGTGCTGGCCAATGCCATGCTCCTACGCGCGGCCCTGCCGGAAACGCCGATCGTTGTCGACGCCGCCTGCTGCGCAGGCGTTACGCCGGAAAGTCACCGGCGCGCGCTGGAAGCCATGAAGCCGTGCCAGATTGAAATTCTGGAAGCAGCCGGGAACGCCTGAGCGAAAGCCCCTCAAAAAAGTCAGACAGATCGTTACGCATCCATTGCTCAGACTGATGAAAGGGCTTGCCGCCTGTGTATGACAGCCCTTTCCTGATTTTTGCCTGCTGCACCAAGCATAACGAATGAAAACTGTATCCCAAAACGAATAGAAACGCCTGTGACCGATCATACTATCGGCGCAGGCTTTTTTTGACCCGAAAGGGAGGGATTTTCAAAAATGAAAATGACAAAAGAATCATATGAAGCATACATCGGCGATCATTCGCCCAAAACAAACAGCCTGAAAAACGTGACGATTGCGTTTCTCTTTGGCGGGCTGGTCTGCGTGATCGGCGATCTGCTGTCCAGACTGTATCAGATGCTCGGGACGGCGAAACCGGATGCATCGACGTATGCGACCATCACGCTGGTGGCAATCGCAGCCATCCTGACCGGTCTGCACGTCTATGACGACATCGCCAAACACGTCGGCGCAGGAATCGTCGTGCCGATTACGGGGTTTGCAAATTCCATCGTTTCTCCGGCGATGGAATTCAAAAGCGAAGGACTTGTTTTGGGGCTGGCTGCGAAGATGTTTGTCGTCGCCGGGCCGGTACTGGTCTACGGCATCACATCTTCGGTCATCTACGGCTTGCTGCTGCTGATCTTCCGCTGAGACGGAGCAGCGGCGCGAAACAAGCGGAAAGGAAAAACATCATGGGTGCAGAAAAACGATTGGGACACAATACGGTCAAGCTGACGAATCCGCCGACCGTCTGCGGGTCTGCCTGTATTGTCGGGAAAAAGGAAGGCGAAGGCCCTCTGAAAGACAGCTTTGACTTGATTGGCGCGGATGCCCGGTTCGGCGAACAGAGCTGGGAAAAAGCGGAGAGCCGGATGCAGGCGCTTGCTCTGGAAGCGGCCATGCAGAAAGCGGCGCTGAGTACACAGGCGCTGGATTATGTGTTTGCAGGCGACCTCCTGAATCAGTGCGTCGGGTCAAGCTTTGCACTGCGGGACATGGGATTTCCGTTTCTGGGTCTGTACGGCGCGTGCTCTACGATGGCAGAGGGTCTTGGCCTGTCGGCAATGATGATCGACGGCGGGTTTGCCGCGCATACGGCGGCCATCACCAGCTCGCATTTCTGCTCGGCAGAACGGCAATACCGGATGCCGCTGGAATACGGCGGCCAGCGCACACCGACGGCACAGTGGACGGCGACCGCAGCCGGATGCGTTCTGCTGTCGGCAGACGGAAGCGGACCGCATGTAACGCATGTCGCGACGGGGCAGATCGTCGATGCCGGAATCAAAGACCCAAACAACATGGGCGCAGCCATGGCGCCGGCGGCATATGAAACGCTGAAGGCGATTTTCGACGAATCCGGCAGCGGCCCGGAGACGTTTGACCTGATTCTGACCGGCGACCTCGCAAAGCTGGGCAGCGACGTCGTCCGGGATCTGTTCCTGTCCGACGGCGTCGATCTGGGCGAACGATATCAGGACTGCGGCGTGATGATTTACGATGCCGAAAAACAGGATGTCCACATGGGCGGCTCCGGGTGCGGCTGCTCTGCGGCTGTGCTGTGCGGGTATGTGCTGAACGGGATGCGTGCAGGCCGCTGGCAGCGGGTGGTGTTTGCCGGAACGGGTGCACTGCTCTCTACACTGACGACGCAGCAGGGGGAAAGCATCCCGAGCATCTGCCATGCAGTCGTCCTGTCGAACACGAAGTAGGGAGGGGTTTCATGCTGAAACTGTTGTGGGTTTTTCTTGTTGGCGGCGCCATCTGTGCCGTCGGTCAGATTCTGCTCGACAAAACGAAACTGACGCCCGCGCGCGTCCTCGTCCTGTTTGTCGTGTCCGGCGTCGTGCTGACGGCGGTCGGCGTGTATGACTGCGTGGTCGATTTTGCGGGCGCCGGTGCAACCGTCCCAATTGTCGGGTTCGGCTATGCGCTCGCCAAAGGCGTGCGGGAGGCGGTTGCCGCCAAAGGCTTTTTGGGCGCGATCACCGGCGGCCTGACGGCGACGGCGGCCGGCGTGACAGCGGCTGTGTTTCTCGGATACCTCATCGCGCTGGTTGCAAAGCCGGGCGACAAGTCATAAACTGCGGGCAGGAGCAGGCTGCAAAAAGTTTCGGTCTGTTTCTGCCCGGAAATTTTGGAAAAGCGATTGACAAACGCAGAATTGTATGTTATAATATCCGTCAGATGAGTCATTTCCGGGCAGGTTCAGTGCCGAATCGGAACGGCTTCAGCCCACATGGAGAGATGTCCGAGCGGTTTAAGGAGCTGGTCTTGAAAACCAGTGACTCGAAAGAGCCGTGGGTTCGAATCCCACTCTCTCCGCCATTTCGTTTCTCTGCACCGGTTTTCGCGATTTGCGGTTGCGGA
>CAJLFQ010000008.1 GCA_905205975.1 uncultured Eubacteriales bacterium | reverse complement strand
CCCATCCGTTTCAAATCAATAGAATCCCAATGAGAAGTGCCGCCGTGAGCCAGAGCGACTGCCTGAGACGCGCGTCTTGTTTCTGCGTTGCAATTGCACTGTCAGCCCATGTCCGAAACAGTTCGGCAGATGCTTCGGCGGTTTGTCTGGCGGCATCACCGCCGAAACATGTCAGTGCACGGCCAACGGTTTCCAATTCATCCAGCTCATTTTTTGTCAGACCAAGCGCCGCAGCCGTGTGTTTTGCTGCGGTCTGCCATGCGTCCCATGGGGTAAGTCCCGTACGCATATGTTGTCCGACTTCCTGAAAAAAACAGCTGGCTCCGCCGGATTGCGCCGCCAAACGGTGAATGACTTCGCCGGGTTTCATCCGGCCGGTTGGGATCATGGAAGCGATCAGCGTACATGCCGAAGCGAGCGAACGAAGCGCCTCGGCCCGATTCCGGACAATTCGTGCCGAGCGTATCCCGAGCAATCCACCGGCCAATACAATGCAGACAAAACCGGCCAGCCTCATGATTCCGTTGGACAGTCGGACGGCTCTGCTTCATACCGGCCGCAGATTCGTTCCTGTCCCTGCCGTGAAAGGTGAATGACTTGTGAAAAAATCCGATTTTCCAGCAGCGGCAAATAGATTTTCCGGCGGTATAACTCGCGGATGTCATCGGCGTGCGCCGTTGCGACAACTGCGACGCCGCAGTTTGCCGCACGGCAGATGGCGTCTACATCGCAGGGCAGCGTGATTTCATCCATGGCAATCACCTGCGGCGACATTGAACGAAGCAGCATCATGGCAGCTTCCGCTTTTGCGCAGCCGTCAATGACATCGACAAGCCGTCCCAAGGAAAACTGCGGCTCGCCGTGTACAAGCGCAGCGATCTCACTCCGCTCATCGCAAAGCCCTGTCCGGATGCCCAAAGCAGACAACTGACGGATTAGGTCGCGCAAATAGGTCGTTTTTCCGGCCAGTGGCGGCGAAATAATCAGCGTATTGCGCAGCTTGCCGTTGGCATAAACGGCTTGCGTCCCCTCGCTGCTGATGTTTGCAAGATCACGGGCAATGCGAATACAGATGGAGCTGAAATCTTTGATGGTCGAGACGAAGGGGCCGTTCAGAACAGCATGACCGCAGACCCCAAGCCTGTGTCCACCCCGCAGCGGGATGAATCCCTGACGAATGGTTTCTTCTGCACTATAAACGAAACCATCTGAGGCTTTTTCAATGGTATATTGCAGATAGTCCGGTGAGCAGAGGATGCCGCGGTTCAGATCATCCAGCGGATAAAGCCGGCCGTCCCGCGCCAAAACGCGTTCTGCCCCATCAATTGTGACGGTCATTTCCTGACCGATGCGAAGGCGGATTTCTTCCAGATGGTTCCTCATTTGGTCCGGTGCAAACAGCAATGCACGCTTCATTTCGGGCGGCAGACAATCCAAAACGTGTGCAGTCTGAGTCGCCGATGCAATGGACGCATGCGGAAGAATCGTTTTTGAAATCAGGCGCATGTGGCTTTCCTCCCTTTTTCATGTGTCTGCTGATACATATGATCTGCATGTCCCGTATAGAACGCCGAACGCAAAAACATCAGGCGGCAGGAATGGTTGTTCCTGCCGCCTGATTGAAGGGGTATCATTCGACTATTTGATTTCTGCCTGAACATCCGTTTCGCCTTCGGGCAGTTTCACGAAATGTTCTTGACGATTGGCCGAACGGCAGATGCTCAGCTGCACCTGATGGATGCCAAGCTGTATGCGGCATTTGCATACAGGCAGCGCTTCCGGCAGATTGGGCGTGATCCTCAGTCCGTCCGGCACAGCATGGATGCCAAGCATTTCTTCCAATATGGCGCGGCGGAACCATGCAGCGGAACCCGTATACCAGCTCCATCCGCACATACCATTTTTCTCGCCGTCGCCATATACGTCCGCAGCCAGAACAAAATCTTCGCCGCCATATTGACGCGGGTCATGCGTCTCTGGCAGAAGCATTTGAAGCAGCTTCCAGCCTTTGGACGCGCGTCCGGCCCGGAAACAGGCCATTGCCAGCCAAACAGCGGCATGCGTATACTGTCCGCCATTTTCACGAACACCCTTCGGGTATGCGCCGAGATAGCCGACGCGATCCAACACTGTAAAGGGTGGTGTAAAGAGGCGAATGATTTGATGCCGTTCATCGACCAACCAATCGAGCGCCGTTTGAAGCGCCGTCTGCATACGCTGCAAATCGGCTTCCGATTCCGAACCGTTTGCTGCAAACCATGCAAAACTCTGCGAGATCGAATCAATTTTGCACGCTTCCGCCGCATCAATGCCGAGGGTTCTCCCATCATCCGTATAGGCGCGTGCAAACCGATCCTGATCAAACGTCTGCATAGCTGCGTGCCAAAGGGAATCGGCCGCGCGTTCCAAACCGGCGCCCGTATCGGAATCGCCCATTTCAAAGCAAACCGGCGCAAACCGGCGGAGAACCATCACGCCGAACCATGCCAGCCATACGCTTTCGCCGCGTCCCTCTAGTCCGATTCCGTTCAGCCCGTCGTTCCAGTCGCCGCCAAGGATCAGAGGCAGGTCGTGCGTTCCGCGTCCACGCGACAGAAACAGACGGATTGCACGCAGACAGTGAAGATAGAGCGATTCACGTTTCTCAGAGATTGACGCGTTTTCATACCGTTCCCGCTCGGATTCTCCAAGCGGGGCACTTTTCAGGTAGGCGGCTTGCTCATGCCAAAATTCTTTTTCACCGGTTCGCTGAACATATTCAGCCGCAAAGAAAGGCAGCCAGAGCAAATCATCACTGCATTTTGTGCGGACGCCGCATTTGACCTGCTGATCTGAAAGCCCGATGTGAAACCAGTGCTGGACGTCCCCTTCTTCATACTGGTGTGAAGCGTTGAGCAGCAGCAAGGCTCTCAAAATGGACGGTTCTTCCATCAGGAGTGCAGAAGCATCCTGCAATTGATCCCGGAATCCAATTGCACCGCCGTTTTGATAGAGCGAAGAGCGCGCACACAGTCTGGACCCTTTGATCTGCCAAGTCACCCAATCGTTCAGATAGCGATCCAGCGGCGGTACCGCGGTTCGGATCGTGACTTTTTTGACGGCTGCGATGCGCGCGTCACAAGCCGCCCGGAAAATTTCTTCCGCTCGCACAGCGGACGCCGAACGTGCTGCCAGCTGAGCTGCTTCTTCTTTCGTTCCGGCAGCGGCAGCGCTCAGAACGATTCGCCGTCCCGTGAGGCGGAATGCTGCAATCAGCCCAGGTTGGATGGGCTGGTCGATTGGCTGAAAACGACCGCATTGATAGCGTGCCTCACTGCACACAGCGGCGCACGGCGCAGGCGATGCAGCAAATGCAGCTGCCGATGCAGGGAAACGCGCCAACAAAGGATTTTCCGCCTGAATCGCACCGGTTGCCGGGTCGAACTGCGTGACGACGCCGCGTTGGTCTGTCGAGCGTTCTCCAAGCAGAGGTGCAAGATACCAGTCCACTGTGATTGGGGCGCCGTCTGTTTCAATGACAACCAACCGGACGGCTTCATCCGGCGAAACAAATGCTTTGGCTTGAATGGTCTGGCCGGATATCTCCTGCGTCCAAACGGTGCAGCCCTGCTCAAACACGCACGAAGCCCCCATCAAGAGCGGGACACGGCATCCATCGATCAAGCAGTCAATCCGCTCCCCGGCACTTGTTTCATCCAGAGGTGTGATTTTCAACAGGCGTGCATTCCGATACCACAGATGCGTCAGGCCGAAATCTGCGGAAAGACAGCCAAATGAGGCGTTGCAGAGTGGCTGCGACCAGATGCGTGCCCGCCGGGCGGGCATATCTTTTCGCCGAACAACCGTCTCAAACGAGTTCAATTGATACGGCAGAACCGCGCAGGCAATCAGGCGGATTGCAGCAACGGACGCTTCTTCGGCCGCCGTCAGATCCACGAGGTGAATACCACCCCGCACCCCCAGACTGCCGGAACTGCCGGCAATGTGCACAGCAGAATGGCAGAGGTGGAACCCGGACCTTTCATAGGAGCCGCCGTCATCTGTCAGCAGGCAGAGGTCATAATGCACCCCGCACGTCGAAAGAAGCTTATGCACTCGGACGGCTCGAAACACCTCGCTTGCAGCGGACGTCATGTCCTCGCCATAACATTCCAGCAGAACAACCGGCAGATCGCCGCTGATTCCCAACCGCCAGAGATCATTTTGAGAAGTCTGTACGTTCGGGCACGTTTCCGTGCGTTCGCCGCCTGTCAGCAGCGGCGTCAGCAGTGCAAGGGCGTTTTTTGCATCCTGTTCATGCAGAGAAAGCCGCTGTGCCGTCTGCTGAAACAGCATGCCGAACCTGTTTTCTGCTTGAAAAGCATGCCGGCAGCCTGCTGCTGCGGCTTCAGCGGTTTCTCCCATGGCAATGGCAAAACGCAGCACCATGGTTCCGCCCGGATCCAGCTCGGCTGGGACAGCCGCCCGCAGCACCGGTCTGCGAAGCTCTCCGAAAGAAGCAGATGAGAGATTGCCGCAGAAACTCCTGGCCTGCTGTGTGCTGCATCCATTCAGAACCGCATCGCCGTCTGATGTGAATACAGCGTGTTCGCTGTCTGAAGCGAGTACAACCGCTGCGCCGTTTCGGCGAACTGCCGCGATACCGCCCGGAATGGCATGTGTGGATACAAACATCCGGTAAAATGCCGGATGACTTTCATGTTCGGCCATTTGACCGATCAGCGGTTCCAAAAAGACAACCACAGACCCTTGAATCCGATTTGTGCTGACATTGTGAATGCGGATTTCCCGCAATTCGACCTGATCGCTTTCCGTCAGATGCACACCCATCTGCATGTGCAGTCGGTCTGTCTCCGCGAAGAAGCGGCAATGCCCCGGCGTGAATTCGCAGTGATATCGTGCAGGGATCCCCTGTGGTGCGGATGTGGCAGAAAGCGTTCCGTCCGGCGTGTAAAACAGGACTGCGACACCCGGGTCGGGCAAGTAGGCTTCTGCACGGTGCGAATAGAGCCGCGAACGACCATTGGAAGCCGTCAGCAGCGTACAGCCCGTATTGGCCATCAGGTGATATCGAGGCATTGCAGTCCTTGCATCTTCACAGAAAATCCGATATGAGAGCGCATGCTGCGTGCGGGGCTGAAGATCCGACTGCGCATGGATATGGCGAACATTGATCGAATGGATTGGTACGCGTTCGGAGAGCAGTGATTCATATGCGTGGAACTCCGGCCGCCCTTGAAAAGCGGCTACAAAATAAGGCGTTCCATTCTGGCAGTCTGTCACCAGATTGCAGATGGCACAAAGCGACATGGCCATATGATGCGCCATATACGTTTTGCAGACACGATAAGAAAGATGCGTATCGTCTGACTTTGCAAATCGCCTTTCGGTGAAATCGACAGATTCGTACATGCCGTATTTCCCCTGTATCTCCTTCAGCCAGCTCAGCCGCCGCAGGTTTCGAATGGTTTTGGCAGGCTCAACACACAACGCCAAGTAGGATGAATACGGTGAAAGAACCAACTCGCGTCCAAGTCCGTTCTTGAGACCGAGTGTCGAAACGCCGTGCGCTTTGTATTGATAATTCAGCGATTCATCAAATGCGTAGAACGTGCTTTCAGAAATGCCCCAGGGCAAATGTCTTCGCTTGGCATACCGCTGCTGGCAATAGACCGCATAACGGTTTGCCTCATATAGAAGCGAATTCTCAATTTCCGGCATCAGGAGGTTCGGCATCAGATATTCAAACAGACTGCCGCTCCATGAGACCAAACCGGAATAGCCGTTTGTTTCTGAAAGCATTCTGGAAAGACTGCGCCAGTGTTTTTTGGGGACATCCCCTGCTGCAATGGCCAGATAGCTCGTCAACCGCGCTTCGCTGGCAAGCATATCATAGTGTCCGCCGATACCGACGCCGCTGCTGTCGACAGCAATCCGGAACAGGTGCACCGACTTGTCATAAAGTGCCGAAAAATCGGCGGCAGAAGCCAAGTGCTCCATCCGCTCCGCAAGTGTTTGGTTTCCTTTGCCGCGCGTAATCTCTGCGGCAGCGTACAGCGCGGCACAGAGATTCCCGCTGTCGACCGAAGAAATGACAGCCGGATGCATGACGGTCAGCGTGTCTGTGCGATACCAGTTATACAGGTGGCCGCGGTACTTCTCCATTCGGTCCAGCGCACTGACAATGCGCAGCAAACGTTTTTCCGCATCGCTCCACGGGATAAACCCGAGTCGTTCTGCAGAAAGAACAGCCAGCATACCGAACCCGATATTGGTTGGACTGGTTCGATGGGCAATTGTCCCGCATGGATCGATTTGCTCGTTGTCGGGCGGTAAGAAATGATCGCTTTCTGCCATACGGTCATCAAAAAAGCGCCAGATTCTGCGGGCATTTTCCATCAGGAACGTTTGATCATTTTCGGAAAGTTCAGGGGTTCTATCGAATTTTCTGGAGAGCATAAACGAATACAGCGGTGAAAGCAGCCAAAAAGCAGCTGCAAGCCACGCCATTGCATTTCGCCCGATCAATCCAAGCAGGACCGCTGAAAAGACAGCCGGCAAGAAGACATAATACTCGTGGAGCAGCGCGCTGAAACCTGTTTTGGCGTATCGAACACGTTTTTCCGCTTCCGCTGCGGTTGTCCACTCCAACAGATTTCGTTTGGTGACAAGGAGGCGCCAGAGCGCTTGTACGATGGCGCGTACCGTGATGTATGCATCAAACGGCAAAAAGAGAAAGCGCGAAAAGAAGAGCAGCAGTCCGCCGCGAAATCCGGCATAGATGGTTGATTGACATCTCGTAGAAACCTTGTTTGTAAAGTTCCGGAGACGTTCCATCGTGTTAATCAGCATAGGCGCAGCCAGTGCCGCTAAGGCGCACACAGCAGCGGCTGCGCCGGCATCGTTTCGGAAAATACAGCATCCGGCGATGGCCAGAAAGATTGCCGCGGGCGTTTCGGCACGCCGGATGTTGTCACCGATGCGATATTTGGCTGTAAATGGCAAAGGGTTTGGACGTGTCTCGCCGTTCTTTCCGCGGATTTTGGGGAAGAGAAACGGGATCAACTGGATATCACCGCGCGTCCACCTGGCTTGACGCTTGAAGAAAGAACGAACCGATGACGGAAATCCGTCGCACAGAGATGCTTCTGCCAGAAAACCGGTGCGCAGAAAACTGCCCTCGAGCAAATCATGCGACAAAACACGATTGTCCGGGATTGCTTCTGAGAGCACATGATCCATTGCGGCAAGATCCAGAATGCCTTTCCCGGTAAAAATCGCATCGCCGAACAGCGTCTGGCAGATATCGCTCCCTGCCGGGCAGTATGGGTCTGTCCCGCCTTGACCAGCAAAAATGCGCGAAAACAGCGTTGCATTGGCTGCGGCCAAATCTAAGGAAATATGCGGCTGCAGGATCCCGTATCCGGAAACAACCGAGGCGCCGTCAGAGGCGACGACCGCACGGTTGAGCGGGTGCAGCATTGCGCCTGCCATGGTACGGATGGCGTCCGGCTCAGGCGCCGTGTCAGCGTCAAGCGCAACCAGATACCGCACCTTTCGGACGCGTTCCGGCGGCAGGCCATAGATGATCGGCGTGTTATCCGGGTCCGCGTGTCCGCAGGCAAAGGCTGCAACCGCTCCAATGGCGCCGCGTTTTCGCTCGTATGCCATCCAGACGCCATCCGCTGCATTGTAACGGCGCTTGCGCCAGATCAATACAAAACGCGGGCCGTATTTGGCGTTGAGTGCATCAATTTTCTCCTGCATGGCGCAGAGAATGGGCGTGTCTGTTTCAATTGTCTCCGACTGCGCGTCCGGCAAATCTGCTAGGAGTCCATACAGGACATTGGAACCGGCCGAGCGATTGGCAAGTGCATATGTTTCGAGCAGACCGGCATGGTCCGCCGCTTGCTTGGGATCTGCGGCCAGCAGAGCGATTGCCGCCAGTGTTGTCCCCGCTTCCGGGACACCGTCCGGCAGCGCCAGCGACGGCAGGAAATCGGGCTGTGTCCAGCGTGAAAACAGGTACAAAAGCAGTGAACGTGTCAATTCATACAACGGCAGAATTGTTCCAAGCGTCAGGAGAAGACTCTTGAAGCAGATGCCGAGGACTGCAGCAATCAAAATCGGCAGCGTGAAATCCAGAATCAGATAACTGCACCGAATGCGGCGGCGGGGTGCCTGAACCTGCTCTGCATGAAAAATATGCCACCCAATATGCGATTCCGGCGTTTGTTTCGGAGCGGCTTTTGCGGCAGCAAGATATGATTGGGCCAGTCGGTCATCCGGCATCTTCCGTTTGCGGGCCGTTTTGACAATCTGGTTCCGGTAGAACATTTGAGAGGCCTCTGTCATTTTTGGATATGTCCCATCCGGATCCTGCTGCAAGATGTTTTCTACCCTGCTGATTGAGCGGATTGCATTTAGAAAATGCACATTCCCCAATGTTTTCAGGAGTTTTATGGAACCGCGGATGGTATCCTCCAGCCGTTTATGCATCTTCTCGGCAGCCGCGGCATAGGCGTCGAGCGACGTCAAAGCGCTGCCGTTCATATGGGCCTGCCAGATTCGTTTTTCTGCGCCAAACGGGTTGTCGGCCGCTTCTTCCTGATAAGCCGTGAGAATCCGGTCGATTTCATCGGATACCATGCGGATATTTTCAATCGCCGCCGCACGCAGTGCCGGCAGAAAAAGAGCGCACTCATCTTCGCTCAGGACGCGTTCGCGCTGCACCCCCGCCAGGAACAGTGTTAATCGTTCCGGTGTCAGGGCATCTGTGCCTGTCCGCAACAAAGCCCGTGCCGCTTCCAATATAAACAGTCTTTTTTCTGCGTCTTTTGTCAGGCGGAATGAACCCTTCAGCTCAGCCTGCAAAGCAGAACAGGCTTTTTCAACCGCGTAAACGTTATCCGTCAGCCAAACAAACTCCGTCGGCATCAGGGCCGAATCGATCGAAGGCAGCTGGCTTGTATAGTCAGACAAACGCCTTCTTGTTTTCTGAATGGCGCGCAGATTGCGGCGGATCGCACGCCGCATGACGGCGGCGTCAGCATATCCATCCGCTTGAAACATGCGCGCACAGTTTTCACCATAGCGTTCAGCGCGGCTGTTGGGCATAAAAACTTTATCCTGTATATCCATGATTCGTTGATCCTTTCTCCTGGAGCATCCTCTTTCTATTTTTCTGCAAAAATCTGAATGTATACATCCAGATGACACTTGACAAACAGCCGGAAATGTGATATCATATCTGCTGTAAAGTGTTTCTGCTTTACACCTGCTGTTTGAAGCGGCAGGTTCATCTGACAGAACAGGATGAATCCAGTCATGTCTTCCGAAAACGCTCTGAAAGAAAACGCAGTTGAAATGTGCCTTTTGTTTGATTTTTACGGCGCCATGCTGACGCAGCGGCAGCAGGAGATTTTCGATCTGTATTACAATGACGACCTTTCGCTTTCGGAAATTTCTGAACAGATGCAGATCTCCAGACAAGCCGTCCGTGACTCGGTCACACGTTCCAAAAACCTTATGATCGGTTTTGAACAGCGGCTGGGGCTTGTCCGGCGATTTCAGGAGAACTCCGAAGCATTTCAGCGCATCCATACGATTGCTTCCGAGCTTCTGGAGCTGAACCGTTCTGAAAAACGCAGTGCTGAGTTTGACCTTCGTCTGGCGGAGATTTACCGCTTGACATGCAACGTTTCCGGGCTTGCCTGATGACGTACTTATACTTACAAACAGGAGTTGATACAGCCGATGGCATTTGAAAACCTTCAGGATAAGCTTTCTTCCGTTTTCAAAAAACTCCGCGGCCGCGGCCGCTTGACAGAAAATGACATCAAATCGGCAATGCGGGAAGTTCGTCTTGCCCTTTTGGAAGCAGACGTCAGCGTAAAAGTTGTCCGCGACTTTATTGACGCTGTCAGTGCCCGTGCGCTCGGGAGCGATGTTCTTGAGAGCTTGACGCCGGGTCAGCAGGTCATCAAAATCGTCAATGAAGAATTGACCGCTTTGATGGGCGGCTCTAATGAGCGCATCAACATGGCGCCGAAACCGCCGACGGTTGTCATGATGGTTGGTCTGCAAGGCGCCGGTAAAACGACAAATGGTGCGAAGCTGGCCGGTTATTTCAAGTCTCAGCTGTCGAAGCGTCCGCTGATGGTTGCCTGCGACGTCTATCGTCCGGCCGCCATCAAACAGCTCCAGATTGTCGCAGAGCAAGTCGGTGTGCCCGTTTTTGAAATGGGACAGAGTGATCCGGTTGAAATCGCCAAAAAAGGTATTGCACACGCCCGTGAACACGGCAACGATATGGTTTTCCTGGATACGGCCGGCCGCCTTCATATCGACGAATCCATGATGGATGAGCTGAAGCGCATCAAAGCGGCTGTCACCCCGGATGAAATTATGCTGGTTGTCGACGCGATGACCGGTCAAGATGCGGTAAACGCTGCAACTGCTTTCAACAACGCGCTGGACATCGACAGCATTTATCTGGCCAAGCTGGATTCCGATGCCCGCGGCGGTGCTGCCCTCTCTGTAAAGGCGGCAACCGGCAAGCCGATCAAATTCGTTGGTATCGGTGAAAAGCTGGATGCGTCGAACATCGAGCCGTTTTACCCGGATCGCATGGCTTCGCGAATTTTGGGCATGGGCGATATGCTCTCCCTCATTGAAAAAGCGCAGCAGGCGTTCGATGAGAAAAAGGCGGAAGAGCTTGAGCGCAAAATGCGTCAAAACCGGATGACGCTGGATGATTTCCTGGATCAAATGCGCCAGATCAAAAAGATGGGATCCATGCAGAACATTCTGAAAATGATCCCCGGCATCAATGCCAAGCAGTTGGAAGGCACCAAAATCGATGAGAAGCAAATTTCTCGCACCGAAGCGATTATTTTGTCAATGACGAAGCAGGAACGCGACAATCCGTCGATTCTGAATTCATCACGCAAAAAGCGGATAGCCGCAGGCAGCGGTACCCGCGTTGAGGATGTTAACCGGCTGCTCAAGCAATTTGAGGCAACACAGGCAATGGCCAAAAAACTGACCGGCGGAAAGCCCGTCAAGAATTTCGGCGGTCCTATGGCAAAAAACAGGAAGGGTTTTAAATACCCGTTCTAATAAAACTGTTTTCTATTTTTTCACAAATATTTGGAGGTACAAAAAATGGTTAAGATCAGACTGCGCCGTATGGGCGCCAAGAAAGCACCCTTCTATCGCATCGTTGTTGCGGATTCCCGCTCCCCCAGAGACGGCCGCTTCATCGAAGAAATCGGTACGTACAACCCGATGCTCGAGCCGAGCGAATTCAAAGTTGACGCTGATAAAGTCCGCGAATGGATGAAGAACGGTGCTCAGCCGACCGAAACGGTCAAGACGCTTCTGAAAAAAGAGGGCATCCTGTAAGCCGGCGTCCTCACAAAGGAATGGTTTTTCATGAAAGAGCTACTGTATTACATCGTCAGACAAATCGTTGACCATCCCGATGCCGTCTCAATCAATGAAGTCACCCGTGACGATACGCTTGTCCTTGAGCTGAGCGTTGACCCTTCTGATATGGGGAAAGTCATTGGGCGCCAGGGCAAGATTGCAAAATCAATCCGCTCTATCGTCAAGGCTGCTGCGATTCGCGAAAACATCCGTGTCAACGTCGATATCATTGGCTAAGACAACCGAATGAATTTCGGCCGAATGTCTGAACAAAACTGTCTCTTTACAGTTTCATCGCTCAGACTTCGGCCGTTTTTTCAACCACTACGAAAAACGGAGTGTTGTTCTATGGATTCCTCTCAAAACGCCAACCGCTTTCTGGAAGCCGGCGTCATTGTCGGCACACATGGCGTCCGCGGCGAAGTCAAACTGAAACCGTCTTGCGACAGCGCGGAGTTTCTGATGCCGCTGAAAACGCTGTACCAAAACGGAGAACCGATTCAGCCGCTGGCCAAACGTGTCCATAAGGGCATGCTTTTGCTGCTCCTCCCCGGTTATGATACGGTTGAAAAGGCAATGCGCCTGATTCAAACAAAGCTTTATTTTGACCGCGCCGACGTGAAGCTGCCAAAAGGTGTTTATTTTTGCTGTGATCTGGTCGGTCTGGATGTTTTTGATCAGCGTCTGGAAAAAACAATCGGCAAAATCGCGGAGGTTCTGGATCGGCCCGCAAGCAACGTGTATGTCGTTCGCGATGGAAACAAAGAGTATCTCATCCCGGCCGCAGGCGACTTCATTCAGTCCATTGATCTGAAAAGCGGCGTTATGACCGTTCGGACGATTCCGGGGATGGTAGACGATGAATAAGATTTTCGTTCTGACCCTTTTTCCGGAAGCGGTCATGGGTGTTTTGTCTGGCAGCATCATAGGAAATGCTATCAAAAACGGCATTGTTGAAGTTCAATGCATCCAGATCCGCGACTATACCTTGAACCGTCAGGCGCAGGTGGACGACTATCCATATGGCGGCGGCATGGGTATGCTCCTGATGGCAGACCCCCTTTACCGCGCATGGGAAGCGGCTGCGGCACAGTGCAAGCATCCCTATACCATCCTGATGAGCGCACAGGGAACGCCTTATTCGCAATACCATGCCAAGCGCCTTTCCCTATCGGATGAGCTGATCTTTGTCTGCGGCCACTATGAGGGCGTTGACCAGCGCTTTATCGACGAATGCGTTGACGAGGAAATCTCCATCGGCGATTTCGTTTTGACCGGCGGTGAAATCGCCGCGCTCGCAGTCATTGATTCCGTCTGCCGTCTGCTGCCGGGTGTTCTGGCCGATGAAAGCTGCTACACCGATGAAAGCCATTGGGCAGGGACTTTGGAGTATCCGCAGTATACGCGGCCGGAAGTCTGGCATGACCGACGCGTTCCCGATGTGCTTCTTTCGGGGCATCATGAAAAAATCCGAAAATGGAGGCGAGCGAAATCGCTCCGTGCGACGCAGGCGCGCCGTCCGGATCTGTTTGCCGCCTTGAAACTCTCGGATGAAGATCAAAAACTTCTCAAGGATGAATCATTCAAATAGCGCAGAAGCAGTCAATTTCACATCAATGGTATGATATATGGGTCAGCTGCACCGCAGCTGCGTAAGTTTGAATCAATTGAGCGTGTTGCCAAGGGCGTAAATCCAGCTCCTTGGCAAGGCGCTCTTTTTTTGTGCAAAATCAGGAGGTATCGCAATGGAACAAACCGGACAACAATCCAATCATTTTCTCGCTTCAGAACCAATTGGCAAGCTGATGCTGCGCTATGCGCTCCCCTGCACCATTTCTCTTTTGGTTGCAGCGCTCTATAACATTGTTGACCAGATTTTTATCGCCAACGCAGCGGATCTGGGGTCTGCGGGCAACGCAGCTAACACAGTTGTCTTCCCACTGACCGTTGTTGCACTTGCAATCGCAGTCATGATTGGCGATGGTTGCTGCGCTTTCGTCAGCATTCGGCTCGGCGCCGGGAAGGACAGCGATGTGCATCATGGCGTCGGAACCGCCATTGTGCTCTGTTTAGGGCTCAGTTTTGCGCTGACGGTCCTCTATCTGCTTTGCGGGGATGCGCTGCTGACGCTGTTTGGCGGGCGTGTCAACCCGGAGACATTTGCCCATGCAAAGACCTATTTTTTCTGGATCGCAATCGGCATCCCTTTTTATATGTTTGGGCAGGCGCTGAACCCCATCATCCGTTCTGACGGCAGCCCGCGTTTTGCAATGATGTCAACCTTGGCTGGCGCCGCTGTCAACGTCATTTTGGATCCGATTTTCATTTTTGGGTGTCACTGGGGTATGGCAGGCGCAGCCATCGCCACAGTGCTTGGTCAGATGCTGACGGCATTTCTCTCGGTCTGGTATCTGTTCTATACGAAAAATATACGCCTGTCGAGAGAAAGCTTCCGTGTTCGCTGGAACCTTGCATGGCAGATTCTTTCGCTCGGTTTATGCAGTTTTCTGGCACAGATTTCTCTGGTGGCGGCTATGGCAGCCATCAACAATATGCTTCGTCAGTATGGGGCGCGGGATAAAATCTTTGGCCAGGAGGCCTATGCACAAATCCCCATGGCGGTCGTTGGGATTGTGATGAAGTTCTTTCAGATTGTCATCTCGATTTCCATCGGCATGGCAGCCGGGTGTATTCCCATCGTCGGATACAACATCGGTGCAGGACATCAGGACAGGGCCGAAAAACTGCTGTACCGTTTGATTTTCTTAGAGGCTCTAGTTGGCGCTGCGGCCACGCTGGTCGCGGAATGCTCTTCCCGCGCCAGCTGATTTCCATTTTCGGTGCCGCAAACGAGAGCGTTCATTACACGGAATTTGCTGTCCGATCATTCCGTATCTATCTGTGTACCATGACGCTGGCCTGCATCAACAAAGCGGCGTTCATTTATCTCCAATCCCTCGGGAAAGCATTTGCTTCCACCATGCTCTCCATGGTTCGTGAAGTCGTCTTTGGCGTCGGGTTTGCGCTGCTGCTCCCCCATTTCTTCGCAATCGACGGTGTTTTGTATTCCATGCCTGCCGCAGATATATTGACCTCGATCCTTTCGTGCGTTTGCCTATACAAGGCTGTCAAACTGCTTCGGAGTCCGCGTGAAAAAGTCATCCGGCAGAACGGCTGACAGAACGGGTCTATGAAAAGACACCATGCAATGGAAATCACTGCATGGTGTCTTTTTGATGTGTGAAAGGTTTTACTGCATACGCTCGCATCGAACGGCAAGGCGGGAGCGCCCGCCGAATGTGCAGGTAAACAGGGTGAAATCCCAAGTGCTTTCGGTCATCTCTTCCACAGCGCTGGCTGGCAGGGTTTCCAATTCCGCCACGCGGTAACGGAATAGATTGCCGTCTGTGTCTGTGAAGGTAACTTCATCGCCGATTTGCAGGTCGAATAGTTTGCCAAACGCGTTCCGATAGTTGTGTCCGGCAATAACCATATTGTTCCGATATACAGAACCAACATAGCAGCAGAGTGCCTTTTTCACGGCTTGATCATCCCATTGCTGCAAAACAGGCTGTTCCAGATGAATGGATGGAATGGAAAGAATGCCGATATATGCCAGCCCGTCGATTGAAACTGTAGGCATATCCATATCCGGGTTCAGCAGGTAATCTGGGATTTTAACCGTCTCTTCGGGGATCGGTTCCGATGCAGATGCAGACGGCTGAGATGCTGCTTTGGTCGTTTCCGGGAGCATAGCAGCCAATTGCACCAGCACATGGCTTGCTTCACGTTCGGCATTTGATTCGGCCAAAACATTGCGGCCGGACAAAATGACAGCGGAAAGAATCAGGCAGATGCCGAGGCCAATCAAAAACCACCCGCGTTTATTCATGGCGATGGCGTGTTATGGCGATGCCGGCAATGACACAAATCAGCCCGGCAGCAGCCAGCAGCGGTACCGGCCACCAGAGAAGGCCTGTTTGCGGCAGATTTGGCTGATCCGGTTTATCAGGCTCGTCCGGATTGTCCGGATGACCCGGCGTATCCGGCTGCGTAGAGGATTCAGACGTACCGGGTTCACTCGGGCTTGTAGACGGCACTGTCGTTTCAGACGGGTGCTCTGAGGTGCTGGTATTGGTGATCACGAAGGTAATCCCCTCCTGCGTAACCGTCACGGTGTAGCCAGCCGGGGTCTGTTCAACGACGGTCCAATCAGACCAGTTGTCAAGCTGGTCCCAAGTATATCGCCAATTGTTCGACGCATTCAAAGTGACAGTATCGTAAACAACGCCGTTTTGCAGCAGCTGCACGGTGATTTCTTTCGGTCTGTTTTGAGGGTTCGCATCGTCTTTCCAGACCTTCAGAACTTCCCGTGTGGTAAATGTCGGTTCATCCGGGTAGACAGGAATGGGATGGTGGTTGAGCTTGGGCTGAATGACAGCGTCGTAATTCCATTTGTTTTCAATCGGATCCAAGCTGGGCAACATCACCAGAGAAACGCCTCTGTCAAAGCGCGTCTGATCGCGCTGAAACGCATCGTTTCGGACAAGATACAACCCGGCACCCAGCTTTTTCTGGCGAATCGGAAACGATATGACGCCGCTTTCGTTTGTCTTGCCGTAGTCCGTAGGCCAAATACCGTCCCGCAGGATATAGCCGTCCAAGGTAGAAGCCAGCGCATACCACGCAGAATCTGACGCGGCGTGCAGATCAACCGGTAAGTTGGCGAAATCCCCTATTGCGGTGAATTCACCATAGGCATCCACCGCTGCAATTTGATAAATCGACACATCTACGCCGGTCAGCGGTGTTCCGTCCAGCTGATAGATGAGTTTCAGCGTAAGCGGCTCGTTGAGATCAATCCGTTCTGCCGCAGCTGTTGGAATGGGAAAAAGCAGCAGACAGATCATGACCGCGGCAGCGATGGATAGAAAACGTTTGTGCAAGCGAATCATGAGCGGTCCCCCTTTTCTTTTTCAATGTGTTTTTTTCGCTTCGGCAACATGAGCATCACAAACAGGATGAGCAGTACTGGTGCAGCGACAACCGGTGCAACAATGAGCGGTTCAATTTGAATGGCATCCGCGACAACACGAATCATTTTGGCCTCCGGCGTGTTTTCAACGCGGTGGCCGCGAATCAGCAAGCGGTGCGAGTTGATGCCGTAGGGCGTACAGGTGACGAGCGTGCAGAGGTCTTTGCCCGCCTCAATCGTCAGCGCAGACGTATTATTTGGTTCGACAATCAGAATCTGATCGACCTCATACGTCAAAACCTCGTCCAGTACGCGAATCACGAAGGTATCCCCCGTTTTCATCTGGTCAAGGTTCGTAAACAGTTTTGCGCTTGGGAGCCCTCTGTGACCGGACAAAACACAATGTGTGCCTGTGCCGCCAACCGGCAAAGATGTCCAGTCGAGATGGCCGACGGCAATTTGCAGCACAGAGTCGCTTGTGCCGTGATAGATCGGCAGTGAAAGCTTGATGACCGGGATTTCAATATACCCCATAATGCCGGTCTGGCCGATATTCAAAAGTGTGTCATAAGCCGCCTGCTGTTCGTCGGTCAGGTAAAAATCATTGGTGCGCGTATGCAGGCTTTCGTTGTATGAATGCGCCGCAGCGAGCAGTTCATCGTATTGTGTTTTGTCGATAGATTTGACGTCTTCTGCATATGTGGCAACCGCCTGTGAGGCGTGCAGAGAATTCCAATAATCGCTGACGGTCGGGTACAGGAGCAAGGACAAACCCGCAAGCAATGCAAGGACAAGGATCCATGTTGTGATTTTGTTCTTCATGCGGGTCTCTCCTTGCCGCTGTACCGGCGCCGGATTTGTTTCCGGCGCCGGCAGCGCGGCATTCCATTCAAAATCGTGGATTCGTTTAGTTCTTGGACTTGCTCATGCGTTTTTTCGTCACAAGCAGGATCGCTGCGCCGACTGCGAGCAGACCGCCGACGATATAGAAGATCGTGGTGCCCATGCCGCCGGTGGACGGCAGCTCTGCGCCGGACTGGTTGTTCACTTTGACGGTTGTCGTCGTATATGTATCCTTGCCGCCGTCTTCCGCCTTGGTTTTGCCCGTGATGGTGAATGCGACATCACCTGGCAGGACGTTAAACCCGCGCGGTGCAACGACTTCGCGGAGAGAATAAGCATCCGCGTCAAGACCTTCGACGTGAATCAAGCCGTCCTTGTTTGACGTCAGGATCGCTTCTGCCGGCCATGTCTTGCCGTCAGCCGGAAGATCTGACCAACCGGTCAGCTTGCCGTCTGTGAAAAGTGCGACCTTCGACCCGTTCGAATTCAGGAGGACAAACTGTGCGCCTTCCAGCGTTTTGCTTTCGTCATTGTTGCCGTACTTGAGGAGTTCCAGATCCCACGTATACGTCTTTGTGGTGCTCGGCGGCGTGGTTGTTGTTTTGCCGGATTCACCGTATTCGATTTTGCTTTCGTTCGGGTTGCCTTCGAGGCCGACAACGGCTTTGTCGTTGAGCGTCGCCGTGTAGGAGATGACGATTTTGTCATTCTCTTTCAGCGTGTTGCAGAAAGCCTGCGTGAAGACGACTTCAAACGTGCAGTCGTCGGTCAGGCCTGAAGTTTTGACCTCATAGTTTTCTGCGGCGACCGCTGCGCCGTTCAGCGTAATACCATCGACGGAGCCGAACGTCAGGCCGGCGGACATTTTATCGTGGAAGATATAGTTTTCCGCACCGGTCTGCGCCGTAATCGTGCTCTTGAAGTTGACCGTCTGGCCGATATCCGCATCGTTTTCAGCGCCGTAGCTGCCGGTCGAATCTTCTTCGACGGTCTTCACGTTTGTCGGTTCGGCGTTCTTTTCTTTGATGGTGACGTTCGGCTTTGTCGTATCGAGGGAGCAAAGCGTACCAAGCGTGCTGTCAACGAGATAGTAGCCGAGCTGGAGGTTTTCAAACTTCACGGATGTACCGGCCGCTTTCTGCGAGCCTTCATTGGCGATTGCATTGTCAGCCGCATATTTCTGCGCAAGCTTTGCAAACGCTGCTGCGTCTGCGCCTGCAACCCAAGTCACATAGCCCTGTTTATCAACGTTCAGGTAAATGCCTTTGACATCGGCGCTGTCGACAAAGGCGCTCCACTTGGCGGCAGCTTTGTAGGCGTATGCGCCGGACTGTGCATTGTAGCTTTCGAGGTCGAGCAGACGGTAGATGGTATATGTCTGGCCGTTGATTGCGTTGTCGATGGTGATGGTGCCTGTTTCGCCGTCAGCGAAAACAGCGATGCTCAGCGTCAGCGCCATGGTGAGCGCGAGCAGCAGAGCGAGGAACGATTTTGCGTGCTTCATCTGAAATGATCCTTTCTGAAATGTTTTTTGAGGGGATATCGTACCGCAGCGCATTAGGAGGATGACGCCCCCTTCCGGCTGCGTTTGCGGTATTTCTGAAACAGGAGGCCCGCTGACAAAACAATCAGCAGGATACCGCCTGTGACATATGGGAGAATGCCGGGGCCGCCGGTCTGCGGCAGCTCATAATAGGTGCGGTTGACGATCCGGTGACCGCTTTCACCGCGCCAGACTTCTGATGTCCCATCCGGCGACGTTACGGTAATGGTCAAAACGTCATACGCTACTGTGACCGTATAGGTATCGTCGCTGGGGGCGTATCCAATCGGAACGGATGTCTCTTCCAGTCGGTACTGATGACCGGATGGAATCCTTGTAAACGTCACAAGGCCGTCCGTGCCGGAGGTCTGTGTTTGCTGCGGGATGCTGACGGCAGAACCGTCACCGCGGCAGATGGAACACTGCGCGGTATCATGCGTCAGAGTGAATACGGCGCCGGACAGCGGATGACCGGCGGCATCTGTTTTAACGAAGGAGAGGTCTGCCAAATAACCATGCACCGATGGGATCGGAAAAATGACGGTTTTCGGCGGTGAAACATTTACCGTGCCGTTTTCGCTGACGATCGTGCGGTACTGGAGTTTGGTTTCGCCATTTGTCTGGTAGATTTTGTTTTCGACAAACGGATTTTCGCTGTTGTTCTCTTCGTTTTGCAGGCGGACGCGGTAGCAGAGCTCATAGGTGTATGACGTTTCGCTGCCGTTGACGGTTTTGCGGTAACCAGACTGTTTCAGGTCCCAGTTGATCAGATCGCCGCTGTTTGGATATGCCGCTGTGTTTTCGGCGTTTTCACTGCCCTGACCGGTTAGGCGGTCGCCTCGGAGCGTATGGCCTTTGTCGAAGAAACCAATGAACTCGATATGCCCCTGTTGGCTGAGTATCGTCGGAATCGGGTCTTCTGCCACCCAGTCCGCTTTGGCGCTTTCTGCAACCTGCGCTTTGATCTGCTCCAGAATATCTTTGAATGCTTTTGCCAAACCCGCCGAGTTGGTGCTGTCGTAGTAGTAGCCGGAGCCGATTTTTTCTTTGAGCCAATTTTTATAGGCATCGGAACTGGTCGCGCTGCCGATTTCATAAGATGTGCTGGTACGGTCTACAACGGAAAAGTTTTTTCCTGCTGTTTGGTCGACATACTGCTGCACCGTCTGACCGCCGATGTCAACGCCGATGGAAAAGATCGTTGCGCTGGATTGTTTGATGGCTGTTGCCATTTTGCGGGCGCGGATGGCAGCTTTATCGCTGTAACTCGTCCCGTAGAGGCAATAGGTTCTGGTGACAGAATCGTAGAAGACGCCGTCGCGTCCCTCCGTACCGCTTGTGCAGTACGGATCGTAGCCGTTATAGCCAGATGAAACATAGGTTGTCGGAAAGCCGTCGCTCAGAAAAACAATGAATTTGTTGGCGTTGGACGCATTTTTCAGCATGTCGTTTGCCAGCTTCAAGCCGCCCTCGATGTTCGTGAAACGTTCATGCGAGTCGGCATAATTCAGGACTTTGCCGGTTTCCGTGCGCATGGTATTTTTGAGAACAGTCGCCTGCGCCGAATTGGAGCAGGATTGAAGGTCAAAGATTTTCTTCGCGTTGGTATTGAAGGCGACAAAACCAACTTTGCTGACGCCCAGCGCATTGCTTTCCGCAAACTGATCGAGGAACTGTTCCGCAGCGGCCATCGCCGCCTGATAACGTGTCGTATTGCCGAACGCATATGTCATGGTGTTTGAAATGTCCAAGACAATGACGACTGCCAGATCCGGGTCGCGTATGACTTCAATATTCTTTTCGGATGTCCGGACGCGCAGGGTGATGTCAAAGACGTTTTCGAGATCTGTCCCCTGAATCGTTTTGCTGACAGAAACCTGTCCGTCATCTGAGGTAACTTCGCCGCCGGGATCGTCAATCTGGACGCCGGAAGGCTGTGCCGCATCATTTGCTGGGGCGTTCGATGGGGACGGCGCATAGGCCGCATGAATGGAAGACGGATCAGAATCGTCCGCCTGCCCGGCAAGAATGGCGGCTGCCGCTTCGCTGTATTCGGTAAACCAGCCGCTTTGGCAGAATTCAATCCACGCCAAACCGCCGCCGGGTTCCGCAATGGAATCCGGATCCACGCTGAGAACCTGTGCGATGCGGTCCGCCAAGGCTTTGCAGTCGCTTTCCGACAGCTGCCTCTGCACCATGGATTCCGCTAGACGCGCCAACAGGTCGTTGGCAGCCGCCTTGGTTTCTTCACTGGCGACGCCGATCGCTTCCAGTGCTTCAACTTCTTCATTGAAGCGGTCATAGACCGCCTGACGCTCTGCTTCAGAAAGAACAGCCGCAGCGGTGGAGGTTTGCGAGAGAACCGTCAGCCGCTCTTCGGTATGATGGATTTCACATTCACCCATCCAAGTGTTCTGCGCCATGGCTGCGCTGATTTGAACGGTAAGCGGATCGTCTGCTGCCATTTCCCGCACGCAGACAGATACAGCCGCTTCAAACGAATCCGGCGCCGGTAGAGACGGCTCTTCAGCAGTCTGCAAAATATACCCGGACAAAACCTGACACGATGTTTCTGCATCGCCGAAGGTTCTGGTTTCCGCGGTGACGGCGGGTTCATAGCCCGGCGTGCGGTCGAGCCAAGTCATGGCCTCAAGGTCAAAAACAGCTTCTGCCTCTGAAACCGGCAGAACAAACTCAACCCGGATACGGGTTTCTGGTGCGTCAGGCGTTCCATCATATCCGGCGATTTTCAGGCTGAACGCAAAGGAAACGGTTTCACCGGCAGCAAAGACGGTTGGAGAGCCATCTGCATGAAGTTCAGCCACATAGGCTGTTTCAGCCGGCTGAGAAGGTTCGGCAATATCGGCATTCGGCTCTGTTTCCACTGGCGTTGTCTGTTCGCCGGCGGGTTCCTGATAGCAGGCTTCCGAATGCTCATGCTCTGTCAAGGTGCAGATGAGGTGCTTTTCGAAGCAGGATTCCGTATGATGGTGCGGTTCTTCTTCAGAATCGGCATCTAAGTCGTCATCTGCGGTCTGTGTACAAACGAGAGCGGTTTCATAGCACGCGTCATCGTGCGTATGTTCCTGCAATCCGCAGAGCGGCGGTTCCGTCATTGTGATGGCGGGCAGAATCAGCGCATATGTCGTACAGAAGACAACAATACAGGAAAGCAGCAGCACTGCCTTTTGCCAGCGTTTTCTTTTGCCGTGGGCTTTGATCCATTTGCCGGGCAAAGTCTGCTCGGATGCGGATTGCTTGTTCTGTTCCTTCATGCGCTCACCCCTTTCATACAGATGCATATTGGAAACAGAGGATTTGAGCCGTGATTCACACATTGTTTGAATCGTATGGGGATATTCGCTGTGTGCGGTGCGGACAAGCGTCAGTCAGCTGTCACCTGACGGCGCCAAAGGATGAAAAAGGCCAAATTCGGAAAACGACGCGCCCGACGATTTGATCGTCTGCTACGCAACCGAGCGCCGTCGTCCGGGAGTCGACCGAGGTCGCACGGTTGTCTCCCATGACAAAATACCGGCCGTCCGGAACCTGATACGGCAGTTCAATGTTGGTTTCACCGAAGGCTTTCGCAGTCAAATAAGGTTCATCCAGCAGATCGCCGTTCACAAAGACGCTGCCCGATTCATCCAAATCGACCCAATCGGCGGGACCCGCAATCACACGTTTGATGAGAAGCTTGTTGCCGTAGTAAAATGCAACCAGCTCGCCGGGTTCAAATTTGGATCCTTTGAGGGTTACAACAATCTGACCGTCTGTCAGCGTCGGTGACATCGATGTACCGTAGATGCGCAGAACCGGCATCCAAAGCGTCGCAACCAGGACGGCGGCCGCCGCAACCACCACCAGCACAGCAACCGTGCTTTTCAGCGTTCGGCTGTAACGACGGCGATATCGGAGGCGCTCGCGTTCACGAATGATTTGTTCCATGCTGGGCAAATCAACCGGGCGTTTTTTCCGTTTGCTCATGGTTCACTGCATCCTTGTCTTCAAGGCGTTCAGCTCATTGTGCAGGCGAATCAGTTCATCGGACTTCTCTTGGAAAACAATCCATGCTTTTTCGGCTTCTGCATTGGCTGCCTCAACGGTTTGACGCGCCTCAAGTTCGGCTTGGCGTCTGCATACCTCAGCCTTTTGATTCGCCTCGTCCAAGATTGCCTGCGCCTTGGCTTCTGCGGCTTCGATTTTCTGATCACATTCCGATGCCATGGCCTGCACGGCAGACAGGTACTGCTCTGCGGCAGCCTGCGCTGTGGAAAAGACGTCGTTCAGGCTCAATGCAGCTTCTGCAATGGAACCAGCAGAGGCAAGACGGATGGAGCGGTCCTGCAATGAAGCCTCAAGCTGTTCGGCATGCTGCTGAAGCGCCTCTAAGCGTTTCTGCTGTTCAAAGATGATATCGACCAGCTCCGCCCGATTCAGATGTTTCAGCTCCCGGTCAGTCATACGAAACCTCCAATGCGCCAGAAAAGTTCAATGCGTCAAGGGACTTCGGAAGGCTTGCAGCCGCTTCCGAGATGAACCGGCCCATTCCCACTTGTCCACGTAATATTATAGTACAAATCATTGATACTGTCAAGTGGTCAGAGGTTCATTGTTCTTGTTATTTTGTCTGAAATGCGAGATTCCGTCCCATTGAAATGTTGTTATTTTCACGCCGTCTGTCATCCTGCGCGGCCCGCGTTTTGATCTGGCACTGCCCGCTGTTTGAGCGCTATTTTCTGCTTTACATTTTCAAAGCGGCATGATATAATAGAATCGATTTTATCCCTGCATGAAATCCATCAGGACAGATATGAGGTTTACAATGAAACGTGCAGATTATCTTTCGTGGGACGAGTATTTTATGGGCGTTGCCCTGCTGGCTGCCAAGCGCAGCAAAGATCCAAATTCACAGGTCGGCGCCTGTATTGTCAGCGATCAAAACATCATTATTTCGACCGGATACAACGGATTCCCGAAGGGCTGTTCCGACGATGAATATCCTTGGGCGCGTGAAGGCGCCGCCAACGATACCAAATATCCGTATGTTGTTCACGCCGAGCTGAACGCCATTTTGAATGCCGCAGGCCGTCCGCTGGCCGGTTCGCGGATTTATGTTTCGCTCTTCCCCTGCAACGAATGTGCCAAGGCGATCATTCAGACCGGCATTCGCGAAGTCATCTACCTCTCTGATAAATATGCGCACTCTGACGCGACATGCGCCTCCAAGCGTATGCTGCACTCCGCCGGTGTGAAGCTCACGCAGCTTGACTGTCACAACATGGAACTGACGCTTTCCTACCGTCCGGAAACGCTGTAACCATCTAAGATAGGGGTAACGCCATGAATCGAATCATCTCTCGTTTCCGGCACTCCGGATTCAGACGCGTTTTTAACTTCGGCGGCAGCAGAGCGCGCGGGCGCTGCGTCATGCTGGGCTACAATACGATTTCTGCATGCAGCGGGTTTTTGACCGGCGGCGTGTTCTATACCGGCTTTTTAGCCGCCAACGACATCGATATCGTCGATCTCGGCATCATCAGCTTCCTGCCGCTGCTCGCAAACCTTTTCTCCATTTTTGCGCCGCTGATTCTGGAACGCTTTCCAAAACGCCGCTGGCTGATTGTGAGTTCCCGCTTTTTGAGCTACACCATCTCGATTCTCGGCATTACGCTGCTGCCTTCTATTGTCACTGACAAAGCAGTCAAAGTTATTTGTTTTGGTGCTATCGTTTTCGTTGCACAGCTTTTTTCTGCACTGGCTGACTGCGGAACCGTTATCTGGCACCTGCAGTTTATCCCGGATGATGTCCGCACAGAGTATTTTTCCTATCAGCAGATTATCAGCACAACGATTTCCTCCAGTCTTTTGCTGGTCTCCAGTTTGATTGCAGACGCAGTCAAGGCATCGTCCAATCAGCTCGCAATCCTCTATACATTCCGCATCATCGGCTACGTTCTGGCTGTGATCGCTGTCGTCATTGTGGCGCTGCCGAAAGAATATCCATATCCCCAAAAAGAAGTCTCGATCAGACTCAAAAACGTTTTTACGCTGCCGTTCCAGCATAAAAAATATCTATCCACCATGGCGCTGATCGCCCTTTGGACACTGAATTCCTATTTTACTTCGTCGACAATCTACTACTATCTGCTTCAAAATGTCGGGGCGACGTACACGTTTATCAATTTTATCGATGCCTCCTATGCGGTTTTTCTGATCTTCTTCTCCCCTTGCTGGCGTCGGTATATCCGCAGAAACGGCTATTTTTATACCGTCGGCGTGACCGCCATGCTGCACTGCCCGACGACACTGCTCTATGCGTTTATCACGCCCGGAAACCACATCTGGCTGATGCTGGTTGTCCGCATGACGCAGCACCTGCTCGGCGCCGGCTTGAATCTCGCTTGGGCGAATATGCCGTTTATCAATATGCCGCCGGAAGACCAGACCAACTATCAGGTCTTTTATTCCATTGTCACCAACGTCTGCGCCATGATCGGGCTGGTGATCTCCACGTCGTTTATTTCCATGACGCGCAACTGGACGTTGACGCTGTTTGGCAGAACGTTTGAAAGCGTTCCCCTTCTGCTGTTTGCTCAAGGCGTTGGACAGCTTCTCATCGGCAGTATTTTCTATTTCAAGCGCCACAAACTGGCGCCTGCAGAAGACGATAAGCGTTAGAAGCACTATACTGCATGCGAAAGCGGCAGAAGGTTTTTAGACCTTCTGCCGCTTTTTTTACTGGTCAACCGGAAAGAACAGTTACGCTTTTCCCTGCCAGAACCGAATGGCTGCCTGCCAGTCGGCGCGCGACAGGAAATGGCAGCCTGCACGCATGGCAAATCCTATGGAGCCGTCACCGTCGAAATCGCCTGGGCACGGTTTTCGATCCGGCGCAATCAGCCCCGGCCGCCCCGTGCGCACATACGCTTCGCTCGCGGCAGCACAGGACAAGAACGCGCTCTCCGGATCAGCCCACGCGTCCTGTTCTGCCGTATTGACAAAAATCAGGCGCGGCGCAATCGCCGCCAGCAGCCAATGCTGGTCAAACGGCATGGTTTCTTCCACATTGACATATTGTGCATAGTTCGGACAGAACCAGAACGGAAACACGCGTGTGATGGCATCGACCCGCTCACCCTGCTTTCCTCTTGCCAGAGCATCGCCGGAACAGCCGGCATTGTTGGAGACGGCCAGCGAAAAACGCGTATCATTCGCAGCGCACCAGAGCGCTGTTTTGCCCAAGCGGGAATGACCGATCACTGCCACATGGTCATCATCAAAGCAGCTCCATGCGAGAACCGCATCGGCAAGCCGCTGCGCCGCATATGCCCACAGACCGATTTTCCCGGTGCTGTCTGTGGCGTTTCTTGGAAAATAGGACGCCAAACCGCTCGAAAAATCATTGTTGTCCGCAGTGACGTCTTCATAGCAAAACGCTGCAACCGCACAGCCGCTGTCGAGAATTTCTTCTGCCGGAAAGTATTTGTTCGGCACAGACGGTTCAAACATCAGATGGATCATCAGCCGCGGGCGCTGAACCGCATGTGGGATCAAAACGACGGCCGGAAATGAAAATCGGCCTTTCGCCAAGTCAAATGCGACACGGATTTGCCGTTCGACCGCTTTGCCTGCATATGCGCTGCCATTCTCCGAAATGATTTCTGCACTTGCTTCAACCGGCGCCGGCATCTGTCCATAGATTTCACGCGAGAGAACCGCAAGGATTTTTGCTCGTTCATCGGGAATCGGCGGGAGGTCTCGTGCTTTCAGGTTCTGTTCTATGTACATCAAAGGCACTTCCTTTCGTTGAGAGACATGCCGCAGGGTTCTTACGCCTGCAAGGATAAGACTGCCTTGCGGAAGACTTCACCGCGTTCTTCAAAATTCCGGAAGGCATCAAACGACGCGCACGCAGGAGAAAGCAGCACGATTTCACCGGGCAGCGTGACGTCATGTGCAAGCTGAACTGCTTCAACTAAGGTTGGCGTCCGGTATATATCCGGTTTGCCATTGGAAAAGGACGGTGCCGAACGCACAGCCTGTTCAATGGCGTCTGCGGTTGCACCCGTCAAGATGATGCGTTTTGTCTGTCGGCACAGGGCATTCCCCAGCGATTGGAAAGAAATCCCTTTATCGCTCCCGCCAAGGATAACCGTCAGGTTTCCGTCAAATACGCTCAGCGCGGCCATGGTGCGGGTTGGCGAAGAGTCAATGGAGCTGTTGTAATAGCGGACGCCGTCCATCGTCCGGACCAGTTCGAGCCGGTGCTGGACGCCGCCAAACGTCTCAGCAACCTGTTGGATCGCTTCACGCCCCGTCAGCTCATAAACGGCATCGATTGCAGCCATATAGTTTTCAACGTTGTGGCTGCCAGGGATTTTGATTCGTGCGGCCTGAAGAATCGGCTGTGATTGGCCGTTTTCACGGAGTGTAATCCATCCGTCTTCCAGCACGACACCATTGGGGCAGGCGTTTTGACGTGAAAAAGGACGCTGTGCAGCCGGTGCCTCCGCAAGGAACCCGCGCGTGATTTCATTATCAAAGTTTGCCGCGAGCAGGTCGCCCTGCTGTTGATACCGGAAAACAGCACGTTTGGCTTCGATGTATTCGGCCATGTTGGTGTGCTTATCCAGATGATTCGGCGCAACATTGGTGACGATGGCGATATGCGGCGATTTGTGCATATCCATCAGCTGGAAAGACGACAGCTCAACTACTGCATAATCTGCGGCTTTCATCTCGTCCAGCTTGGGGGTCAGCGGCGTACCGATATTGCCGCCGAGCCAAACGCGTTTGCCGCTCTGTTCCAGCAGCTTTGCCGTAACCGTTGAGGTGGTAGACTTGCCGTCACTGCCCGTGATGCCGATGATAGGACAGGGGCAGCATTCAAAAAACAGGGACATTTCAGAGGTAATCTGCGCGCCTGCCGCCGCCGCTCTGCGCAATGCGGGTTTGGTCGGCAGAAAACCGGGTGAGCGGAAAATGATTTCATCATTCATTTGGTCGGCGTAGCCTTCCCCACCGCAAAAGCGAACGCCGTCTTTTTCCAGTTGAAGCGCGGATGCCCCCAGCTGTTCCGGTGTTTTTTGATCGTATACGGTCAGCTGAGCACCTGCCTCAAAAAACATTCTGGCAAGCGGCGCATTGCTGACGCCGTATCCAAGAATACCGATGTGTTTCCCGCGCAGGCCGTTCAGATAGGTTTGGATTTTTGTCAATGAAAGCTCCTCCTCTGCACGCTGATAGGCGTGCCATTCATCCATAGACAATTATACATCGTCAGCCGAGACAAATCAATAGCGGAAATGCAGATGGCTTATTTTCGTTTCTGCACGGCTGCCTTCATGTCCGGTCATTGAAAATAAGTTGATTTGTCCATATGTTGATTGGTTTTGTCCATTGCACCGCACCCCCAAAAAAGGTAGACTATTAGATGAATCCAGGCACCATTTTGGTTGCTGATTTTGAAACGAACTGAGGGAATAAATCTATGAAAAGCAATACCGTCAACATTGCAGTCATCGGTTTGGGCGGCCGCGGTCACGGCATGATGTGCACGCTGCTCGCAATGGACGACGTCCGTATCGTCGGGCTTTGCGACGTCTATCCGGACCGGGTGGAGCGTTCTGCAAAGGCCGTTGAAGAAGTCTATGGCAAAGCGCCTTTTACCTCGCAGAATTACCATGATATTCTGGCCCGTGAAGACGTCGACGGCGTTTTGATTACCACCTGCTGGCAAATGCATCTCCGCATCGCCATTGACGCGATGAACGCCGGAAAGTATGTGGCCAGCGAAGTCGGCGGCGCCTGCTCGATCGACGAATGCTGGGAACTCGTCCGCACCAGCCGCCGCACCGGCAAACCGTGCATGCTGCTGGAAAACTGCTGCTACGGCCGCGAAGAACTGGCACTGCTGAACATGGTCAAGCAGGGGCTGTTCGGCGAAATGATCCACTGCCGCTGCGGCTACGAGCATGACCTGCGCGACGAAGTTGCGATGGGGCATATCAACCGCCATTATCGTCTGGACAACTATATGCACCGCAACGGCGATGTATATCCGACGCACGGCGCCGTTCCGATGGGCAAAATTCTGAACGTCAACCGCGGCAACCGCTTTATCAGTCTGGTTTCCATGGCAACCAAAGCCCGCGGCCTGAACGAATGGTCCGCCAAACATATGCCGGCTGACAACGAAGTTCAGGGGTATCCGTTTGCACAGGGCGACGTTGTGACCACAATGATCAAATGCGCGCACGGCGAAACACTCGTTCTGACACACGACACGACGCTGCCGCGTCCTTACTCCCGCGGCGGCTATGTGCAGGGTACCAAGGGCGTTTGGATGGAAGAAAACCGCGGCATTATGCTGGAAGGCGAAACGGAACCGCACGTCTGGTCTGCCTTTGATCCGATTCTGCAAAAATACGAACACCCGATCTGGAAATGGTATCAGGAAGCCGGCATTCAGGGCGGTCACGGCGGCATGGATTATCTGGTTCTTCGCGCCTACGTCGAAAGCATTCAGGCACAAACCGATACGCCGATCGACGTGTATGATTTTGCGACGTATGCCGCCATCACCCCGCTCAGCGAAAACTCCATCGCAACCGGCAGCATGCCGCAGCCGTTCCCGGATTTCACCAACGGCGGTTATCTTGTCCGTGAGCCTGAGCGCTGCTGGAAATACAGCCTGTCGGAAGTCTGCCGCGATTTCTAATCGTCTGCATCCAACAGCACAGCGCCAGAATGCCGGGCAGAACAATCGCAAACGGCACGGCAACGTATTTGCTGACCTGAAGGAAGCGCGTAATGTGCCACTGGTTTTCAATGAATGCCGCAGCCAGGCCGAGCATCAGAAAAACAGCCGGTGCAGAAAAGACGGCGCCTTCTTCCCGAGACGGCATGCCCGTCAGCTCGTCCAGACACTTCATCACGCATCTTGTGCAGACCACCAGCTTGAATGCGTCGCATAAGATGTAAACGACGGAAACCAGGATTTCAATCCGCTGGAAAAATGCACCGACGCTGATGATGCGAACAGCGACGAACGACTTGAAAAACAGGATGCCGTAAGACGAGGCACCCAGCGCCAGCACGTTGCGCAAAAAGATAACAGACAACAGAGCCCAGGTAATACCGGCTCCTCTCATCAGATTTCTGCTGCCCCTTCTCCCGGTTCCGCCGTCGAGGAGGGGCAGCAGTATAATTGCATCTCCGAACGGAAGCATTGTCAGAGAAAAGGCGCCTGAGGCGATCGGCGGAAACCCTTTCGCCATCACGGGCAGGGGAAAATTCTCCAGGTCGATCACAAACAGCGACAGAAAAAGCGTGACAGATAAGATGCCAAGCACCACATATTGAATGATCCGCGCGGTGCGCGCCAACGCCATGCGTCCGCACCGGGCCGCCAAAGCCACTGCCGCTGCGGTTGCAACACCAACCGTCAGCAATGCCGTATCGGTCAAGAACACCGTATAGATGAAATTCAGATAATTGCCGAATAAAGCAGACCCGATGATCAGCGCATACAGCCCAAGCAGTGCGATGCTGACCCGTCCAAAGACCGGGCCAAGGCATTGCCTGCATAAAGCGAACAGCCCGCCTGCGCCGGCGTTTGCCAGGAGATATTCATACAGCGCATAAAGCGGAAAGATCGCCGCCGCAGAAAGCAGCGCTGCCAAGTAGCTTTCTTCCCCTGCATCTTTGGTGCCGCCGATGACAAAAATGCCGCCCATTGTCATCAGGAAGGCCATGGACCGGATTTGACGTCCGGTCATTTTTTCTGTTTCAATCATATGCTTGCTCCTTATCTGCAATGCTCATTTTGATCAAACGGATGCTGGGCTCTACTCGATCCGAAGGAGCCGCGCCAAAACATCCACCGGATTTGTCAGCTTCCATTGCAGATGCGATGCCGCACACAAACAGAATGCCGCAGCCATCAGGGTGAAGTAGGCAATCCCGCGCACCATGCTCATGCGTTGTCTGGAAAACATGGTATCCGCGGTACCGAGAAGCAATGTATAACCTACCAGCAGAATCCACGTCATGAGGCTTCCTCCTGATCGTTGATTGGCGACATTTTTCCGGATTTGTCAACGATTGCACGGATCTGCAATTCGTACTGCATCCCGGCATACACGTTCTCCCAATCTGCTTCCACCCTGTGCCATGTCTTCGGGTCATGGCGCTGGATATGCTGACCGATCCGAAGAATATCTGCGCCAAAGGACTCGATATCGCGGTCAATCAGTTGGCTGCATGCTTCCCGAACCGTTTTTTCAGTCGCTTCCAAGATCCGCGCCTCGCCGTCGTCGCTTTTCAGAATGGAATCGTCTCCCATATTGCCGACGACCGACAGCGTCAGATCCATTTGAACCGACGCATGCAGGATGCTGTCTTCCATTTTCGTGCGCACGGAGATATCATGGCTGACCACCTGCATTTTCAACGTTGCCTCCGTGTCCGGGATTGATACCGAGATCACGCTTTTCAGCGGATTTTTGAGCAAAAGCATCAGATAAGAGAGATCCTTTCCTTCGTATACGCCGGAAAGCACATCATGTTTTAAAACGGCATACGACTGGATGACCAGTATGTCCTGACCTGCGTTCTGTTCTCCGCTGACCATGGGGATACAGGTCGCAAATCCTTTGATTCCATAGCAGTTCATCAGCTCATTGATGCTGACAATTGCATGACCCTTGCTCTGGTAGTTTTCCAGAATCCGTTCAAGAGAGATGGATACACTTTTCTGCCCCAGCGATTCCAGCTGATAAATATCGCTTGCCTTTTCGGTGCCAGCCACCACAACCAGAGCCGACAGACGCGCGTTGACATCGCTGGTAAACCAATCCAAAACCGGTTCGACCGAATGACTGACAACGCTTTGGCTCAGCACGAAAACATCAGCGTGATCCCAATACAGCTGACGACCTGCCATGCGCGACATGTCTGCAATTGCTTCTACAAGGCTCTCCCCTTCTGATTCGATATAAATAGTTTCATAGTTTGCATCTTTGCCGCTGCTCCCCTGCAAATCCAGAATTTCAGCCGTCACCTGATACATTTGAGTTGTTTCGTCATAGTCGATGGCTGCACCGGCAACGATGATCAGTTTTTCGATTTCAATATAATTGCTGCATCCGCCCAGAAGGCATGCAGCGCAAATCAGACATGCCGCAAGGATTCTTTTTTTCACCGTTTTTCCCCTTCTTTTCCAGAACTCACCTGTGCGTCTGCAAAGAGTTTCCGGTAACGCAGCTTTCCCCAGCGTGCTCTGACAAACGAATCATGCCGCTGATTCCCTGCACGATCCGGCGCCAAAGAAAGATACGGTACACCGAATGTCTGCATGGCGCCGAGATGAAACAACAAAACCACATCGCCCAAAATGAAACCGACCATGCCGAGCATAGCGCTCAGTGCAAGCAGCATGCTGCGAACCATGATTTCCGCACCGCCCAGCGGCGGGATCAGCAGCGAAGTCGTTCCCGTTAATGCAATGATGATGACTATTGGCGCAGAAACAAGTTTCGCTTCAACAGCCGCCTGACCCAGAACCAGAGCGCCGACAATCGAAAGCGCCTGCCCGATGTTATTCGGCATTCGGATGCTGGCCTCACGCAGGATTTCAAAGGCAAGGAGCAGCAGAACCATCTCGACGATGGTTGGAAACGGCACGCCCTGACGGCTTGCAGAAATACTGACCAATAGCGCTGGCGGCAGAATCTCCTGATGATAGGTCACAATGGCCACATAAATCGCCGGGACAGAGACGGTCAGAAAGAATCCGATCATGCGCAGATAGCGGTTGATGGTGGCAAAAATATAGTTTGTATAGTAATCGTCATTAACCTGGAAGTTTTCAATAAACAGATACGGTATGGTCAGAACACAGGGAGAACCGTCCACAATGAGCGCAATACGTCCTTCCAACAGTTTGGCTGCGGCAATATCCGGCCTTTCAGTCACGCCAACGGTTTTGAACGGCGTTCTCGGTGCATCGCGAATTTGCTCCAACAAATAGTTGGAGTCCAGCACGCCGTCCATTTGAATGCGCTGGAGCCTGCGTTTCAGTTCCGCCAGAATTTTCGGATTGACACGCGATTTCAGATAGCAGAGGTATGTTTTCGTATTTGTCAGCCGGCCGAATGTTGCATCTTCTACTTGCAGTTCGGTTGTTTGCAGCTTTCGCCGGAGCAAACTGACATTTGTGAGCGCAGACTCGATAAACCCCTCGCGCGGGCCGCGCAGCACTTTTTCATTGTCCGGTTCCTGGGTAGACCGCTTCATCCAGCCTTTGACGCTGAAAATCAAAGCGCCTTTCGCAGCGAGCAGGACACAGTCTCCGTTCTGCATCGCATCGCTCAGTTCTTCTATGGTCTCCGCAAACTGCACCTCTGCATTGGAAACGGCAGAGGCCGCTATTTTTTCCGCGCTGCTTTCGTGGCTGGGATTGACAAGATAAGTCTCCAGCGGCTTCAGAATGCTTTCAGAGATCAACAGCCCGTTTGTCATACCGTCCAAATGGCATAGAATACAGACGGCAGCCGCATTTGACGGATCCATTGGCCGATTGAGACGACGCAGCCGGAAAGTTGCATCATGCGCAAAAAGCGCCGTCAGCCGTTCGGCATCTGTTTCCGGGATGCCTGCAATTCTGGTTGATGTCTTTTGATCTTGATTTTGTTCCATCTGTTCGTCACCCTGTTCCGTGATATGCGATGCAGCAATCCGATGCCATCCGGTTTTAGGTATGTCCGTTTTCGCTCTGCATATACATTTCAAATCAGCGCATACTACCTTTGCCATCAGGAAAAAGTAGTGTGAGGGAGTTGTTTTCGGATGAAAGACATGACAAAACGAACCGATTTGGCAAAAGAAGCCGTAGATCTGTACTGCGAAACCATGCCTGCGCCCGGCATGCCGGATGGCGTCCGATCTAGCGAAAAAGACGTTTGCGGCATGCATGTTTTTACGGTTGAGATTTTGAATGAAAACGGTTCGGAAATCATCGGAAAGCCCGTCGGGAAATACGTTACGATTGACCTGGAACCTTTATTTGCCAATACAGACCACGCCTTTCAGGAGGCAGTGGATGTGATTTCCGGTGAGCTATCCTCTTTTTTGCCGTCGAACGGCGAATCTCCGCTCCTGGTTGCCGGCCTTGGCAACCGAGCAATCACACCGGATGCACTTGGCCCGATTGCGGTGGAGAACGTCTTAGCAACCCGCCACCTGCTGCGCCAAATGCCCGAACAGTTCTCCATGCTGAAACCTGTGACAGCAGTCGCGCCCGGCGTTCTTGCTATGACCGGCATTGAATCCGGTGAGATGCTTACGGGAATCGCCGGTAAGATCGCCCCCGGCGCGCTGATTGCAATCGATGCGCTGGCAGCCCGCCGGACAGAACGGCTCTGCAAAACCGTTCAGATTTCCAACACCGGAATTGTCCCCGGATCAGGCGTCGGCAATTACCGCTTTGCCATCAACACCGAAACGATGCATATCCCCTGTATCGCCGTTGGCGTGCCAACCGTCGTCGATGCTGCGACGCTGGCAGCCGACATACTGGATGATTTGCAGATTTCCTATGAAGCAACCCCGCTTTATGAAAAATACGGACAGACGTTTGTCACCGGCAAAGAGATCGATCGACAGGTTGCCGCTTGCGCAAAAGTGATTGGGTATGCCATCAACCGGGCTGCACAGCCTGAGCTGTCCTTGGATGACATTGCACTTTTCCTCTCCTGAACATATTCCCTGCGTCCTGTGCATACACTGAAAACGTATTTTACACAGGGAGGCTTTGTATATCATGGAACAGTTGGAACTTTTATGTGTGCGTCCGGCAACTGTTTCGGCCGCGCCGGACATGTCTTTTACCGGCTGCGTTTCCATCCACAAGGACAAGCCGCACCGCCGGAAGCCTGTTTTTGCCGTCCTTCGACGCAGTGCGGCCTTCTGTTTATCCTTGACGATGTTGGCGGCAACGTCGGCCGGTCAGCGCGGCGCCGCGGATGCAGAACATCAAACTGCGCTCTCCAGCCTGCTGATTCGCAGTGAGATCGCCGGTTTCCAGACGCGCTACAATTTGTTGGATCTGCCCATTCTTTCTCTGGCAGATGCACTGCAATCCCATGTATCGCCTGGATCACCCACGCAGCAAGGTGCAACAGCAGCACCTCCTTTGACGTCATCCATACCGGAGGCGCTCGATACAGGACTGGACTTCCCCGCCAATCGACGCGGAACAAACGGATTGATTGCGCCGTGCAAAGAGCAGGCGCCGGAAGAAACGGTGCGTGAACTGACAGTCGCACCAGCCAGCGCCTATGGCTATGACGTCTGTCAGAACGTGTTTGTTCTGAATGGAACCAAGAAACAGCTCCCTCTTGCAGATATGCTCTCAGAGCCGCTCAAAACAGCGGAACCAACCGGACAACCGCAGGTCTATATCTATCATACGCACACCGGCGAAGCGTATACGCCCGGTGCGCTGGATACATACGAGACAGACAGTTCCGACCGCTGTACCAATCCGGCGTATAACGTCGTCCGTGTTGGCGAGGAAATTGCATCCGTGCTTCGTTCCCATGGGATCGGCGTCATTCACGATACGACGGCATACGATTCACCATCCTATACTGGAGCGTATAAGCGGTCGCTGGCGGCTGTTCAAGCCGCTATGCGGGAGCACCCATCCATTGAGGTTGTCATTGATGTGCACCGGGATGCGCTGAACCAGCCGCAGGCGCAGAAATACAAGCTGGTTGCGGACCTTGGAACGCAAAAAACGGCGCAGGTTATGATGGTCATCGGCACGGATACGGCAGCCGGAGACCACCCGCATTGGCGTGAAAATTTGAAGCTCGCGCTGCGCGTGCAGAAAAACATGGCGGATCAATGGCCGACGCTGGCGCGTCCAATCAAACTGACACGTTCCAGCTATAATCAGTTTTCGGCCATCGGCGCCATGATCGTTGAGGTTGGCGCAAACGGGAATTCACTCGCGGAGGCCGTACAAGGCGGCCATTTGTACGCCGAAGCGCTGGCAGCCGCCCTCATGCAGACAAACCCATCATGAAAGCCTGACAGAAGCCGCCGGGGGTTGCATTTCCCGGCGGCTTCCTGTATAATAACCGCAGGAAACAGTTTCAAAGGAGTGTTTGTATGCGAAAGCCCAAATTGATCCTCGGTATCCTGATGCATGATGCTGGCCGCCAGTTTGGCTGTTATGGCGCCGCCGACGCATCCACGCCAAACATCGATCAAATGGCCGGAGAAGGCGTTTTGTTTGCCAATCACTTTTCCACTGGAACGGTCTGCGTTCCGTCGCGGGCATCGATTCTGACCGGAAAATATCTGCACAATGCTGAAACGTGCTTTTACCGCCCGAATGTTGAAACGCTCCCGCGGCTGCTGCGCCGCGCCGGATTCACATCGATCCGGTGTGGGTTTGCCGAAGAAAAAGAGTATCGTTCCATTGCTGGCGGCCCATATCCTTATGGCGACGCAGATTGCTCCGGCTGCCGTCTTTTAGGGTATGACTGCAGCATCACAAATTCTGCTTCCGCTTCGGACGTCGTTGACACCGTCATCAGCCTCCTAAAAGATCGAACCGATGACGCGCCGCTTTATATCGCGGCCGCGTTTTCGGAAGCGCACGCCCCGCTGAATCACCCCATCACAGAATCCGACATCGACCGGGCTGTTATTCCGCCGCTTCTGCCGCAGGTTCCGGATGTGCGGCCAGCGCGTACATTCCTGGCGCGCTTGGCGAAGTCGATTTCCGCCGCCGATACGGCCATCGGCCGGCTGACTGCGTGCATCCGCTCACTCGGATTGTTTGAGGAGACGCTCCTCTATTTCAGCTGTGACCACGGCATCGATCTGCCAAGGGCCAAGCAGTCTGCCTACGATTCCGGCATCGGCGTCCCATTGATTTTCTGGGGCGGCTGCCTGCCGGAAAGCGGCATCGTTGCGCACGGGCTATCCAGCCATGTGGACCTGATGCCGACGCTCTGTGAGTGGGTCGGCATTCAGCCGCCTCCTGACTGCTGCGGCATCAGCCAGATTCCGCAGCTTGAAGGACGACCCGGCGGGCGAAACGCCTGTTTTGCGGAGGTTTCATTCGACAACACCGATGCACCGGTTCGCGCCATTCGGACAAAGAACCGGAAGCTGATTTTGAACATGAATCCCGGCCTCCCGGCCGCCACAGGCAACACCTTTACGGAAATGGTCGGTTGTGACGTTTTGACGCCGATTTACTGTACGCCGAGACCGTATGAAGAGTTTTATGACCTTGAAAAAGATCCCTGCGAGCTGAACAATTTGGCGGGATCGCCTGATTATGCAGAAGAGCGTCAGGCGCTCAAAGCAAGGCTTTTGGCGGAGCTGGCCAGAACGAACGACCGCATTTTGTGTGCGGATTCGCCGTATGCACACCCGGACACGGATCACGCGATTGCCATGTGGCACAAGCTGCCGGACGGGTCGTTTGTCTTACAGCCGCAATGATCTTCGCAGGCTGCTGTTTTCTTCGGAATTGGTGTTTTTGATTTGAAAGGAGTGTACATCGCGTGTTCTACATGGAAAACGATTTGATTCGCCTTGGCTTCGATGCAGAAACAGGTGCCCTGTCACAAATATTCTGCAAGCCGGCGCAGACAGAGTTTGTCTGCCATGCGGCTGATTGCGTGTCGCCGTTTGCGGTTTGGTATGATTTTCACACAGATTATCAATTCCGAGATCACCGCACGCCCGGCAACCCTGCAGATTTCGCCAGCGCATTTCTCGGCCCGGCGCGGCCGGTCTTTACGCGCATCGCCGGCGGCGCCAAAATCGATTATGCGCTTTCAGACGATTTATCCGCTTCCCTGACCGTCCGTCTGGAAGGGATTGCCGTTCGTATGCATCTTTGCTTTCAGAACACCGGTAAAGAGACCGTTTCATTTCTTCCGGCGTTTCCGTGCCTCGATCACCTGTCTTTCCCGGCAGATGCCCGGATGCTGGGGGTCAATCAAGCCGGCGCTGTCGATCAGATCTGGCATTATCCGGGCGGCGTCTATGGAAATGCAATGGATCAGACCGCGCAGCTGGGCTGCTTATTTACGGAAACCGTCTGCCTCGGCTTCTATTTGGAAGACGATTCTTTTTGCGGGAAAGAAATCCGCTATGAAGAACCGGCCCTGCAGGTGCGCTATTTCCCCGAAAAAAAGCTTGCGCCGGGGCAAACGCAATCCCTCCCGGATGCTGTTCTGATGATATACCAGGGCACATGGCATGAAACCGTACAGGCATACGGCGATTGGTTTCGCGCGAACTTTGCGTGGCCGTCAACCGATCACATGCCGCAAACAGAACGGTATAGCGGTATCTGGTTTGAAAAGAAAGGAAAGCCCAACAGTCCGACCGGTCCAGCCGCAACAGCGATAGATTCTTTTACGGAACTGCCAAATCACTTTCAGCAGTTAAGCAGCGATGTGCTGGAATATGCTTTTGTCTCCTCCCTTTCTGCCGCCGAAGAAATACTCGCGGATCCGGATTGCTGCGGCGCTTTGCGCCGTCATACGGACGGCGTCAACATTGTTCGTACAGATCTCGGCGGCGTCGAGGCGCTCCGCGAGGGCATCCACCGCGCACAGAAAGCCGGAAAACGAGTGGTGCTTTATGTGGAAGGTTTGATTGTCCCCCTCGAAAGCACGCTGTTTCAAATCTGCCCCGATGCGAAAAACTGGCTGTATCAGAACGCGGACGGCTCCAACGACGGACCCTATACGCATCAGGGATGGCTCCATATGTGCTGCGGATGCGCGGAGTGGCAGGACCATCTCGCCGACATGTGCGTGCGGCTGATTCGTGAAACCGATGCCGACGGCATTCGTTTGGACTCCTTCTCTTTCTATCACTGGCCCTGTTATAACCCTGCGCATCATCATAAATCCCCGTTTGACTGCAACCAATGGATGCAGGAATTATTGAGCAAGGTGTCAAACGCTGTTCGCCAAGTGAAGCCGAATGCAATCCTCGCAACAGAAGCAGCTGTGGATTTCGACCGTCTTTACATGAATATGGCGCTCGATCAGTATTTCGACGCCGATCGGATTGTCTTTGCGCTGGAGGGCTGCTCTGTATTTCGCGTTCTTTTCCCGACTTATTACATTCCCAGAATCAACGGCGGCCCCATCTATGAATCTATGCTGCTGATGCCAGACGGATGCGGCCGGCTGGATGCGCCTTCACTGGCGTGGCGTGCAGGCGTGCAGTGGGCTGGATCGCTTTGGAAACTCGGTACCGTTCAGCCGGATCCGATGCGCTCGCTGCCGGACGCATATTGCAGGATGATCACTTCAGCCGATGAGGCACAGTTTATCGGCTGCCGGCCGGTGCTCTGTCAAGACGGCACCGGTATGCGTGTGGAATTGGCAGCCGATCACCCGCTTTGGCACTTTTCCGCTTCGGTACCCTTTCAGCCGGAATCCGTCAGCCTTTTTGATTTGGAATCGCAGCAAATCCAAACGCCGGTCTGGTCGTACAGCGACAGTCAGCTTCAGGTGCAGACGTCATCAAACTGGTTTATATGCCGCTGCTTCCGCAACAGGCCTCTCGAACAATAAACCGCGTTTGATCAGAACAGCAGTGCTCAATAGAAGTCAGACCCTATTTCGAGGAGCGCTTTGCTGAACAGGCGGTGTTGCGCTGAGCAGCGGCTTCCGCGGCGCCGTGATTTCATGCCAATGATTTCCGCTTCCGGTGCGTGCTGTGCCTTGCAATTTGAAGCTGTTTGCGGTATAATAAGTACATCGCTGAAAATCAGGATATTTTATACTTGAGAGGAGATATTTTCTATGAGTGAGCTCAGAGGAGCTTGTATCATCGGTCAGTCCGGCGGTCCGACATCCGTCATCAACGCCAGCGCTTACGGCGCCATTCACGCCGCGCTGAACAGCGATGTGATCACCAAAGTTTACGGTGCCGCACACGGCATCAAGGGTGTTCTGGACGATTGCCTGTACGACATGGGTGCGGAGGATCCCGCCGAACTCGAACTGCTGAAGCACACGCCGTCTTCCGCACTCGGTTCCTGCCGTTACAAACTGAAGGATCCGGATGTCGACGATACGGATTATAAGCGTATCCTGGAAATCTTCAAAAAATATGACGTCCGCTACTTCTTCTACAACGGCGGCAATGACTCGATGGATACCTGCAACAAGATCAGCAAATATATGCTGAAGAACGGCTATGAATGCCGCGTCATGGGCATCCCGAAAACGATCGACAATGACCTGTTCGGCACCGACCACTGCCCGGGCTATGCTTCCGCTGCCAAATACATTGCAACCACCTCGATGGAAATCTTCCTGGACGCAAAGGTTTACGACACCGGCATGATCACGGTTCTGGAAATTATGGGCCGTCACGCTGGCTGGCTGACCGCTGCAAGCGCCATTGCCACGCACTTCGGCATGGGTCCGGATCTGATTTATCTGCCGGAGCTTCCGTTTGATATCGATCAGTTCTTTGCTGATGTTGAACGCATCTACAAAGCGACCGGCAAGTGCATTGTTGCGGTTTCCGAAGGCATTTCGGATGCTTCCGGCAAGCTGATGGTCGAGAAATTCGCTGAAGGCCAAGACGTCAGCCGTGACTCCTTCGGTCACGCGCAGCTGGGCGGTATCGGCGTCACGCTGGCCAACATGATCAAGCAGCGCCTCGGCTGCAAGACCCGCGGTATTGAGTTCTCGCTCATGCAGCGCTGCGCTGCCCATGCAGCTTCGCAGACGGACGTTGACGAATCCTTCCTGGCCGGTCAGAAGGCCGTCGAATTTGCAATCGCAGGCATTACGGACAAGATGGTCGGTTTCAAGTGCAGCCGTGAGAATGGCTACAAGTGCGAAATCGAACTTCTGAACCTGACGGACGTTGCCAACACCGAAAAGAAGATCCCGCGTGAATGGATCAACGAAGCGGGCAACGGTCTGACCCAGGATTACATCGACTATGCACTGCCGCTGATTGCCGGCGAAGCACATCCGAAGTTCGAACACGGTGTGCCGCGTTTTGCCAAACTGAAGAAAGTCATCGCGAAGTAACGATTCGCATCAAGCAGTCTCTCTGTCGTTCTCGTGCAGAGAGACTGCTTCTTTCAAATTCGAGTTTCCGGCACGGTTTCGGTTGGAATCTGCCGGTCAGGAGCCATTTGCCATGTTGTTTTCATCCAAAAGAAAAGCGCGCGCAGAGCACGACCGAATTGCATCCCTCTGCTCGAAAGAGCTGCAGTATGTGACACTGCGGGATTGTGCCGCCAATACGGAATCTGTGATCGGCAAAGCCGGTTATATCAATTTTTCCGAAGAGAAAATCATGATTCTCTGCGACGGTTCGCTGGTGTTTTCCATGCCGGTTTCCGAACTGACCGTTGGAGAGCTGCTTTCAAAAAACGGTGTAACGTTTACCTATACGGATGATTCCGGTAAGCGTATGGCAGTGGTCGCCTATTACTCTTACTATCGCAAATAGTTTCCGTACAAGCTTTTTGCTTGTACCACAAAATAAAAGGAGTGCTATTTCATGTTGAACATCGCATTGCTCAGCCGTTGGCATCCGCATGCCACCGGTTATGGACGCGAATTTTCCGCTCACCCAGATTGCCGCGTCACCGTGATCTGGGATGAAATTCCGGAACGCGGCGCCGCTTGGGCAAAGGAGCTTGGCTGTGATTTTGAACCGGACTATGCCAAACTGCTTGCCCGTTCTGACGTCGACGCGATTGGCTGCACCGCGCCAACCAACCTGCACCGTGAACTCTTCACGCAAGCGGCCCGTGCTGGCAAGCACATTTTCACAGAAAAAGTGCTTGCCCCTACAAAAGCAGACGCCGAAGCCGTTCGGGACGTTCTGGCAGAAACAGGCGTAAAGTTCGTCATCTCCTTCCCTATGCGCACCAATCCGCGCGTTCTCTTTGCCAAGAAGCTGCTGGAAGAGGGGCTGCTCGGCAAACCGAACTACCTGCGCATTCGCAATGCGCACGATGGTCTTTCCGGCGGCTGGCTTCCGGAATTCTTCACGGACCCGGTCTCCTGCGGCGGCGGCGCCATGATGGATCTCGGAGCACATCCAATGTACCTGGCCTCCTATCTGCTCGGCAAACCAGCCCGCGTGACATCGCTCTACAATCGCCTGTACAACACCCCGGTAGACGACAACTGCGTTTCTGTGATCGAGTTTGAAAACCAGGTCATTGCTGTCAGCGAAACCGGCTTCGTTACCAACTCTTCGCCCTTCTCATTTGAGCTTTCCGGTACGGAGGGTACTTTTATGTTCGGCGGACCGGACGACAACTGCCGTCTGAAATCCTCCAAACTCTCCGGCGAGGCTGCCGGCTGCTGGATCTCACCGAAGCTGCCCAAAGCACTTCCCTCCGCGGTCTGTCAATTTGTCGATGCCGTTCTCCGCGATGGCGACATTCTCTTCGGCATCGATGATGCAGTCGCACTGTCTGAACTGATGGACGGCGCATACCGTTCCTATCACGAAAACAGAACGGTTTCCTTCTCTGAATTCTAAAATTCCGTTTGACCCCCCGTGGCTTCATTGCCACGGGGGGTCCTTCTGGTAGCAAAAACTGCGGCGTCAGACCGAATCTGACGCCGCAGTATGTTTTGAAAAAAGGAAACCGGTTTAGCCAGCGATGACCTTTTCGGTATCTTTATCGAAGAGGTGGATACGGTTCGTATCGATGGCAAGCTTAATACGATCGCCGGACTTGACGCTCGTACGCGGCTGGACAGACGCTGTAAGCGCATTGCCTTCGCACTGGACATACAGGTATGTAATGGAACCAAGCTGTTCGACGACGTCAACATCAGCTTCGATGATGGCTTCGGGGAACTGATCGATGAAGACTTCTTCGTCGTGAATGCTTTCCGGACGGACACCGACGATGACTTCTTTGCCGGCATAGGCCAAAACTTCCGGATTACGGCCTTTCGCTGCCGGAAGTTTGATGCGGGTTTCGCCGAACTTCAGGTAGGTGGAACCGTTTTCATCGAGAACGGTTGCATCAAAGACGTTCATTTGCGGAGAACCGATGAAGGTTGCAACGAACAGGTTGCACGGATATTCGTACAGAACCGTCGGAGCAGCGACCTGCTGAATGAAACCGTCTTTCATAACGACGATACGAGTACCCATGGTCATAGCTTCGGTCTGGTCGTGGGTAACATAAATGAACGTCGTCTGGAGGCGCTGATGCAGCTTGGAAAGCTCGGTTCTCATCTGCGCACGGAGTTTTGCGTCGAGGTTGGACAGCGGTTCATCGAGGAGGAAGACCTTCGGGTTACGGACGATGGCACGACCCAAGGCAACACGCTGACGCTGACCACCGGACAGAGCCTTCGGCTTTCTGTCAAGCAGGTGTGCGATATCCAGAATCTTTGCTGCTTCTTCAACGCGGCGTTTGATTTCTTCCTTCGGCGTTTTGCGAAGTTTCAGGCCAAACGCCATGTTTTCAAAGACGGACATATGCGGATACAGCGCGTAGTTCTGGAAAACCATCGCGATGTCTCTGTCTTTCGGGGGGATATCGTTGACGTATTTGTCGCCGATGAAGAGCTGACCTTCGGTAATTTCTTCCAAGCCCGCGATCATACGCAGTGTCGTCGATTTACCGCAACCGGACGGACCGACCAGGATGACAAACTCTTTATCCTTGATCTCCAGGTTAAAGTCAGAAACAGCGACAACGCCGCCGGGATACTTTTTGTAGATCCCCTGCAATTTTACACTCGCCATTGATGAACCTCCATTACATTCTAAAAGCTTGATATAAGGATACCATATTTTTCGCGATTCGTATACTGTGGTTTTCAACAAAAACAAGGGCGACTTTTTATGCAACATGCTGTATTTTACTCAGTTGATTCTAAAATATTGTATCCGATAAATTATTTTATGAAGAATCAGCTTTTTATATTACAACGTGCGACTGTTCACGGCCCTTGCGGCCTGTCATCGTCCGGCGGCTCATTTTCGAATTCCAAAATTCAGACGCCGTTTTCTGCTTTTCGGCATCGCTTGCAGCGTCTGATGCAGATCATAATTCAGCGATATCGTTACGGAGCGGCTTACGCAAGGCAAGCCGCTCCGTAAGCAGTGAATCACAGTCGTATCGAATGTTATGCTCTCGGCGGCGCCGCTTCAGCAGCGGTATCCGCCAGGAACTCTTCGATTGTTTTGACGCCCAGATCGCCGCGCGCGCGCTCACGAACGGAGACTTTGCCCTCTTCGACCTCTTTATCTCCGATGAGGAGCATATACGGCAGTTTCTGCATCTGCGCTTCGCGGATCTTGTATCCGATTTTTTCGTTGCGTTCGTCGATTTCAGCACGCAGCCCGGCCGCTTTGAGCTTTGCCAGCACTTCACGCGCATAGTCGCCGCAGCGATCCGTGATCGGCAGGACACGCACCTGTTCCGGCGCCATCCACATCGGCAAAGCACCCGCATATTTTTCAATCAGGTATGCAAGGGTACGTTCATAGCAGCCAAGCGATGTCCGGTGGATGATATACGGGCGGACCTTTTTGCCGTTCTGATCGGTGTATTCCATGCCGAATTGCTCTGCGAGCAGCTGATCCACCTGAATGGTAACCACCGTATCCTCTTTGCCGAAGACGTTTTTATACTGAATGTCCAGCTTCGGACCGTAGAAAGCGGCTTCGCCGATGCCGATGGTGTAATCGACGCCAAGGTCTTCCAGAATGCGGCCCATGATATCCTGCGCTTCGGCCCACTGTTCCGGGGTGCCGATGTATTTTTCCGTATCGGCCGGATCCCACTGCGAGAAACGGAAGGTGCAGTTTTCCAGCATGCCGACGGCGCCCAGGAAGAACTTCGCCAGTTCCAGACAGCCGCGGAATTCGTCTTCCAGCTGATCCGGACGCAGAATCAGATGGCCTTCTGAAATGGTAAACTGGCGGACACGGATCAGGCCGTGCATTTCGCCGGAGTCTTCGTTGCGGAACAGGGTCGAGGTTTCACCAAGGCGCATTGGGAGATCACGGTACGAACGCGCACGATTCAAGAAGACCTGATATTGGAACGGGCAGGTCATCGGGCGAAGCGCAAAACACTCTTTGGTTTCATCGTTTGGATCGCCCAGCACAAACATGCCGTCCAGATAATGATCCCAGTGGCCGGAGATTTTATAGAGTTCGCGTTTGGCCATGTAGGGCGTTTTGGTCAGCAGATATCCGCGGCGCTGTTCTTCGTCTTCGACCCAGCGCTGCAAAATCTGAATGACTCTGGCGCCCTTCGGCAGCAGGATCGGCAGCCCCTGGCCGATGACATCGACTGTTGTGAAGAATTCGAGTTCGCGGCCCAGTTTATTGTGGTCGCGTTTCTTGGCTTCTTCCATCTGTTCCAGATAGGCATTCAGCTCATCTTTGGTCGCAAAAGCCGTACCGTAAATGCGCTGAAGCATCTTGTTCTTTTCGTTTCCGCGCCAGTATGCACCGGTCACGCTCAAAAGCTTATATGCTTTGACGCCGCTGGTGTATGCGATGTGCGGGCCGGCGCAGAGGTCGATGTATTCGCCCTGTTCGTAGAAGCTGATCGGTTCACCTTCCGGGATGTCCGCAATCAGCTCGATTTTATACGGTTCGCCGCGTTTTTCCATCAGAGCCACCGCTTCGTCCCGCGGCAGTTCAAAACGTTTGATTTTCAGGTTTTCTTTGACGATCTTCTTCATTTCGGCTTCAATCTTTTCCAGGTCTTCGCTTGTAAACGGGACCGGTGAGTCAAAGTCATAGTAGAAGCCGTTGTCGATGGCCGGGCCGATGGCAAGTTTGCAGTCCGGGTACAGACGTTTGACCGCCTGCGCCATGACATGCGATGCACTGTGTCTCAGCGTTTGCAGATCCTTTTTCTCCATGGTGATGCACTCCTTTTATTTATGGTTGTTTTCAGTTTGCGGCATTCTGCCTGTGTGCCGCGGCATATCATGCAGGAAAAGAAAACGCCCGCCCCCACTGACATGCCGAAGCAACTGCCAATAGGGGCGGGACGAATTATATATGGCTATTCGTTTCCCGCGGTTCCACCCTGATTTATTACTTGAGACGCGATAACGTGCGTAAACCCGCCGCAGCTTACTGATTGTTCAGCCGCAGAGCTCAGGAGTGGTGCGGCACAGGCCTACCCTGCCGCTTTCACCATACGGCTAAACGCCGCAGCAGCAGTCTCTGAAGGTTGGATACTGTGTCTTGTCTCCCTCATAGCGCTTTTATGCTTTTCAGAGGCATCAACTGCCTCTTCTAATATTATAAGCCGGGCGTTTGGATTTGTCAAGCCGTTTTACCATTTTGATCGAAGAATCATGAGCCATTCAACCTGACCCTGGCTGTTTTTTCCGTATACGGCAGAAAATGCATAAGAAGCAGCCATGCCGTATCCGCGCCCATTGACAATCAAAAGATCTGAAAGCTGATACTGTCCGACCTGCCCGCTGCTTTCGGCACAGAGAATCCGACAGTCTGGCGAAAGGGTCAATGTTTTGCCGTCAACCACAATGGTTCTGTTTTTTTCGGCCGAATCCACCGAATGCTCCAAGCGCCCATAATCCGGGTATGACGCATCTGACGACACACGGTATGCGCGAATCGCCATCTCACCGTGTGTGTTTTTTTCAGGTGCCAGTCGCACCAGCCCGCCGCCTGTGAGAAAAGAGCGGTCAAAATCGCCGTCGATCAGTTCACAAGCCGCAGAACCGTTCAAATATCCCGAGAGCGCAGTATATGTGCGGCCGCCAATTTCAACCGTTCTTGCAGTATGATACAACAGATAGGTGCGCTGGCTCGTATACGGCAGCCGTTCCTTGTCGAAGAAACCGGCTGCAACAATAGCGTCTCCGTCCAGAATGACATACCGCTCCATCTGCGGCTGCATGCGATTGGCATATTGTGCGGCCAGTGTTTCATCCGTGATTGCGGAAAGCAGCGCTGTGTGATTTTCAACCGTTTGGCCGTTCAGCTGGAACTGCCATGTTCCGGTGCCGGTTTTCTTTGCCTGCAATGATCCATTATCAACAGGGACAGGCTGTAAAAAAGAAAGAAGCGTCAGCGTTTTCGCCGCTTCATCACGCCGAACAGAAAGAACAGCGCCATCCGGTATCCTGTCGAAAAGGCCAACCGTATGATAATCCGTTTGCTGCTGCCGGTAGATGCCGCCGGCATACGCCGAGCGATCGAAACGGAGAATGGTGTTCGGGCGGATGCACAGAACGACACAGTCGTTGTTTAGGAGCAATGTGACCGGGACGTTTGAACCATACTGCGCCTGACAGGTTTGCGCAGCATTTTCCAGGAAGCGCTGGATACTGGTTTCATTTGAACGTGAGACCGTTCCAGCCGAGACGTTATACAGGAACAGGGATGTCTGAGAACCGGCCGGAATCGGAACGCTCTGCCCGGCAATTTTCAACTGTGTGCCGGAGGCTGTTATTTCATCGGCCGCCGCTTCATAGGAGATCGTATCCGTGCGGCGCTGCATAGGGGTCAGGATCGTCCCGTCATACTGAGCCGTCCATCGAACAGGCTGCCCCAAGCAGGATACATACAGTGCTTCTTTATATGGATAGAGCTGTTCACGGTCCGCCCGGTTCTGAGCTGATACGGTCATCCAAGTACGTCCGCCGACGGTCCGCTTACCTGTCACGACACCGGTATGGATGAGTTCAGCAGCGTCGCTAACATGGAAAAAGCGCTGATAGGCCGTCTCCGCTGACATCCGAAGACTGCCGGCCGAAACGCCCGCGATACAGGCAGACCGCATTGCCTGAACGATCATCTGCGCCGCATCGGCTCTGGAAATCGGTTCATATACATCCCGAATGGAAATCCCAGCCAGCAGATTGCACTGCTGTGCGTAATTGACAGCGTTTTTGGCCCATGTCGAACCCTTCAATTCCGTGTCCGGCAGGCCGATCAAGCGCAGCAAAACAGCGGCACACTCTGCGTAGGAAACCAGCGTCTGCGGGTGCAGCGCACCTTGTGCATCGCCGACGTAAAACTTATTAAACACACTGTATCCGGCGTATGGAAGTGCCCACTGCGCAATTTGAGCCACGTCTGTAAAGCTGCCGAAAGACTTCAGTTTCTCGGCATAAAACGCATCCGGCGGTTCTGCTTCGCCGCCGACCGAAACCGAGTACAGGATGCGGAACATTTCTTGGCGGGTCAGATTTGCATCTGCGCGGAAATCTTCGCCGTTTTTGCTCATAATGTTTAGGTCGATCACCGTTTTGCAGGCGTCCGTTAACGGATTGCAATCTGCAACATCTTGCAGTGCACCCGCAGAAAACGGCAGTAGAAACGTCAGTGCAAGCATCCATGCCAGCAGGCGGACGCGCCGTTTTGTATGTTTCATATTCAAAACCTCTTTTCAGGAAGCAGCAGCCCTGGTTGTCCAGGAAAATGAGATCGTCCAACCATTTGTTTGGGAAAATGCAGATTCTCCCTACAACTGTAATTATAGTCGAAACACCTTGGCTTTGCAAGGCTTTCCGGTCAGGTGTAACAATAGTGCAATACAGAGCCTTGACACAAGGTTTCAAATGGCGTATAATGAACCCATTCAAGCATTTTGGGCGTCTTTGGCTGGAGTGTCTTGATGAGTTGATTTTGATTGTCTGAAAGGAACAGGACTGTATGACTTCCAAAGAAATGTTCGGCAATGCCCTCTGGCTGGAGACCTCTGAAAAGATCGATGTCCCTCATATCCGCGGTGAGTTTTCCGCAGCATCGCCCGTACAGCACGCTGAGATCACCATCAGCGGGCTTGGTATGTTCGCACTCTACATAAACGGAAACCGTGTCGGCGACGATTTGTACGGCACCCTTGCTTCGGATTTTCATGAAACGGAACACGCATACTGCACGTCGGAATACGGTGAGCACCTCGGGCACCGTATTTACGCAAAGCAGCTGGACATCACCGATTTGGTTGCCGAACAGAACTGCATCGGCATTACACTTGCTCCGGGGTGGTACCGGAATAAGGAGAACCACTATGGTTCGCCAAAGCTTTGCTTCCGGATCATGCTGACCGACGCAAATGGGCAAACCGCAGAAATTCTCTCCGGTGACTGGCTCCACTGGACGCAGAGTGAGATCGTATCGTGGGATTTTTACCACGGCGAGCACCACGATTATTCGGCCATTCATCTGGACGGCTGGATGCTGCCGGGATACGATGCCTCCGCATGGCACCCTATGGTTGCTGTCGCTGCGCCGGAAAGCAGCTATCTCCTGTCTGACTGTCCGCCGGACCGCATTATCCGCTGCATTACGCCGAAATTGATTGCGGAAACCGACACCGAATTTCTCTATGACATGGGTGAAAACATCACCGGCACACCGGTCTTGGAGCAGCGTACCGGCGGTTCCTGCAAGATGACGCTCCGCGTTTCAGAACGACTTGAAGCAGGCCGCCGCATCGAAGCATATACCAATCACGGACAGAATGCCTCTTTTGTGACCGACGGACGGAAACGGCAGTATCGCCTTCGTTTCTGCTGGTTCGGGTTCCGCTATGCCGCAGTCTCCAAAAATGCACGAATCGTCTCCTGCGAAGTCAGCCATGCGGATGTCCCCGTCTCTTCCTCTTTCCGGTCGAGCAATCCCCTGCTCAACTGGATGTACGAGACGTATCTGCGCACGCAGCTGGACAATATGCACTGCGGGATTCCGTCTGACTGCCCGCATATTGAAAAACGCGGCTACACAGGCGACGGCGAGCTCGTTTGCGAATGCGCGATGATGATGCTGGATGCCAAGCCTTTTTACAAAAAATGGCTGGGCGATATCGCAGATTGTCAGGACCGCGTCAGCGGACACATTCAGTATACGGCGCCGTATGTCCGCTCCGGCGGCGGCCCCGGCGGCTGGGGATGTGCAATCGCTGAAGTGCCGTATATTTACTACAAAATGTACGGCGACGAATCGGTTTTGGCCGATTTCCTGCCGCAGGTTCTGCGTTATTTTGACTATCTGGAAGCGCACAGCGAAAATGATTTGGTTGTCAGCGATCAGAAAAATGAATGGTGTCTAGGCGACTGGTGCACGCCGGAAGAAATCGTCATCCCGGAGCCGTTTGTCAACAACTACTTTTACATCCGCACCATCAACCGTCTGCTGGAATTCTGCCGCGTTTTGAACCGAAATGATCTGGTGCCCGAATTGACAGCGCTCGCCGAACGCAAAAAAGCGGCCATTGTCCGGACGTATTTTGACGCGCAAACCGGCGACTTCTGCCGCAATGTTCAAGGCGCCAACGCATTCGCGGTTGACCTCGGGCTCGGTGACGACCGCACATTTGCCAACATGGTTCGGCATTATGAGCAGAATACCTGGTTTGATACCGGTATTTTCGGCACAGACATCGTCACGCGTGTGCTCTTTGAGCGCGGTCACGCGACGCTTGCCTACCGCCTGCTGACATCCGAAGAGAAATATTCCTTCTGGCATTGGCAGAGCACCGGCTGCACAACCTTCCCGGAATACTGGACGTATAACCGTTCGCAGAACCACCCGATGTTCGGCGCGGTGATCAAATACCTCTTCCGCTTCATTCTGGGCATTACGCAGGAAGGCGCCGGTTGGAAAAACATCGTCGTTGCGCCGAAATTTGCGGATGGTCTGAATTCCGCAGAAGGTTCCATTCTGACGGAATCCGGCCGCGTCTCGGTCCGCTTTGTCCGGTCAGCCGGACGCGTCAGCTTCCGGATTGAAATTCCGGAAGGTGTACAGGCACGTCTGGCATACGCCGGTTCCCACCCGCTGACGGCTGGCATTCACGAGTTTTCTCTGCCGGAAGAAACGACTGCCCGGTAACAAAAGGCTGCGTCATCCGATCAGTGCGCAGTTGGAACACGGCTGCGGCAAATGCAAAACAATACGCAGAAAAAAGCGCTGTCCTCTGACAGCGTTCACTTAGGTATTATTGAAAGCATGAGCTACCTTTCCGGCCTCGATGTCCGCCACCAGCCGTTTCCATGCGGGACGGTCAAAA
>CAJLFQ010000007.1 GCA_905205975.1 uncultured Eubacteriales bacterium | reverse complement strand
ATCGATGGAATATACATGGATGTCCTCCGGCGCGACATACTTCAGGTAAATCCGGTAAATCTGCGCGCTGACGGCCAGATACCGCGCCATCTGCGGCGGCGCAACGATATAGTCGAGCGCAAGCGAAGGATCGCGTTTCAAAAGTCGGGCATCGTCAGACGCCCCGCGAAAAGCGTGACCGGGCGCCGCGGTGAGACGCTGCGCGTTGATCTGCCGGACGCGCTGGACGACTTCAAACAGCCGGGAACGCCCGGGAACGCCGTACGCTTTCAGCGCCGGGGTGACAGCGAGACAGATGGTCTTTTCTGTCCGGGAAGGATCGGCGACGACGAGATGCGTCGTCATCGGGTCGCGCCCGCGTTCCATGCATTCCACCGAAGCGTAGAACGATTTCAGGTCAATGGCGATATAGATGCGGCCCTCCACAAACATCCCTCCCTGCCGCGGATGATACCGTAATCTTATCATACGAACCAGTGTTTGTCAAGCGCGAACAAAGCGGAATCATTTTCCAGAGCCTGATGCGGAATCAGTACGCCGCATCGATGAAAATGCTTGCAAAACGGCAGACAATCTGTTATTCTGAAACCAGCCTCATGCAGATCGAACCAGTAAAGGAGAACGTCATGCAGACACAGATCATTCCGGATGTCTGCGATACGGACGCCGAAATCGTCCTCTGCAACTGCGAAAAGATCTGCATTGCAGCGAACCATGGGGCAGACGGCATCGCCGTCAAAAGCGGCTCCGCTCAATCGGCGAAAAATTAGATCGAGAAAAATTGGATCCCGGTGGCTGGTTGACAGCCGCCGGGATTTCTGGTATAATAAAGCCGACAGATTCGCTGGCAGAAGCCGGCGTTTGGCCGGCAGAAGCAGGCCTCCGAGTCCATACATTCCAGCATATCCAATACAGACGCTCAGAAAAGCATCCAGAAGGATTCTGCGCCGCCAGAAGGCAGCGGACAGGATCTTTTTTTATGCTGGAATGCACCCAGTATTCAGGAGGTAATCCCATGGAAAACAAGAAAATCGAAAACAAACAGATGAAAAACAGACAGACAGCACACAAAATCCGCAGCCTTTCCCTCAGAAAACTGACGTATTCGGCACTGTATCTGGCATTGGCGATGGTATTGCCGTTTCTGACCGGCCAGATTCCGAACATCGGCCGTATGCTCAGCCCGCTCCACATCCCGGCGCTGCTCTGCGGCTTCACCGTCGGCTGGCCATGGGGGCTTGCCGTCGGCTTTATCGCCCCGCTGCTCCGTCATCTGATTTTCAAGATGCCGCCGATGCCGGGCGCACTGTTCATGGCATTTGAGATGGCCGTCTACGGCGCGCTGTCCGGCCTGCTGTACCGCTTGCTCCCCAAGAAACCGTGGAACATCTATGTCACGCTGATCGTTTCCATGGCGGCTGGGCGTGTCGCCTGGGGGCTGGCACGCAGCGCATTCGCGCTGATCAACCGCGAATCGATCCCGTTCCGCCTCATTCTGGACAGCACGGTGCTTTCCGGCATTCCGGGCATTGTGCTGCACATCGTGCTGATTCCGCTGCTTGTTCTGACGGCGGAAAAAGCCGGGCTGATGCTCAACAACAAACCGAATGCAAAATAAGGCCGCGGAACCCGGCTCAGATCTATGCCACAAATCTGTGCTCAAAATCTATGCAAGGAAGGCGCATTGCCATGAACGACGCAGCCAAAACGCGTGCTTTTCTGAAGGCACACTGTGAACGATACCCGGAGCTTGCCCTGCAAGACCTCCGCAAGGCGCTTTTTCAGAGCGCGTGCGGCTGCGAACACCTTGTTGGCGACGCCTCGGCTGCGGCCGATTATATCCGGCGGGAAGAGGAAACAGCGCCCGGAGCGGAAAACCTGCTGCACAATGCGCCGGAAACGGCAGTCGAACCGCTCGACGGCCCGTTCTGCCGGGTGCATCTTTCCGCGCTGCGGAGCGGGCTGACTGCGGAAACGCTGGCGAAACTCTTCGCCCTGTCGGCGGAGCCGGTGCCCAACGGCAGGAAAATGCTGACCGAAAAGCTGACAGCCCTTTGGGCAGCCGCGGCAGACGGAGAGATTCCGTTTTCCGCCGCGGATACGGCGGCGGAAATCGCCGCGTGGGAACGCGCCGGATATCCGGCCTGCCGCCATTCTGAACCGTTCCGCGCTGCTTATCATCCGGCGTACCGCGTCTGCAAGCGCGCCTATGCCCGTGCGCTGCCGCTGTTTGCAGCCGTTGACCGGCTGCTTGCAGAAAAGCCGGCGGTGACGGTCGCCATTGAAGGCGGCAGCGCCAGCGGCAAAACGACGCTGGCCGCGCAGCTTCAGCAGGTGTACGACGGCTGTGCGGTTTTCCATATGGACGATTTTTTCCTCCGCCCCGAACAGCGCACGCCGGAGCGCTATGCAGAACCCGGCGGCAACGTCGACCGGGAACGCTTCCTGACAGAAGTGCTGACCCCGCTGACCAACGGCGAACCGGTTGCATACCGCCGGTTTGACTGCGCCAGACAGACGGTGTGCCCGCCGGAAATCGTTCAGCCGGGGCGGCTCAATGTGGTGGAAGGCGCCTATTCAATGCATCCGGACTTGGCAGAACACTATGACCTGTCGGTTTTCCTGTCGATCGACCCTGGATATCAGCGCGCCCGGATCCTCAGACGCAATACGCAGGCCTCGGCGGAACGGTTCTTCTCCACATGGATTCCGCTGGAAACGCGCTATTTTAAGGCGTTCCGACCGATGGAACGCTGTACGCTCTGCCTGACGGCGGCAGAATAATCGCACATAACAAAACGGCTGCGGATTTTTCCGCAGCCGTTTTGTTATTTTTTGCGTTGAAAATGCAGTTATTTCGCCGTCGGCGGGATCTGCTTGAACTGCTGACGGACGCGATGCAGCTCATTCAGCGCGTTGGCGACCGATTCTTCCGAACGGGCCAGCGCGTCATTGACAAACTGCGAGGTTGCAGCGCGCAGCTCTTTGGCGCGGTTCTCGGCCGTTTTGACCACTTCCACGGCGTGTGCATCGGCAGCGGCCGTCGTCTCGCGAGCCTTCTGGTCGGCGTTGTTCAGGATGTCTTTTGCTTTGGCGGCAGCCGCCGTGGCGATTTCGTTGGCGGCGCGTTTGGCTTCGGTGTAGATGGCCGATTCGTTCACGAGGGAGCGTGCACGGTCTTCTGCCGCTTTGATGATGGCGTCTGCATCACGGCGTGCGGCGTTTGCCAGCTCATTTCTTGATGCAACGATGGCTCTGGCCTCCTGAATGTCGGTGGGCAGAACGTTCTTAATCTCGTTGATCAGCTCCATCACACGTTCGCGGTCGAGCATGACTTTGCCGCCGCTGAGCGGCATGGACCATGCCTCGGTAATCATGTCGCTGAGTATAGTGAGCAGTTCGTCAATGGTGTGTCTTGCGTCCATTAGGATAACCCCCAGTATTCAAAAATTTAAAGTGACAGAATCAAACGTTATGCCGCCGGGCATCCAGCGCTGCGATGACCGGTTCCGGCAGGTAAGCGGAAACATCCTGGTTCAGGGAAAACAGATGCAGCGCTGTGCTGGTGGAGATGTGTGCGGTTTGCGGAGAGCAGGGGAGCAGCAGCGTTTCCGGCCCGCCATAGGATCGAAGCACTGCGGCAATCGACGTCTCATAGTCAAAATCAGTCGCATTGCGGACGCCTTTGACGATGACGTCCACCCCGTGTGCTGCTGTATAATCGGTGGTCATGCCTGAAAACGTGTCCACTTCCAGCCCGGGCAGATCGCCGGCAGAAGCGCGGATCAGGGCGCAGCGCTCTTCCAGGGAGAAAACCGGGCGCTTTGCGCCGTTCTGCATGACCAGGACGATCAGCCGGTCAAACGCGGTCAGCGCACGCCGGAAGAGATCCAGATGCCCCAGTGTGACCGGGTCAAAGCTGCCGGGACAAATGGCGGTTTTCATGAACATCGTCCTTTCTCGGCAGACGTTTATTCGGCGGCGTCCAATTCGCGGCGGTACAGGTACAGCGCGGTGATGCCGTAATGGTAGCTGCGGACGAGCTTCAGATGCCCGATTTCAGGCGGCATCGTTTCGCCGGCGCGCCCCTCACATATAATTATACCATGATCGGCGACAATGTCAAATGTTTCGATGAAATTTAGCACACGTTTCAGGTATCCGGCCAGATAAGGCGGATCCATCAGGACAAGATGGAACGATTTCTTGGGCGCAGACTGCAAAAACGCTTTGTAGTCGCTCTGTCGGATGTCCGCCCGGTCGATGAGTTTGGCGGCTGCTGCGTTTTCACGGATCACCCTGACGGCGGCTGCCGTATTGTCGACGAAAACGGCTTTTTCGGCGCCGCGGCTCAAAGCTTCCAAACCGAGCTGACCGGTACCGGCAAATAAATCGAGAACGGTGCGCCCTTCGATGTCGAACTGAATGATGCTGAACAGCGCTTCTTTGACCATGTCGCGCGTGGGGCGCGTGGTCTCGCCGGGCACCAGCTTGAGTTTGCAGCCTCTTGCGCTGCCGGTGATGATTCGCATAGCGGCGTTCCTTTCTGAATGGATTCTCTTTTGAATCTATTCTCTGAATCTATTCTGTTTGTCCGGACAGCGATCCGTCCGGAAGCTTGTTGTCTGTGTGAAAATGCGCGTATACGGCCTCCGCCGCCGGCCGAGGGACGACGCGGAGCAGCTGTTCCATTGTCGCTTCGCGGATGGCGGCGACTGAGCGGAACGTGCGCAGCAAAGCCGTTCGCCGTGCCTGCCCGACGCCGGGAATCCGATCCAGCTCCGATTGAAAAGCTTCATTTTTGGCGCGCGTATTGTGGTAGTTGAGTGCGAACCGGTGCGCCTCGTCCTGCACCGAAGAGATGAAGGCGAAACAGACCGGAAGCGAGGAAAGATTCAGCTCGCGCCCGTCGGGATCGACCAGCGCGCGCGTCCGATGGTGTTCGTCTTTGACCATGCCGAACATGGGCACGGTGCGCTGCAAGGGCTCCGGCAGCGCCTGCATGGCCTGAACGGCTGCGGAAACGTGTGCGCCGCCGCCGTCAATCAGCACGAGATCCGGCACGGTTTCGCCGGTTTCCCGCGTGAAGCGCCGCGTGATGACTTCGCGCATGGCAAAATAATCGTCCTGCGTGTCTTTCCCGCGGATGGCATAGCGGCGGTAGCTGTTTTTATCGGGGCGGCCGTCGATGAAAACGACGTTCGAGGCGACGATGGCGGAGTTGCCGAGGTTGGAAATATCGAACGCCTCCATGCGGCGGTACGGCGTTTCCGAACCGGTCAGCGCGGCCAGCTCGGTCATCGCCCGGGAAAGCTTGTCCGCCCGCTTGGTCGTGCGCAGAACTTCTGTTTTAGCGTTGTTTTCAGCCATGTCGAGCAGCTGACGGTTCAAGCCGCGCTTTGGCACTTCAATACGAACGCGCCCGCCCCGCTTTTCGGAAAGCCAGTCCGAAAGCAGCGGCGCGTCCTCAAATTCCGTGGTGATCAGGATGCGCTCAGGGATATCGTCGCACTGCGCATAGTATTGCTTCAAAAACGAGGCATACAGCTCGGCCGGGTCAAACGAAGCCCGGTTGATCATGGAAATCTGCTGACCGGTGATTGCGCCGTTGTTGATGGAAAGAACAGAGGCACCGGCGCGGAGTTCGCCGATGTAGAGCCCGCAGGCGTCAACGCGGCCTCGGCTGTCCGTTACGACTTTCTGCTTCCTGCCAAGGATGGCAAGCGCGGCGATCCGATCGCGCAGCTCCGCCGCTTTTTCAAAAGCGAGCGCATCGGCGGCAGCTTCCATTTCGGTGAGAAGCTGCGTCTCCAATTCGCCGGTTTTTCCGCTTAGAATCATCGCCGACTGCTCCATTAGATCGTGATAAACGGATTGCGGTGCATCCGGGCGGCAGGGGCCGTAACACTGTTTCATCTGATAGTGCAGACAGGGGCGCTCCCGGCCGATATCCCGCGGAAACACGCGGGAGCAGACGGGCAGCCGAAACGCCGCGCGCAGAGCATCCAAAACGCTTCTGGCCAGATCACGGCTGAAATAGGGGCCGAAATACGACGCCTTGTCCGGATCGATTTTCGAGACGATTTCAAACCGGGGATACGCCTCATGCAGGTCTACCCGGATAAAGCAGCGGCCGCTGGAATCCTTGAGCAGGATGTTGTAGCAGGGCTGATACTGTTTGATCAGCGAACACTCCAAAACAAGCGCCTCGTACTCGCTGGCGGTGACAATATAGTTTAAGGAGCGGGCGTGTGCGACCATCGCCCGGACTTTTGGGTTTGTGTTGCTGGACTGGAAATACTGGCTCACACGGTTGCGCAGGACGCGCGCTTTGCCGACATAGATCACGCGCCCGTCCTTGTCGGAATACAGATAAACGCCGGGCGCCAGCGGCAGGGTATGCGCCTTCTGCTTCAATTCTTCAAATGCGGCTTCCGCAGACAAGGCTTTCGGGGCGGTGTCTGATGCACTGCGCATACGAAAATCACCTCCGCCGGAGAAAAAAGAGTGGAAAGAGCAGGGCGGAGCTTCTGAAAACCCCGCCCAGCTGTGCTATTCGTTTGTCCGGGTCAGCACTCTGAAAAATTCGAGTTAATGAGGTCGCAGAGACCGTCAATGGCGAGCTGTTCGTCGCTGCCGTCGGCGATGAGGCGGATGGATGAACCTTTGGTGACGCCGAGCGAGAGAACGCCGAGCAGACTCTTGGCATTGACCCGTCTGTCATCGCGTTCGACCCAAATGCCGCAGCGGTATTCGTTGGCTTTCTGAATGAAAAATGTCGCCGGGCGCGCGTGCAGGCCGACTGGATTGTTTACCACAATTTCTTTTGTCAACATGATAATTTTGATCTCCTTACCGGCTGAGGCCCTCGACGTGAGACGGGAAGGACCGAATTCGTGACCAAAGCGCAGGAACGGCCAAATCGCCGCTGAATACACTCTGTCACTAATTAGAATACCTGTTTTCCTTCAAAAAGTCAATACACTTGGCGCAATTGATAAAAAATCAGAAGTTTGTACAGAAAGGCTTGCCGAACCGGCGGTTATTTCATGAAAAGATTCACAACGCATTTCCTGCCCGTGCAGCCAAGTGAAACAGAACAAACGTACACAAAAAGAAGGCAAAACGCGCCGCGGCAAACGCCTGAAACGAACAAATATTTGGTTTGAAGCCGGAAATCCCAAACTTTTTTTCGGAAAGGTCTTGCAATTTGAAAGCGAATTCAGTATAATGATAGTGAGATGGAAGTAGAGTGGAGCCAAAGTGGCTGACACCGGCAGAAAAGTGGGAGGTGAGGACATGCTGATCGGCGGCTCAAAACATACGATTGACGCCAAAGGGCGCATGTTCTTCCCGGCCAGATTCCGCGACGACATGTGGGAAAACATCACCGTCTGCCGCGGCGTGGACAAATGCCTGATGCTGTACACGCCGGAGGAATGGGCCGAGTTTTCCCGCCGGATCAAAGAACAGCCGTTTTCCGTTTCCCGCCCGCTGCAGCATTATTTCTTCTCAACGGCCGCCGTTTGCAGCGTCGATGCACAGGGCCGTCTGCTCCTCCCGCAGCAGCTGCGCGATTTTGCCGGCCTCCAGAAAGACGTTTGGGTTGTCGGCGTACAGGATCGCGTTGAGATCTGGGATATCGACGAATGGGAAAAGGCGCAGAACGCTTTGACCAACGACGACGTCAAACAGCTTATGGATCGGATCGGTTTCTGATATGCCGGAAACAGAATCTTTTCATCACGTCAGCGTTCTCGCGGCGGAATGCATCGACCATCTCAACATCCGGCCGTCCGGCGTCTACATTGACGCGACGATGGGCGGCGGCGGGCATTCCGAACGCATCCTGGAACGCCTCGGAGAAACCGGCCGTCTGATCGGCATTGACCGGGACAGCGAAGCCATTGCCGCCTCGAAAGCGCGGCTCAACCGCTTCGGCAGCCGGTTTACAGCCGTAAAATCAAACTTTGCAGACATCGAATCCGCCGCACACACCGCAGGGGTCACGGGCGCGGACGGGATTTTATTCGACCTCGGCGTTTCCTCTCATCAGCTGGATACGGCGGAACGCGGCTTTTCCTATATGAACGACGCGCCGCTCGATATGCGCATGGATACCGAAAGCGGCATCACCGCAGCAGAGCTGATCGCTTCCATCGACGAATCGTCGCTGGCGCACATCCTCTCCGAATACGGCGAAGAACGGTTTGCCGGGCGCATTGCCGCCGCCATCTGCACGGCGCGTGAAAAGCACCCCATCCGCACAACGCGCGAACTGAGCGAGCTGATCGCATCGGCCATCCCGGCGGCTGCTGCCCGCGCAGAGAAACAGCACCCCGCCAAGCGCAGCTTCCAGGCGATCCGCATCGCCGTCAACGGCGAGTTGGACGCCGCAGAACGCGGCATCCGCGCAGCGGCTGCGCTCCTAAATCCGGGCGGACGCCTGTGCGTGATTTCTTTTCATTCCTTAGAGGACAGGCTGGTCAAACGCATTTACCAGAACCTGTCGCAGGGCTGCACCTGCCCGCGGGACTTTCCGGTCTGCGTGTGCGGCGCTAAGCCCATGCTGAAGATCATCACCAGCAAACCGGTCACCGCCGGCGACGAGGAGCTTCAGCAGAATCCGCGGGCCCGGAGCGCAAAACTCCGCGTGGCGGAGAAAATCGCATATCCAACACATTCCTGATACAAAAGAATCGGAGGGCAGAGCCATGGCAGAGGCAATCAGACAGCGCATTGCAGACGAACCGGCTGACAAAGTGCTTTACGGATACGATCAGAACGCCGTTCGCGTCCCGGTACAGCAGCCGGAAACCGTGCCTGCCCGTCGGCCGGAACGTGTTCCGATGCCAAAGGCCGTCCCGCAGGAAGCGCCGCGCAGACGGATCAGCCTGCTGTATATCGCCGTTCTGGTCATCGGGGTCGTGCTTTTCGGCAACATCATCTCCATGCGCGCTCAGCTGACACAGCTGGCGGTCGACAGCCAGGGGCTGCGGTCCGGCATTTCCTCCATGCAGAAAGACCAGTCGGCGCTTCGCCTGGCGCTCAACAACAAAATGACGCAGGTGGAGATCGAAGAATACGCCGTCAATACGCTCGGCATGGTCAAAGCGACCGATTCGGATGTTTCCTATCTCAGCTATCACAACGACGCGGTCTATGAGATCGCCGGCGGCAGCCAGCCGACAGGCGTGACGGGCCTCCTCTGGCAGGCTGTGAAAAACGGCGCCGAAAAAATCTGGAACTTCATCAACTGAAAACATCAAGAAAGACAAGCCGGAACGGCGGAACGGGGGAGGGGCGGCCTATCAGACCGCCGCAGCCCGCTCCGCCGCTTCGTTCTTTATTTCTGCGGCGCGATGGTGCCGCAGATACCGGTCTAAACCGCCTGCCGCCCCCATACAGTATAAAGAAACCCGAATGAGGAGAGGGACCTGAACCTACGAAACGGAGAACATTGCCTCATGGAAAAAATGGAAAACAAACCGCGTGAACGCAAAAGCCTGCTGAGAATCATGATCGTCGCCCTGACGATTGCACTGGTGATCGTTCCGTGGCTGATCTATAACCTTTATAAAATTCAGGTGCGGGACGCAAAGACGCTGCAAAACAAAGCCATCGCCCAGCAAACGCGCGATATGCTGGTTTCTCCTGTCCGCGGCGCCATCTACGACCGGAATATGACGCCGCTGGCGCTGAACGCAACCGTCAACACCATTGTCATTTCCCCGGCTGAAATCAAAGACGACGCCGAGGCCGAGCTGACGGCGCGCGGGCTGGCCGATCTGCTCGACATGGATTACGAAACCATCCTGAAGCGCACCACCAATAAAAAGAGCTACTACGAAATCATCGCCCGGAAGGTCGAAAAAGACGTATCCGACCAGATCCGCGAATTCAAAACCAAAAACAAGCTCAACGGCATCAAACTGTTTGAAGACACCAAACGGTATTATCCGTATTCCACGCTGCTCTCCAGCGTGATCGGCTTTACCAATTATGACAACGAAGGCCAATATGGTCTGGAAATGAAGTATGAGGACGTCCTGAAGGGCGTCGTCGGGCGCGTCATTACCGCGAAAGACCGCAACGGCAATGCCATGCCGTTCTACTTTGAACAATACCATGACGCGCAGGACGGGATGAGCCTTGTGCTCACGGTGGACTACGGCGTGCAGGAGATTCTGGAAAAACACCTGGAAGTCGCATTGGCCGAAAACAACTGTGCGGAAGGCGTGCGCGGCATCGTCATGAACCCGAAGACCGGCGCGATTCTGGCCATGGCGCAAAAGGGCGACTATGACCTGAACAATCCCCGCACCATTGAAGACGAAGAAACGCTGAATGAAATCCTCGCGGCGCCGGCGGAAGAACGCTCAGACCTGATGCTGGAAGCCATGATGGAGCAATGGCGCAACAAATCGATTCAGGAACCGTACGAACCGGGCAGCGTTTTCAAAATCATCACGGCGGCCATCGCCCTCGAAGAAAACAAAGTCAGCAGCTCTTACAGCTGCAGCGGCACCTGGAAAATCAGCACGCAGACCGGCCATTGCTGGAAGCATTCCGGTCACGGCGAACAGACCTTTGCCAAGGCGCTGCAAAATTCCTGCAACTGCGCGTTCGTCAAAATCGCGCTCGACATCGGCGCCGCAAAATACTACGACTATTTTCAGGCATTCGGTCTGACGGAAAAAACGGGGATCGACATGATGGGCGAAGTCGGCGTCGTCGAAGGCATTCACTATCATACCCGCAAGATTTTCACCGATCCGCGCTACGGCGGCGACGTCTCGCTCGGCATGTACGGGTTCGGTCAGACGTTTGCCATCACGCCGATTCAAACGATTACGGCCGTATCCGCCGTTGTCAACGGCGGATACTTGATGAAACCGTATGTGGTGTCCGGCATTGCGGATACAAACGGTAACATCGTCGAAGCTTATTCGCCAACTGTCGTCCGGCAGGTTATTTCCAACGAAACATCGCTGAAAATGCGGACGCTGGTCGAACAGGTCGTTTCCAAAGGAACCGGCTCCAACGCGTATGTCCGCGGCTATCGCGTCGGCGGGAAAACCGGCACGAGTGAAAAACGCGCCAAATCAATTCTGGAAGGCAAAGATTTCTATATCGCCTCCTTTTTGGGTGTCGCCCCGTGCGACAATCCGCAGGTCGCCGTGCTGGTGCTGCTCGATGAACCGAGCGGATACCTCCACCAGGGCGGACAGATTGCCGCGCCGGTTGTCGGCCGTATCATGAGCGATATTCTGCCGTATCTGGGTGTGGAAGCCGTCTATACCGACGAGGAGCTGGCGAGCCTTTCCATCGAGGTGCCGCGCGTGGTCGGCGGCGAAAAAAGCTGGGCGCAGAGCGTCGTCAAAAATGCAAAACTGGGCGTCAAGATCGTCGGCGACGGGGACCGCGTTACGGCGCAGTATCCAGTCTCAGGATCCAAAATTCCGAGTACAGCGACGGTGATCCTCTACTGCGGCGCAGAGCCGGATACGACGCAGGTCAAAATTCCGGATCTGACCGGCAAGACATTCGAACAGGCCTCCCGCATCATCGACGCAGCCGGACTGTATATGACGGTCGGCGGTTCCATCGGCAGCGGCGCCGACGAAGAGCCGACGGTCATGCGGCAGAGCCCGGCCGCAGGCGACGGTGCAACGGTCCAGTACGGCTCTGTGATCACCGTGGAATTCTATAAGCAAAGCAACACGGGCGAATAAAAAAACAGAATGCCCGTTTTCGAAACAGCAAACCCAAGCGGAGATGAAATCATGAAACTGAACGATCTTTTGAACAACATACCCATTCAGGCCGCTTCCTGTGATCTGACGGCGGAAGTCGCCGGCATCACGCTGGACAGCCGGCGCTGCAAACCGGGGTACGTTTTCTGCGCTGTCGTCGGTGCAGAATCGGGCGTACCCGGCATCCGCTATGCGCAGAAGGCCGTGGAGAACGGCGCCGTCTGCGTCCTGTGCGATACAGACTGCCCGGCAGATCTGCCGTTTGTCCGCGTAGCGGACGCGGAACTGGCGCTGGCAGAAGTATCCGCCAATTTTTACGGCCATCCGGCTGAAAAACTGCGCCTGATCGGCGTGACGGGCACCAACGGCAAAACGACGACAACGCATCTGGTGCGGGACATCCTGACGCACGCCGGAAAAAAATGCGGCCTGATCGGCACCAACGAACTGATGATCGGCGATCAGGTGATTACCTCGCACCCGGTTTTTTCCACTACGCCGGAACCGCCGGAGCTGCATGCGCTCTTTGCACAGATGGTCGAAGCGGGGTGCGAATTTGCCGTCATGGAGGTTTCTTCCCATGCGCTGGCGCTGAACCGCGTCTATGGTCTGCGGTTTGAAGTCGCCGCCTTTACCAACCTCTCGCAGGATCACCTGAATTACCACGGCACGATGGAGGCCTATGCAGCTGCCAAAGCGAAGCTCTTTCGTCAGGCGGACTGCTCCGTCATCAACTTGGACGACGCTTATGCCCAGCAGATGATCGATGCAGCGGCCGGAAAAACCGTGACCTTCTCCCTGCGCAACAACAAAGCCGATCTCATCGCAAAAAGCATTCGCTTTTTGCCGCATGCAGCAGAATTTGAAGCGCTGACGCTTGACAGCATCCAGCGGATGCGCATCAACATCCCGGGTGCGTTCTCAGTGGAAAACGCGCTGACGGCCGTCGGCATCTGCAACGCCGTCGGCGTAAGCCTGCCGAATATCGCAGAGGGGTTGGCCGGCGCCTCCGGCGTCTGCGGCCGTGCGGAAATCGTTCCGGTCGGCCAGCCGTACACCGTGATGATCGACTACGCGCATTCGCCGGATTCTCTCTCCAACATCCTGAAAACCGTCCGTCCAGTGACGGAAGGCCAGCTGATCGTCGTATTTGGCTGCGGCGGCGACCGCGACCGCACAAAACGCCCCATCATGGGCCGCATCGCGGAGTGCATGGCCGATTTCTGCATCGTGACCAGCGATAACCCGCGCACCGAAGAGCCGGAGGCAATCATCGACGAGATTGTCGGCGGCATGAAAAAAACAAATCACATCCGCATTGAAAACCGTCGGGAAGCCATCGGTCATGCGCTGGATATGGCCAAACCGGGCGACTTTGTCCTGATTGCAGGCAAAGGTCATGAGATGTATCAGGAAATTCAGGGCGTCCGGCACCCGTTCGACGAGCGGGAAGTCGTCCGGACCCATTTACAGGGAAAGGGTCTTTTGTCATGATTCGTTTGACCGGCGAAAACATCCTGGCGCTTCTGAACCGCGAAACACCCGGCTGGGCGAAGGCCTCCCGCCTCGATTGGACGGCGGACGGCATCTCAACCGACACGCGAACCATTCACCCGGGGGATCTGTTTGTCCCGCTGAAGGGCGAGCGCTTTGACGGGCATGCCTATGTCGCGCAGGCGGCCGAATCCGGCGCCGTGGCGGTGCTGACCGAACGGGACGATGTCCCCTGTGAAAACCGCATCCTTGTGCCGGATACGCGGGAAGCGCTCCAGCGTCTGGCGAAGTCCTATCGAATGCTTTTTCATCCGCTGGTCGTCGCGCTGACCGGGAGCGTCGGCAAAACAACGACAAAAGAAATGACGGCTGCGGTCTTCGGATCGCACTTCAAAACCATGAAGACCAACGGCAACTTCAACAACGACATCGGCGTGCCGCTGACGCTGCTGCGCCTGACTCCGGAAGACGAAGCTGCCGTCGTTGAAATGGGTATGTCCCATCTCGGCGAAATCCGCGTGCTGACGCATTTGGCGCAGCCGGATATCGCCATCATCACCAACATCGGCACGTCGCACATCGGCAACCTCGGCTCGCAGGAAATGATCTGTCAGGCCAAGCTGGAGATTCTGGAAGGCCTCCGAGCGGGCGGAACCGTCGTTTTGAACGGCGACGACCCCTTCCTGTCGGCCGTCTCCGTGCCGGATCAATTCCGCCGCTGTACGTTCGGGATTGAAAACCCAGATACCGACGTTTTGGCGGAAAATATCCGACTCACCGCAGAAGGCAGCGCGTTTGACATCGCGTTTGCAGGCGAACGCTATCCGGCGGAAATCCGGCTGGCAGGCCGCCATAACATCGCTAACGCGCTGGCAGCGTTTGCGGCCGGCGTGACCGGCGGCGTTCCGCCGCAAAAAGCTGCGGCGGCGCTGGCGGGCGTTGAACCGGAAGGCATGCGTCAGCGCCTGCTGACCCTCGGCGGCTGCACCGTCATTGAAGACTGTTACAATGCGAACCCGGACTCCATGCGCGCGGCGCTGCGCGTCCTGCGGGAATACAAAGGACGCCATGTGGCGCTGCTGGGCGATATGCTGGAGCTCGGTGATTTCTCCAAGGCGGAGCACCGGCGCATCGGCGAAGCCGCGGCGGCGTCTGCCGATCTGCTCGTTGCGGTCGGCGCGTTTGCAAAGGACGTTGCGGAAGGCGCGCAAACCGGCGGCATGAAAACGGTTTACACGCCGGAACGCGCGGAAGCGGCCGCTCTGCTGAAAACGCTTCTGCGGCCCGGCGACGTTCTGCTGGTCAAAGGGAGCCGCGGCATGCGCATGGAAGAAATCCTGCACGATATTTTTGAAAACGCGTAAAAACGCACAGAAAGACAAACAGCAAATGAGAAATTGAAAGGATCGGTTTCAATGCAATACCTTTGGATTGCCGTGGCGGGCGCCGCGGCGTTTGTGATCAGCGTTCTGATGGGGCTGTGGCTGATTCCTGTTCTGCGCCGTGCAAAGCTTGGGCAGACGATCAAAGAAATCGGGCCGAACTGGCATATGACCAAACAGGGGACCCCGGTTATGGGCGGCCTGATTTTTATCACGGCCGTGATTCTGACGACAGCGGGGCTTGTGTGGAAGCTGAGCGACCAGCTGGCGCCTGTTCTGTGCGTTCTGTTTCTCGCCGTTTCCAGCGCGCTGATCGGCTTCCTGGACGACTATGAAAAGCTGACCAAAAAGCGGAATCTGGGTCTGACCGTCATCCAAAAGCTCGTCCTTCAGGTGGCAACAACCGTGATTTTCCTCATTCTGCTGGAAGTTCTCGGCATCTCCAGCTATGAAATCCGCGTGCCGTTCTTCGGCACATCGTTTCATCTGCCGCGGATCCTCTACTATATCGCGGCGACGCTTGTCATCATGGGTACCGTCAATGCGGCGAACCTGACCGACGGAATTGACGGTCTGGCAACCGGCGTGACCATCCCGATCGCAAGCTTTTTCACGGCTGCGGGCATCCTGGCCGGGTCTATGGGGATTTCGATTCTGTCCGCGGCGTTTGTCGGCGGCCTGCTCGGCTTTCTCATTTACAACTACAATCCGGCAAAGGTCTTCATGGGCGATACGGGTTCGCTGTTCATCGGCGGCATGGTCTCCGGGCTGGCCTTTGTGCTGGACATTCCGCTGGTGATCATCGTCGTTGGACTGGTATATTTCATCGAGGCGCTTTCCGATATTCTCCAAGTCGGCTATTTCAAACTGACGCACGGCAAACGCATCTTCAAAATGGCGCCGATTCATCACCATTTCGAACTGTGCGGCTGGTCGGAGAAAAAGATTTTCTATGTTTTTTCCGGCGTGACGCTCGTCCTGTCGGTGCTGGCTGTTTTTGGCATCAGAAGCTTCTTCTAAAAACAAAACCCGCCGGGCGCAGGCCCGGCATCATCAACCGAACGGAGGTGAAGGACGGGCGATGGATTCCAAAAAGAGAGCGGCGTCTCACAGCCAATATGATCGTCTGGCGCCGAAACGCAGACCGCAGACGAAACACCGAACCGAAAAACTGCCGGAAAAAGAGACCTCCCGCGCGGAGCGTGCAGCCCGGCGTGCGTCAGCCGCCGCATTTGAAACGGCTGGGCTGACGCCGAATGCCGCACCGGCAGGCGAAGCAAAAATCGACGAAATCCTTCGGAACGACCGGCAGAAACCGGTCAAACAGAAGAAAAAATTCATCCCGGTCGACGTCCCGTTCTTTATGCTGGTCTTCGGTCTGCTGTGCTTCGGGCTCATCATGATGTATTCGGCCAGCTATGCGTGGGCCATCCACGATACCGGCACGCCGTATCACTATATCAAACAGCAGCTGCTCTGCGCCGGGCTGGGCCTCGGCGCAATGGTGTTCCTTGCCGTCTTTGATTATACACGCCTGAAAAAATGGACGGTGCTTTATTATCTGTTCGCCGTGGCGCTGCTGGTCCTGGTCGTTTTCATCGGCCGGACCTCCAATGGCGCCAAACGCTGGCTCAAAATCGCGGGGATTACCTTTCAGCCCTCTGAATTTGCAAAACTGGCCGTTATCTGGATGCTCGCGTGGCTCTATTCGAATCTCGGCAAACGAGTGCGGAATTTCTGGCGGATGGCAGCCGTTCTGTTTGGCACGCTGCTGCCGGTGGTCGGGCTGATCTTCGTAGAAAAGCACATTTCCGCCATTCTCCTCATCTGTGTGACCGCAGGCGTCATGTCGTTTCTGGCGGGCGCAAAGGTGTGGCATCTGGGCGCTCTGCTCGGAACCGGCGGCGGCCTGCTCGCGCTGTTTGCCAAAATCAGCGGAAAGTTCGGATACATTGCGGCGCGCATCAGCGTGTGGAAAGATCCGTTTTCCGATCCCCGCGGGCTCGGCTACCAGACGATCCAGTCGCTGTATGCCATTGCCAGCGGCGGTGTTTTCGGCCTCGGCCTCGGCCAAAGCCGGCAGAAACAGCTGTATCTGCCCGAAGCGCACAACGACTATGTGTTTTCCATCGTCTGCGAAGAGCTTGGATTGGTCGGCGCCGTTCTGCTGCTGGTGCTTTTCACCGCGCTGATTGTGCGCGGCTACTGGATTGCCATGCACGCCGCCGATAAATTCGGCGCACTGCTGGCCGGCGGCATTACAACGCTCATTGCGCTGCAAACGCTGATGAACATCGCCGTCGTTACCAACGCGATGCCTGTTACCGGTGTGTCGTTGCCGTTTTTCAGCTACGGCGGCACGTCGCTCGTCCTGCTGCTGGCGGAGATGGGCATTATCCTGAGCGTTTCCAAACAAATGCGCACAGATCGGATCCTTTGATATCAGACAGTCTGAAAGGCAGGTGCTGCAGCTTGAAAATCATGCTTGCAGGTGGTGGCACAGCGGGGCATATCAACCCGGCAATTGCCATCGCGAAATACATCCGCAAACGCCGCCCGTCGGCGGAGATCGTTTTCATCGGCGCAACCAACGGCATGGAAAACAAGCTTGTCCCCGATGCGGGCTTTGAACTCCGCACGTTCCCCATGTCGGGCATGATGCGCGGCTTCTCCGCAAAAGCATTCCGCCACAACCTGAAAACGGCCAAACTGCTGGCGAAAGCCATGAAATCCGCCGATCAGATCATCGACGAATTTCAGCCGGATATCATCATCGGCACAGGCGGCTTCGCCTGCTTCCCGCCGCTGTACCGCGGCGCCAAACGCGGCATTCCGACGGTGATCCATGAATCCAACGTTCTGCCGGGGCGCACCAACCGCCTGCTCAGCCGTTATGTCGATCAGGTTCTGCTCGGCTTTGAAGACGGCAAAAACTATTTCAAACACGCCAAAAACATCCGCTTTACCGGGAACCCGCTCCGGGAAGGCATGATTTTCACCAAAAAGGCCGACGCAAAACGCGCTTTGGGCATCGAAGGTCCGCTGGTCTATTCGGCGTTCGGTTCGTTGGGCGCGCGCGCCATGAATGAGCTGACAGCCGAGCTGTTTGCGCTGGAGGAAGCGGATCATGCAGCCTTCCGCCACATTCACTCGACCGGCTCGTTCGGCTATCAGTGGATGCCGGAACGCGTCGCATCGCTCGGCGTGGATCTGGCCGCCTCCGGACGCATTGATATGCGCGAATACGTCTACGATGCCCCGGCCGTTCTGGCGGCCTCGGATCTGATGGTATGCCGGGCGGGGTCTATGACCATGAGCGAACTCTGCGCCACCGGAACGCCGTCCATCCTCATTCCGTCGCCCAACGTCACCGAGCATCATCAGCACAAAAACGCGCACGCGCTGGCCGACCGCGGCGCTGCGGTCATGCTGGAAGAGGAAGGTCTCACGGCACAGACGCTCTATGACACCATCTGCGGCCTTCTGAACGACGAAGCGCGTCTGGCAGAGATGAGCCGCGCTGCTCTGTCGCTGGCCGTCTTTGATGCCGAAGAGCAGATTTACCGCTGCGTGATGGAACTGACGGGCGGGAAACCCGAATAACAGCCCATTTTGGAACAACTTTACGCCTCCTGCCATAGAATGAAATGGTTTTCCCCGCGGAATGCGAGAAAGAGAGGCGTGAAGAAACATATGGATTTGATCGAAACGGTTGGCGGCCGGGCGCTGAACGGCTGCGTCCGTGTTCAGGGCGCCAAAAATAGCGTGCTGCCCATTCTGGCGGCAGCGGTACTGACCAACGGCGTCAGCGTGATCGAAAACTGCCCGTCGCTGCGTGACGTGGATGCCACGATTGCAATTCTGGAAGAAATTGGATGCCGCGTCACACGGGAAAATACGACGTTGACGGTAGACAGCGAATGCGCAAGCGAGTATAATATATCTCCGGAACATATGTCATCCCTGCGCTCGTCCGTTGTTTTCCTCGGTGCACTGCTGGCCCGTCAGGGGCGGGCGGAATTGTTCATGCCCGGCGGGTGTGAACTCGGCGCAAGGCCGATTGACATTCATCTGTGGGCGCTGATGCGCATGGGCGCAAAGATTACGAGCCGGGACGGCTGCCTGACGGGTACGGTCGTCAACCCGACCGGATGTGAACTGGTTCTGCCGATTCCGAGTGTTGGCGCAACGGAAAACATCATGCTGTTTGCGACCGCCTGCACCGGCACAACGACGATTGTCAACGCGGCGCGTGAACCGGAAATCGTGGATCTGCAAGCGTATCTGACGGCCGCAGGCTTTGAAGTCAGCGGCGCAGGCACGCCGGTCATCCGCATTACGGGCCGCCGCGCAGCCCGGCTCTCCGGCCGGGTCAGCCACCGCGTCATGCCCGACCGGATTGCGGCGGCGACATGGATGTGCGCAGCTGCGGCAGCCGGCGGCGAAGTGATGGTGGAAGGTGTGGAATACGAACCGCTGGCCCGTCTGTCCGCGCTGCTGACGGAGATGGGCTGCACCGTTTTCCATCAGGGCGGCGCGGTGACCATCCGGCGGACGGGGCCGCTGATCGCGCTGATGCAGCCGGTTCGGACGGGGCCGTACCCGAGCTTCCCAACCGATATGCAGCCGCTGCTGACCGTTCCGGCCGCCGTGGCCGAAGGGTGTACGGCATTTGAGGAAAATATGTTCGACGACCGGTACCGGCATGTGCCGGAGCTGAACCGCATGGGCGCGCAGATTGCGCTCAGCGGAAAATACGCGCTCTGCACAGGCGTGCGGAAGCTGCATGGCGCGACTGTACGCGCCTGCGACCTGCGCGGGGGCGCCGCGCTCGTTCTGGCAGGCCTCTGCGCGGAGGGGCAAACTGTGATCGCAAATACGGCGTACATAGACCGCGGCTATGAGCGGATCGAAGAAACGCTGGCGCAGCTCGGCGCAGACATCCGCCGGATTCAGGCGTAGTACCCGGCGGCCGCATTTTACACAGGATAGAACCGCATCCAACAAATAGGGGATTTACAAATCATGGCGACAGGCAACGCAAAAGGTACATCGGGCAGAAAGACGGCTGTTTCTCAAAACGGCAGGCCGTCTTTTTCCCATACCCGGCAGCCTGCGCCGCCAACAGGGACAAGCAGGGAACGGCCGATGCCGCCGATCGGGACAAGCAGATCCGAACGGCCGACGCCGCCGACCGGAAGCCGTGCCGGACCTGCCCGCAGACAACCGGCACCGAGCCGCGCGGCTGCCAGCGCCCTGCGGAATGCACGGCGCAAAACACGCGCCAGAAAACGGAACGCCCGGATTTTTCTCTGCGCCGGCATCGCAGCCGTCGTGCTGTCCGTTTTGTTTGCCGTAACGGTTTTCTTTACGGTGGACGTCATCGAAGTGCGTGGCAATACGATGTACACAAGCGACGAAATCATCAGCCAGACCGGCATCCAGTTCGGCGACAACCTGCTCTTGATGGACAAGTACCGCGCCATCAACCGGGCCAAGGATAATCTCGTTTTCCTCGATTCCATGGAAATCCGGCGCGTCCTGCCCAACAAACTGGTTATTCGCGTCAGCGAAGTCGTCATGGCCGTCGCGTTTGACTGCGGCGACGGGAACTACTGGCTGGCAGACCGGAACGGCCGGTTGCTGCAAAAAGTGATGGACGTGCCCGCCTATTCGGCCAAAGTCACCGGGCTGGCGCTGAAAAATCCGCGCCCGGGCAGCCTGTTTGTGGCGGCGGAAAGCGAAAAACAGCAGCCGATGGAAACGCTGCTGGCGGCGATGAAAGAAAATGACAGCTACCAGTCGGTTTCGGATATCCGCATCGAAAAGATTTATGACATCCGGCTGACCTACAAGGAACGGTATGAGGTCATTTTCGGGCGGAGCGACCAGATTCCGAACGGCATGGCAAAACTGGATCTGCTCATTGCGGAACTGGAGAACAAAGGAACTTACAGCTGCGAAATCGACTTCTCAGACGGGTCGATCCGTGTGGTTTCGTAAACGCGGCGCATCCAGCAAAAAAACTGCGTGCAGACTGCAAAAAAAGTCGACCGTTATATTGTAATTTCGCGCAAAATAGTGTACAATATACAGTGTATATCAGAAACGAACAAAACCTTGATTATAAAACGCGGGAGGAAACAGAAAATGCCTTTGAAAAACGACTTCAACGACGATACAGTTGTCAATATTAAAGTGATCGGCATCGGCGGGGGCGGCAACAACGCGATCAATCGCATGATTGCCAGCAACCTGCAGGGCGTCGAATTCATCTCCATCAACACCGATAAACAGCAGCTTCTGAAAGCATCCGGCGAGGTGCTTCAGGTCGGCGAACGCATCACGCGCGGCCAGGGCTGCGGCGCAAACCCGGAAAAGGGCAAGAAAGCCGTCGAAGAAAACAAAGACGACATCATCAAGCTGATCCAGGATGCCGACATGATCTTCATCACCGCCGGCATGGGCGGCGGCACGGGTACCGGCGGTGCGCCGGTCGTTGCGGAAATCGCGCGTGAGCTCGGCATTCTGACCGTCGGCGTTGTCACCAAACCGTTCAAGTTTGAAGGCAAGCGCCGGATGGATCAGGCGGAACAGGGCATCGAAATGCTCCGCAACGCCGTGGACTCGCTCGTCGTCATCCCGAACGAACGCCTGAAGTATGTCACCGACCAGAAAATCACCTTCCTGAACGCATTCGACATCGCAGACGACGTGCTGCGTCAGGCCGTTCAGAGCATCTCCGACCTGATCAAAATGCAGGGTCTTGTCAACCTCGACTTCGCCGACGTCAGCGCGATCATGCGCGACGCGGGCTATGCACACATGGGCATGGGCAAAGCCTCCGGCAAGGACAAGGCCAACGAAGCGGCCAAGATGGCGATTCAGAGCCCGCTGCTCGAAACGTCGATCAACGGTGCAAAGCGCATCCTGATCAACTTCATCGGCTCTGTCGACATCGCGCTCGACGAAGTCGAAACCGCCGCATCCATCGTTGAAGAAGCAGCGCACCCCGAAGCGAATATTATCTTCGGCGCCGCCATCGACGACACGCTGGACGACGAAATCAAGGTCACCATCATCGCGACCGGCTTCGACACGGAAGGCCCGAACCTTCTGAATGACGCGCCCAAAGCGGCCAAACAACCGGCCAAAGAAGCCGACAACCTGGACGTTTATCCGCAGTCTGCCGCCAAAGCGCAGACCCCGGCAGAGGATGACCCGTACAGCGATATCATGGCCATCTTCAACAAGAAATAAACCAGACACAGTTTACAGACGGATTTACATACGAAAAAGCGGGAGGAAATGGCATGGAGCTGCGTTATGACGGCGGCGAGATCACCAAAATCAAAGTGATCGGCATTGGCGGCGGCGGAAACAACACGATTGACCGCATGGTAGAAGCGAACCTGCAAGGGGCGGAGTTCATCGCGATGAACACGGATTTGCAGCAGCTGAACCGCTCCAAAGCGCCGGTGAAACTCCAGCTTGGCGCAAAAGCGACGCTGGGGCGCGGGTGCGGGGCAAAACCGGAACGCGGCCGCAAATCGGCAGAGGAAAACAAAGCGGAGATTACAGAACTGCTCAAAGGCACGGACATGGTCTTCATCACAGCCGGCATGGGCGGCGGAACGGGGACGGGCGGTGCGCCTGTCGTCGCTGAGATCGCCCGCAGCATGGGCATTCTGACCGTCGGCGTTGTGACGCGCCCGTTCAAGTTTGAGGGCGCACAGCGCGCCAAACAGGCGGAAGCCGGTCTGGCAGAGTTCCACCAGTATGTCGATTCGCTCGTGGTCATCCCGAATGAACGTCTGAAATACGTCACCGATCAGAAAATCACCTTCCTGAACGCATTCGCCTACGCGGATGACGTTCTGAAGCAGGCCATTTCCAGCATCTATGAGCTGATCACCATGCAGGGCCTGATCAGCCTGGACTTTGCCGACGTTCAGACGGTCATGCAGAACAGCGGCTACGCGCATATGGGCGTCGGCCGCGCCGCCGGACGCGATAAGGCCAACGAAGCGGCGAAGATGGCGATCCAGAGCCCGCTGCTCGAAACGTCCATCCGCGGCGCCAAAGGCGTTCTGATCAACATCATCGGCTCGCCGGACTTGGAGCTGGACGAAGTCGACGATGCGGCCAGCATTGTCCGCGAAAATGCAGACCCGGATGCCACCATCATTTTCGGCGCCGCCATTGACGAATCGCTGAACGATGAAATGCGCATCACCATCATTGCAACCGGCTTTGAAGACGATCACCCCAATATGATCGAAGGCGGCACGCCGAAGGAACAGCCGCGCGCAGCCAGACCGCAGGGCATCGACGCAGAGCTGCCGTTCAACCGCACTGCACCGCAGAAGGCGAAAACGGAACAGCCTGCTCCGGAAACGCAAGGTTTCTCCGAGGAATATGAGCGGATTTTGGCGATGCTCCGCGGATCGTAACGCCTGAAATGCAGTCAGGAGGTCTTTCCAGATGGCAGACCAGAACAACAGCTGCCAACAGCCGCAGGGCCCGCAGCAGCCGTATCAAAATCAACAATACCAGAACCAGCAGTACAGCCAGCAGCAAAATTCATCCGGTTCGTTTGACTGGTTCGTGAATACGCCGGATTATACACAGCAGTTCCATCCGCAGGATATCAGCGACGGCAAAGCGATGTCGATCCTTGCATATTTCGGCATCCTCTTTTTCCTGCCGCTGGTCGTCTGCCCGCAGTCCCGGTTTGGCCGTTTCCATGCCAATCAGGGTCTGATCCTGCTGATTTTCGGCTTTGCACTCAATTTGCTGACCGGTCTTTTCTCCCTTGCTTTCGCATGGGTGCCGGTTCTTCGCGTCCTTTGGAAGATTCTGTCGGCGCTGCTGAACATCCCGATGTTTGCGCTGTTTGTTATCGGGGTCGTCAACGCTGCCAACGGCCGCGCCAAAGAACTGCCGGTCATCGGTAAAATCCGCATCATTCAGTAAAGAAGAAAACCGCAACGGTCACACGTTGCGGTTTTTCTGAAAAATAAAAAGAGGGGGAGCACTTGTATGAAACTTACACTTCGCGTCAAAAAACGGACGGACCGCCCGGCCATGCCCCGAACGGAATCTTTGATCGAATCCATCGAAGTACCGGTTGACGGCATTCATTCGCTGAAGATCCGCTGGATCAGCATCGGCGTACAGGTCGCTGCATACGATGGGGATGTGATTCTGGTGCAGGAGTTTGCGGACCGCCCGCTGGACGATGCCGACCGGATCCATACCAAAGTTGAATCCGGCTGCTTGACCGTTTCATGGCGCAGAAATATGCAGAATATCCATGGGGACGATGCACCGCGCAAACGTCTGACCGTGCAGCTTCCGCGTCAGCTGGCGAAATCGCTCAAATACCTGGACGCCAATTTGATCTCCGGCGACTTGGCGATCGACGGCGTCGCCGTCGACGACTGCCAGATTTCGCTCGTCTCGGCGAGCCTGACTGCCGCTGATCTCATGACCGGAAAGCTGAATGTCTCCGGCGTTTCCTCCAGCATTGATCTGAATGGCATCACCGCGAAAAAGCTGAATGTTGAAACGGTTTCCGGCAGCGTTGAAGGTGATTTGCTCACCCGTCATGCAAATGTGGAGACAGTTTCCGGCAGCGTGCGCCTCCAGACCCGCAGCGCGATGGATGAATTGAACGTGGAAACGGTTTCCGGTTCCGTTCGGATCTGCGCCAATGACGCTGTGGAAGCATTCAACGTGAATACCGTTTCCGGCGGCATTCATCTGCTGCTCCCGGAAGAGAAAGGGTTCCGCCTGCACTTCCATCCCGGGAACGGCCGCCTGCAATGCGACTTCCCGACCGTCATCAAAAATCACTGGTATATCTTCGGCGACGGTCAGAATGTCATCCAGGCAGAAACCGTTTCCGGACACTGCACCATTGAAAAAAACAAGCAGCCGGAATCAAATGAAAATCACCCAGAATAAGGAGAAACATCATGCAGAAAGCAATCATCGAAATGGAAAACGGCGGTAAAATGACGCTGGAACTGCACCCGGAACATGCGCCGGAAACCGTTGCCAACTTTGTCAAGCTTGCGGGACAGGGCTTTTATGACGGCCTGATTTTTCACCGCGTCATCGAAGGCTTTATGATTCAGGGCGGCGACCCGACCGGTACCGGCCGCGGCGGCCCGGGCTATCAGATTCACGGTGAATTTGCAGCCAACGGCGTCAACAATACGCTGAAGCATACCCGCGGCGTCATCTCCATGGCCCGTGCAATGGATCCGAACTCGGCCGGCTCACAGTTCTTCATCATGCATCAGGACGCCCCGCATCTCGATGGTCAGTATGCTGCATTCGGCATTTTGACCGACGGCTTCGATACGCTGGACGAAATCGCCGAAACGGAAACGGATTACTCCGACCGCCCGACAGCCGAACAGAAAATCAAATCCATCACAATTCTCGAGGCATAACGCCGCAGCATCAAAACGCCGTATGACATTGTCATGCGGCGTTTTTTTGTGCCGGTCAGCAGGGAACGCAGCGGCATGGATATCGCCCGGCAGGGTCAGATCCACCATCTGGGCGTTAGCTGCTGAAGCGAAACGATTTCCTGCGCATCATAGTCCAGCAGGACTTCAATGGTCTGGTAGTTTTCCGGCATGAGCTGCGTCATCAGCTCTCTGCATGCGCCGCAGGGCGCATGCACCTTTCCATCTCAATTGACGGCGACCACCCGCCGAATGGCGTCTTCTCCGTTGGTCAGCATATTGAAAATGGCATTCCGCTCGGCGCAAATGCCGAGTGTGCAGCCGCCGTCCACGCATACGCCGACATAAATATTGCCCGAAACGGATTCGACAGCGGCGGCGACGCCGGCGGCCTCCATCATGCTGGAGATTCTGCGTGGGCACAGAACCGCCTTGGCGCGCTGATACAGCGTGTCCCAAATTGCTTCCATTTGTGAAACCTCCTTGTGAAATCTCCAAAAATCAGTTTTGCATCACCCGGCAGCGGGAAACCCCGCTCAACGAACCGTGCTCAGAAAGGCGACGGCTTTGCCCAAAATCCGGATCGCGCTCAGCTCGCTGTCCTCATAGTTCAGCGGCGCAAACAGCGGATTTTCCGCACGCAGCTCAATGCGGTTCGGATATTTGTAGACGCGCTTCAGCGTCGCCTCATCGTCGATCAAAACGGCGGCAATCTCGCCGTTGTCGACATCCGGCTGCTCACGGATCAAGACGATATCACCATCAAAAATCCGTGCGTTGATCATGGAATCCCCCTTGCAGCGCAGGCAGAAGTCTGCCGCGATGTTCTCCGGGATGTGCAGGTATTCCTCAATGTTTTCCTGCGCCAGAATCGGCGTTCCGCATGCGATGGAGCCGAGCAGCGGGAGATGACGGGTGCGCGGGAGCGGCAGCAGATTCTCCGGAAGCGCCGCATTCTGCGCGGAATGGCGCAGCAGCTCCGACACCGGCTGTGCGCCGCGAGACACAATCCAGTTGATGTCTACCCGCAGAATTTCGGCCAGCGCGGCAATGCGGTTCTGACGCATACTGGCGATATCGCCGGATTCCCAACGGGAAACGGTCGCTTCACTGACGCCGACAAAACGTGCGATTTCTGCCTGCGTCAGGCCAAGCTCCAGCCGCCGGTCTTTCAAAAACTGATTGGTCTGCATAATCAAAAGCCTTCTTTCTGACAAACTGTTTACGCGATCGAACACCTCGTTGAAATCAGATCGAACGTTCGTCCGCCTGCATATAGTATACCATACCGCAGTGAAAAAGACAATACGCAAATGCAAGAAAAAAGAGAATGTCTGCGTTTACGTATTGACAAACGTTTGTTCAGGTGCTATACTGTGTACGGGAATGCAAGCGAGATGGACGCATATTGCGGATACGCAAACAAGGGCGGTCAAGCCCCATAAAATCGAAAGGAGAGGATATAGAAATGCAGACAGAAGAACGAGCGAAATTGACGAAAACGGCGCAGCGGCTGCGGCGCTACCGGGAAACCGCCGCGGCGGCTGCTGTGCTGGAAGAGAAAATGGCAGGTCTGCGGGAAACGGCGGCGGCATACAGGCGGATAAAGGCGGGTGCGGCGGAGCGGGCGCATCTGCGCGCCTCATACCGTCAGACAGCCATACAGCTCGGCCTGTGCCGGACGGAAACGCGTCAGGTGGAACGCGCCTTGGCGGAGCTGAATGCAGAAGAACGTCAGGTGCTCACCGATATGCTGATTGCACCGGTTCCGATGGCGGCCGACCACCTGTGCGAAAAGCTGAATGTCGAAATGGCGACCGTCTACCGGCGGCAGAGCGCGCTGAAAAAGATGGCCGCACTGCTCGGCTGAGGACAGATTTGCCAAAAAACCAAATGGACAGCGTTTGTTTCCAAAACGACACGGCGAAAGGCCGAATTTACAGAACCGACATAGATCACGCTTGCTTTTCTGCGGAACGTGTGATACAATGAAAAAGAGTTCTCCTGCTGGTGTGATGGCACCGGGATGGCGGATTCCGCTGAACGCCCGCAGAGAAAGGAAGCGAAGCATGAAAAACTTGAACATCAGAAATGAATCCCCGAATCGATTCTCTGGCGATCACAAACAGGATACGCTGGTCAGCGCCCGAAACGGGGTGCGTCCATATAAACAGCGGCTCATGCTGTCGGCGCTGTCGGCACTGATGCTTCTGACCATGACGGCATGCGGCAAAGGCACACCGTCGGAAACGACGGTTTCATCGCAGCCGCCGGCGACCACTTCTGCACCGGCGACCCTGCCGGATACAACGCCGCCGGTATCCGAGACGACGGCGCCGGAAGGCGAAGCAAAGCTCTATATCGTATTCGATCAGGAACAGCCCGACGTATACGATTTGCCCAGCACGGGAACAGTCGATGCAGCTGTGCTGCTGCAAGGGCTGTCTGCACTGACCGGGTGGAACTGCGACGTCAACAAAGTCGAAATTTTGAGCGGCATGGCGCGCGTCGATCTGGCGAAAACCGCACTGCCGTTTGTCTATGACGAACGCACATCCAATTCGTTTACCGGTGCGACATACGCGGATACGGTGTTTTTGTTTTTGGACAGCATCCAGCAGACGCTGATGAAAAACCTGGCGCTTTCCGGCGTGATCTTCACACAGGACGGTGGCCAGCCGCTGCAACTGGATCGCCTGCGCGCCTCTGTGGAACTCTTCCCGGCGGATACGGCATACCGGGGCAGCGCCTATTACCGTGCACTGCTGCAGGATGACGAACCGAACGTCGAAACCGGCGACTACGAGATGGTGCAGCTTGCCGGCGGCATGACGATTCTGACGCCGAAGGGCTTTCTCGCAGACGGTGAAACCGACAGCGAGTATCACCTGACCTATGAAGAAGGCGGCAAGATTGCAGCCATCATTTGGCGCGCGCATGAACTGCCGTCGGAGCCGACGCCGGAGCAGGCGGCAGAACAGCAGATCCAGGACGCATTGGTCCGAGAGACGCATTATATGACCGAAGTTCTGTGGCAGACCTCTTCAACCGCGGGATACGAGCTGGATGGCTTCCTTGGCACCTACCGCTATCATGTGACAGGGTTCATGGCGCCGGTCAAATCCGCATACTATGAAGTGATTTTCCTGTACGACGACCAGATGACCGGCGTCGATATGCCGACCATTGTACGCGATCTCTCCTATGCGCTGAGCCATTACAACTGATCCGGCTTCAGCGGAACATCTGAATCAAATGTCTTCGGGGCGGGGTGAAATTCCCGACCGGCGGTATAGTCCGCGAGCGCTTCGGCGCACGATTTGGTGAGATTCCAAAACCGACCGTAACAGTCTGGATGAAAGAAGACGGCTAAAGCCTCGCGGCGCCCGAAAGACAAAAGCTTTCGGGCGCTTTTTGCATCTTTCCTGCATCAAACGGCATGATCAATCAAATGAAAAGAAGGCATTCTCATGAAAAACGAACGAATTCGGAAATTGACGGCTGCGGCCATGCTGACGGCGCTTGCGGTGATTGCGGTCTGCGTGTGCCGGATCCCCGTCGTCCTCTTTCTGAAATACGAGCCGAAAAACGTCATCCTGACAATCGGCGGTTTCTTGTTCGGCCCGGCGACGGCGCTGATTGTAACCGTGGCGTCGGCGCTGATCGAAATGGTCACCGTAAGCGATACCGCCGGATGGGGGCTTGTGATGAACATCTTGGCGAGCGGGTCTTTCGCCGTGCTGGCGTCGCTGATCTATCAGAAAAAGCGGACGCTGTCCGGCGCCGTCATCGGTCTGCTGTGCGGGGCTGCGGCTTCAACCGTGCTCATGCTGCTGTGGAACTGGCTGATTACGCCGCTGTATATGCATGTGCCGCGCAGCGAAGTGGTTAAGCTGCTGATCCCGTGCTTCCTGCCGTTCAATGCGATTAAAAACTGCCTGAACGCCGCACTGACGCTGCTGCTCTATAAACCGGCAGTCACAGCGCTCAGGCGTGCTGGATTGATTCCGCCGTCTGTCAGCGCGCAAGCACCGCGCGCCAAAACATATATGTTGGTCGCCGCCTGCGCCGCTGTGCTGCTGACCGGGTGTATTCTGGCTTTTCTGAAGCTGGCTGCATAAGCTGGCGGTACGAGGATAAAAAGCGTCCGCAGACCGTATGGTCTGCGGACGCTTTTTATGTTTTGACAGCAGGTTTATCCGAGATAGCGGTTCGTGATTTCAACCAGCAGCTCGTTCAGCGGGCGGACTTCATAGTCGCCGATGGTCGGCTCCAAATGGCCGCCGCCGATGCCGCTGTCATCGGTCAGGAAGGTATAGGTGCCGCCGGTCAGCGTCGCTGCATTGCGGAGGAAAAACTCCGTCTCCGTGTCAACGCCGCTCGAAGCAACCGGAATGATGCGGACGCCTTCTGCGGCAAATTCCGGCAGAAGCGTATTCAGACGGTTCACAACGTCAGCCTGTTCGCTGTGCGCCGGTGCATCAAGCACGAGATAGCAGAGCTTCACGGCGTTGTCCGACCAGTCGTGTTCGTGCAGCGCGTTTTCCAGCGCCAGATCCAAAGCTTCCGGATAGTCGCCGCCACCGTCGGCAAACTGCGCCGCCAGCGATTTCAAACCGGCCGAAATGTCGTCCGTAAAGTCGAACGGCAGCACGACGTAATCGTCGCCGTCGTCACGGTAGAAGTTGACGCTGAGGCGGATCTGCGTGTTCGGGTGCGCCTCTGCAACCTGCCGGATCACGTCGTCCAGCTCGACTTGCAGGTAGTTCAGCTCATCCATCATGGATCCGGTCGTGTCAATGACGAACATCAGGTCAAGCGTTTCCGGCGAGCGGACGGTTCCGCCGCCCAGCGTGATGGCAACCTCGTCCGTATCGGCGGAGACCGGCGCCTGCTCCGTCAGCCCGTTCTGCGAAACGGTGACCGCAGAAGCGGATTGCGCAGCCTGTTCCGACAGGGCGAAGAGATAGGCTTTTCCGCCATAATCGGTGACGGCGCGGAACAGCACACTGTCATTTGCACCCGTCAGCGCGACAGACGCATTCCGTACGGGCAGTCCGCGGTCATCCCGGACGGAGACCGCAATGCGGCGAACCAGCGTCAGCTGATAAAGCGCCTGATAGTCAAACCAATCGTTCCGGTTCAGAACGCGCTTGAAAAAAGCGAAATCGCTGTTGTCGCACCATTCGCCGGCGGTCAGCAGTCCGGCTGCCGGATCCGGCAGAACCGGCAGCTCCGGAGCGCTGATGATCGGGCCGTCTATGCCGGGTACATCGGTTGCCCCGGGGAGCAGCCCATCGACGCGCGTTATGGCGTCGACGTCTGCAGCATCTTTTGAAACATAACCGTAAATGTCCCCGGAAATCATATCACCCGGTCTGCCGACTTCTTCGGCGCCTTCAAGCCAGTAGTCGTCCGCCCGTGTCGCGGCCGCCATCGTCCCCGGGAAAGCGGCATCCGCACGGTTTTCCGGCGCAAGCGGACCGCTCAGACGGGATACCGAGACCGACAGAACGAGCGCAAGCACAGCAAACGAAGCAGCCAGCTTCCAATAGACGGCGCGGCGGCGCCGCGCACGGGGCGGTTTTTCTTCCTGCGGCGTGTTTGCGGCGCAGGCCAAAATACGATCCTTCAGGGCGGGCGGGGGTGTATCGGGAACGGCGCCGCGAAGACGCTGTTCCAGTTTCTTTGATTGCTTCTTCATAAAAACAAATCCTTTCTTTCCGAGCCTTTCGACGATGTCCATTCGTCGTCCGCGTAACGCTTGCGGAGCTTTTTCAGCGCATAAGCGTATTTCCAGCGGACAGCAGCTGAGGAGAGCCCAAGCACCTGCGCGATCTCTGCGTGCGACAGGCCGCCGTAAATGCGGAGGCGGACAATTTCGCGCTCTTCCCCGGTCAGCACATCGTCCAGCAGCGTCTGCAGATAGGCGCGCTGAACGGCATCGGCGTCGAACGAGGCGGATGCATCCGCCGGTTCCGCGTCATCTTCCGCCGCAGAGAAAGCGGCGGAACGGCGCAGCTCGTCTAGGCACAGATTGCGGGCGATGCGCAGCACCCAAGCCATCGGCCGGCCTTGCGGCGCATAGGATGGGGCAGAACGCCAGATGCGCAGAAACGTGTCCTGTACGACGTCTCCTGCGGGATCGGGCTTTCGAAGAACCGACAGGGCATAGGCGAATACGGAACGGCTGCACAATTCATACAGCTCGCCGAAGGCCTTCATATCGCCGCGGCCCGTTCGTTGAATCAAATCTTCCAGCGCCGGATCGTGGTTCATGGTCACATCCTCCATTTCGTCAGGTTAACGCAGCAGGTATGCGTTTTGGAGAAACAATCAGAAAAAAATTACTCTTCGCTGGAGCGCGGCTCCGCAAGAAAGCTGAACAGACGCCGCCGCAGGCGCCAATGCTCTGTGACCGTCGTCCGTCCGGCTGTATAGCAGTCGATTCCGGCCAGCTCTTCGTCGATCTGCCGGGCATTTTCTTCGACGGAGCCCAAGCAGGCAAACAGACGCTTGTATGCCGGGTCGCGCTGAATGGACAGCGACCGGCGGATCACAAAGAAAAACCAGACGCTCCAGAGGACGATCAAAAGCGCGGAAAAGGCGATATAGGTGCCGGTGCTGGAGAATGCTTCGCCGGTCGCGTCAAAAATCAGCGAACAGAGCTGATCGCTGCGGATATCGGAACAATCGAGAATTTCACCGCGCAGGTCGTCCGGCAGATAGCCGACGGTGCCGGTGAGCGTATCCAGTTTGACGAGCGCCGAACGCTTGACGGTGATGTATTTCTCGTCGCCGATCTGCGCGAGCACGTATTCCACCGTGCTGTCTTTTTTGCCGGTTTCCCGTTCGCCGGGCTGAACGAGCAGATCCCGGAATGCAAGCGGCGTCAGCGAGAGGTGGCAGGAGCCGTTTTTGGCATACATTCTGCGCTTCAGCGCGGGCAGCTTGTCAAATTCGGCCGACTTCTCATGGTTGGCGGAAAAACCGAACAGCGTCAGTTCGTCGGCCGGATTGGTGACGGCCGCAAGTTCCTGACAGGTGACCGTCTGCGGCGCGCTGTATGCGAGCCGGGCGCGGTAAATCGTATTCATGGTGTCAAAGTAGAAGATCAAGCCAAAAATGACGAGACTGAGCAGGATGCGGTTCCGGTTGACACGGCGGATTTCCCGGCAGAATGTGCTGTCGTGGAAGCTCCAGTTTTCCAGCGCCGCAGGATTGGGTGTATACATATTCGGATGCCTAACCCTGTCCGGCCATGCGGACAGGTTCCTTTCTTCCGATCTTTCTTCCGTAAATGGAATATGCCTATTGTACCATAACGGCAGCCGGAATTCAAGAGCGTGTTCGGAAAAGCAAACCATCTGGCCGGCTTTCTGGTGATTTTTCGACCGTAAAGTAATGGCAAAAACCAACCCGGAAAGAAGCCTTGAAAAATGCATAGAAAGTCGCGCATAAAATTGGTCAGAATTGGTCATTCTGTACTTGACAAATCGAGCGATTCGTGGTAAAGTATTGTTAGCACTCGGAGGTGCTGAGTGCTAACGGCATCTGACTGAAAGGAGCGTGAAAGAGGATGCTGACAGAGCGGCAGCGGCGGATTTTGAAAGCCATCATTGATGTCTATGTAGAAACGGCGGAACCGGTTGGTTCCAAAGCGCTGGTGCAGCGGCTTGACTTGGGCGTTTCCTCGGCCACGCTGAGAAACGAGATGGCCGAACTGATTGCGCAGGGCTACCTGGAGCAGCCGCATACGTCCGCAGGGCGCGTGCCGACGCATAAAGGCTACCGCCTGTACGTCAACGAACTGATGAACGGCTACGCGCTGACGCGTGAAGATACCACGAAGCTGCGGGAAGCGCTTCGCCTGAAGATGGCCGAATATGACCGGCTGATCGACGAAGCGGGGAAAGCCGTTTCAAGGCTGACGAATTACGCTGCATTGACGGCCAAACCCAAATTGGGCGCCGCCGAAACGATCCGCCACATTGACGTGATCCGCTGCGGTGAGGCTTCGTTCGTCGTCGTGGTGGTCACGGGGCGCGGCATGGTCCGCAACCGCATGATTCAAACGGCTTCCGACATTCAAGATGCCGATTTGGAACGGCTGCGCGGTGCGCTGAACATCGTGCTCGTCGGGCTGGAACCGCGCGGCATGATGCTGACGCATATCCGCAAGCTGGAAATGGTCGCGCCGGAATCCTGCATTGACCTGCTGGGACAAACGGTGGCGTTCATCAAGGAAATCGCAGAGGCCTCGGGCGAGATGGAAATTCAGGTTTCCGGGGCAGGCAACCTGCTTGGATACCCGGAATACCGCGACGTGGACAAGGCGCGCGAACTGCTCGGCTTTCTGAGCGCGGCGCCGCCGGCCGGCTGGCTGGCCGCTTCCGGCACATCCCCGGTGGTTTACCGCATCGGCGAAGAAAATACCGCGGCGCCGCTCAAAGATGCGAGCGTCGTCATTGCGCGGTATCCGGTCGGCGCCGGATGCACCGGCTATATCGGCATTGTCGGGCCGACGCGCATGAATTACCCGCAGCTGGCGGCAAGGCTTGAATACTTTGCAAAAGGCCTCGGCGCACTGCTGAACGGCTCCAAACCGGAAGAAAAAACAGATCATAACCCGAACGGCACCGGCAAACCGGCCGGCACAGACGGAAGGAATGAATAGCCATGGCAGAAGAAAAAAAGAAGAAAAAAGAACAGGCGGCGGAAGAACCGCAAATGACCGAAACGCCGGAACATCAGCCGGAAGATATTGATACCTTGGTCGACGAATTGACCAAGTCCAACGATGCGCTTTCCAAAGAGCTGGAAAGTGCAAAGAAGCTGGCCGAGGAGACAAAAGATACGCTCCTTCGGACGGCGGCGGAATATGATAACTTCCGCAAGCGTTCCGCCCGCGAAAAAGACGCGGTGTACGCCGAATCCGTGGCCAAAACGATCGAGGCGTTTCTCCCGGTCGTTGACAATTTGGAGCGCGCGGTTGCCTTCTCAGACACTGAGGGCTTGAAGGAAGGCTTGGAGCTGACCATGAAGCAGCTCGCGGCAGTGCTTTCCAAATTGAAAATCACGGCGATTGACCCGGTTGGCCAGCCGTTTGACCCGAACCTGCACAACGCAGTCATGCATGTGGATGACGAATCGCTCGGCGAGAACACCGTGGCGGAAGTGCTCCAGAAGGGGTACATGATCGACAACCGCGTGATCCGCCATGCGGTGGTCAAAGTCGCAAACTAAACCCGCAATTGCCCGAAAGGGCTGCGATAAAATGCAAAACATCTTGTATTGAACAGAACAGATAAATCGGAGGAATGAATTATGGCAAAGATTATTGGCATCGACCTTGGTACGACAAACTCCTGCGTGGCAGTCATGGAAGGCGGCGACCCGGTCGTCATCCCGAACGCTGAAGGCGCAAGAACGACACCGTCTGTTGTGGCATTTGGTAAAAACGGCGAACGTCTTGTCGGCAACACCGCAAAACGTCAGGCCATTACGAACCCGGATCGCACGATCATTTCCATCAAACGTGAAATGGGCACGGATCACAAAGTCGAAATCGACGGCAAGAGCTACACCCCGCAGGAAATCTCCGCAATGATCCTGCAAAAGCTGAAGGCAGACGCTGAGAGCTACCTCGGCCAGCCGGTTACGCAGGCGGTTATCACCGTCCCGGCATACTTCAACGACAGTCAGCGTCAGGCGACGAAAGACGCCGGTAAGATCGCCGGTCTGGAAGTCCTTCGTATCATCAACGAGCCGACTGCGGCAGCACTGGCATACGGCGTCGATAAAGAAGGCGAACAGAAGGTCATGGTGTATGACCTCGGCGGCGGTACGTTCGATGTCTCCATCCTCGACATCGGCGACGGCGTTCTGGAAGTGCTTGCGACAAACGGCAACACCCGCCTTGGCGGCGATGACTTCGATGAACGCATCATGAAATGGATCATCACGAGCTACAAGCAGGAAACCGGCATCGACCTCTCCAACGACAAGATGGCCATGCAGCGCCTGAAGGAAGCTGCTGAAAAAGCGAAAATCGAACTGTCCAGCGTGACCTCCTCCAACATCAACCTGCCGTTCATCACGGCGGATGCAACGGGTCCGAAGCATCTGGATATGACGCTGACCCGTGCGAAATTCAACGAGCTGACCGCTGACCTCGTCGAATCGACGATGGGCCCGGTGCGTCAGGCCATGAAGGACGCCGGCATCCAGCCGTCTGACCTGTCGAAGGTTCTGATGGTCGGCGGCTCCACGAGAATCCCGGCCGTCTTCGACGCGGTCAAGAACTTCACCGGCAAAGAACCGTTCAAGGGCATCAACCCGGACGAATGCGTTGCAGTCGGCGCTTCCATCCAGGCCGGCGTTTTGGCGGGCGAAGTCAAAGACCTCCTGCTGCTGGATGTCACCCCGCTGTCCCTGGGCGTTGAAACGATGGGCAACGTCTGCACGAAGCTGATCGAACGGAACACGACCATCCCGACGAAGAAGAGCCAGATCTTCTCAACGGCAGCAGACGGTCAGACCTCTGTTGAAATCCACGTCCTGCAGGGCGAACGTGAAATGGCAGCCGACAACAAGACGCTGGGCCGCTTCCACCTCGACGGCATCGCTCCGGCACCGCGCGGCGTACCGCAGATCGAGGTCACGTTCGATATCGACGCCAACGGCATCGTCAATGTCTCGGCCAAAGACCTTGGCACGGGCAAAGAACAGAAGATCACGATCACCTCTCAGACCACGATGAGCAAAGAAGAAGTCGATAAAGCGGTCAAAGAGGCTGAAATGTACGCCGAAGAGGATAAGAAGCGCCGCGAAGAAGTCGATACGCGCAACCAGGCGGAACAGCTCGTCTACCAGAGCGAAAAGACGCTGGGCGAAATCGGCGACAAGCTGCCGGAAGACGAAAAGACCCCGGTCAAAGAACAGGTCGAAAAAGTCAAGGAAGCGCTGAAGGGCACCGACGCAGCGGCCATCAAAGCGGAAAGCGAAGAACTGACCAAACGCTTCTATGCGCTGTCTGAAAAGCTCTACAAACAGACCGGCGCAGCCCCGGACGGCACTGCGCCGAACGACGGCGCACAGGCGGCCGGTCCGGATGAAAACGGCTACTACGACGCGAATTACGAAGTGAAGGACGACGGCAGCAACAAATAAGCTGCGGCGTCAGGAATATCTCTGCGGAGGGATACGGCACAGGCCGTATCCCTCCTGCGGGGTAAGCGTCATTCAGCAGGAGAAGCAGGGCTTTTCAGCACGCTTTTCAGAAAAGGGCGGTAGGAACACATATGGCAGAAAACAAACGAGATTACTATGAAGTGCTTGGCGTTTCCAAAACGGCAAGCGAAGATGATATCAAAAAAGCGTACCGGAAGCTCGCAAAAGAATTTCACCCGGATCTGCACCCCGGCGACAAAGCGGCAGAGGCAAAATTCAAGGAACTGAACGAAGCGTATGAAGTACTGTCGGATCCGCAGAAAAAAAGCAAATATGACCAGTTTGGTTTTGCAGGCGTCGATCCATCCTACGGCGCCGGTCAGCCGGGCTACGGCGGCGCGTATACGACCTACGGCGGCAGTGGATTCGGCGATTTCGGCGACATCGGCGATATTTTCAGTTCGATTTTCGGCGGCGGATTCGGCGGCGGCGCACAATCCAGAAACGCCCCGCGCCAGGGCGAAGACATTGAACGCAGCCTTCAGATCTCTTTTGAAGAGGCGGCCTTCGGCTGTTCAAAAGATATCACGGTGAACCGCGTGGAAAAATGTGCCGATTGCGACGGCAGCGGCGCAGCCAAGGGCAGCAAAGTGGAAACGTGCAGCACCTGTCACGGCACCGGTCAGGTTCGTACAACGCGCCGCACCGCGCTTGGAACCGTCAGCACAACCGGCGTCTGCCCGGATTGCGGCGGCAAAGGAAAGAAGATCCAGAACCCGTGCCCGACCTGTCACGGCATGGGTCAGATTCGCCGAAGCCGGACGATCTCGGTCAAAATTCCGGCCGGTATCGACGACGACCAGACTGTTGTCCTGCGCGGTCAGGGCAATCAGGGTGCCAACGGCGGTCCGAGCGGCGACCTGTTGATCACAGTTCGCGTTGGCCGGCACGAATTCTTCACGCGGGAGGGCAGCAACCTGCGCTGCACCGTTCCGATTACATTCGCACAGGCAGCCCTCGGCGATACAATTGAAGTGCCCGGTCTGGAAGGCACGTTCCAGTATACGATTCCGGAGGGCGTGCAGAGCGGCACGGTGTTCCGCATCAAAAACCGCGGCATCGTGCAGATCAACACCAAAAACCGCGGCGATTATCTGCTGACGGTCGTTGTAGAAACCCCGCGCAGCTTGAGCGGCAAGCAGAAAGAACTGCTGCGAGAATTTGAATCGCTGTCTCAGGATAAAAACAACGTCCAGAAGAAGGGCTTCTTTGATAAAGTCCGCGCGAAATTCAATAAATAACACTTTTCTGAGTCCAACAAACAAAAAAAGCCGCCTGCGATTGCAGACGGCTTCTTTTTTTCTTCTTGTAAAAGTGGCTGTGCAGCGTTATGCCAGTGCGCGGATGGTCCAGACGCCCGGCGTCAGCGTGACTTCACCGGATTTGGCCGCCGGTTTGCCGTTGATTTCCAGCCGCGCGTCGGCGGATTCCGGAACAAAGACGGCCGTGGCGCCGAAAGGCACTTCGACGGTATACGTCAAAACGCCGTTCTCGCGCTGCCAGCCGCTGCGGTAGGTGCCGGATGCCGAGGCATATTCGGCGCGGACCCAGTCAAAGCGGTCGTCGCTCATCGGCGCAATCCGTGCGGAGGCAAACCCCGGTTCAATGGCGTTCAGGCCGCACATGCACCGGTACATCCATTCGACAACGGCGCCGTAGGAGTAGTGGTTCATGCTGTTCATGCCGGTATCGCTGACGAGACCGTCCGGCAGAACGGAATTCCAGCGCTCCCAGACCGTGGTTGCGCCCATGTTGACTTCGTAGAGCCAGCTCGGATAATCTTCGTTCAGCAGGAGCGTATAGGCGCATGCGCCCAGCCCAACGGAGGAAAGCGTGCGCATCAGGTGATAGGTGCCGACAAAACCGGTATCCAGGTGCATATTCCGCGCTTCCAGCTTCTTGCGGAGGTCGCGGACTAGACGCGGACGCGCTTCATCCGGCGCGAGGTTCATAGAAAGCGCCAGCAGCATGGCCGTCTGCGTCGGCTCTGCAATCCGGCCGGTCGCCGTAAAGAACTCTTTGCGGAAAGCCGCACGGATTTCTTCGGCACGCTGGTCATATTTCTTCGCGTTGGCCTGATCGCCCAGCGCCTCTGCGGCGCGCGCCGTCAGGTAGGTTGAATAATAGTAATAGGCCGATGCGACATAATAGCAGTCCGTACCGCCGAAGCAGGAACCAGCAACCGGATTGTCCAGCGCGAGCCAGTCGGCGAAGTGGAAGCCGCGCAGCCAAAGGCGCGGCCCGCCAAAGTGCGTTTCATCCTGCGTCTCAACCCAATCGACCCAAGCCATCATCTGCGGGAACTGTTCCGCCAGCATGGACTTGTCGCCGTAGAAACGGTAAAGCGTCCACGGAATCATAACGGCGGCATCCGCCCATGCGCAGGAACCATAATCGTGGTTTTCCTCACCAAAATGGCGGTGAATCTGACCCAAAACGTCCGGAACGACAAACGGCACGGCGCCGCCGAGCGTCGCCTGTTCCAGCGCCATATCATACAGATACTTCCGGTAAAACGCAGCCGTATCCATGTTGAAAGAGGCCGTCGGCGCAAAGACCTCGGCATCGCCCGTCCAGCCCAGACGCTCGTCGCGCTGCGGGCAGTCGGTCGGAACATCCACGAAGTTGCCGCGCTGTCCCCACCAGGCATTCTGAATCAGCCGGTTGACTTTGGCGTTGGACGTTTCAAGAAACCCGGTGCGCTCCAAGTCGCTGTGGATGACATAAGCCGTGAAATCATCCGGATTGACGGCTTCAATGCCGGTCACGCGCACGAAACGGAACCCGTAGAAGGTAAAGTGCGGGCGGACATGCGCCGGCTTTCCGTCGGACGTAAAGCTGAAATGCGCTTTGGCGGAGCGGAGGTTTTCGTTGTAGAAGTTGTCATGCTGCAAAAGCTCGCCGTAGTCGAGCGCCATCTCCGCGCCTGCGGGCAGCAAAACGTCGGCTTCGACCCACCCGGTGATGACCTGACCGAAATCCAGCACCTGTTCACCGGCAGGCGTGTGCAGCAGCTTGACCGGCTTGATGGCTTCATGCCGCCGGAGCGGCGTGCTCAGCCGATCGGCAGCCGCACCCACCGGCGCATCCACCGATACGGCGGCCGCCCAGCCGTCTTCGCCGGGGTCTGCCAGACGCGCGTCATAAATTTCGCCGTCGTAAATGGTGCTTTCCAGAACCGGGCCGGTGTGGCAGCGGAAAGATTCATCGGAAGCCAGACAGAAGGACTTGCCGTCCGGCAGCACGGCGCGAAGCTCTGCAAGCATCTGCATCCGGTCGCCGTACAGCTCGGTCCGGCTGCCGTCGGATTCGTTCGGTCCGAAACCTTTATACCAGCCGTTGCCGAGATAGACATCCAGAACGTTTTCACCGGCGCGGAGCAGACCGGTGACATCGTAGGTCTGAACCTGTACCCAGAAGTTGTAGTCGTTATAGAAAGGCGTCAGCACTTCGTCGGTAACCGGCTGACCGTTGAGATACGCTTCATAGAGGCCGAGCCCGGTGATGTACAGGCGCGCATCTTCTGCGGCACCGTCCAAGGTGAACGTGCGGCGCAGGATCGGATGCACGGTTTTCTCAAAAGGCGCCGCAATCCATTGACCGGCAAACGGCTCGTCCATCTTGCCGGTTTCAAACCAAGAGGAAGCCGACCCGCAGTCGCCGTCGTCGGCGCAGACGGTGACGCGCCAGAAATAGCGTGTGCGCGGCGCAAATGTCAGCGGAAGCGGACAGGCGAGCGGGTTCAGATCATCGCGTTTTCCGCTGTCGTAGAGCAGATTTGCAAACGATGCATCGGCGGCGGCTTCGACGCGGGCCCAAACCGGTTTCGTACCGGTGGATTCCGTGACGACCCAGCTCAGCTGCGGCTCGTCGAGCCGGAAGCCAAGCGGCGTGGTCAGGTGGTTGATTTTCAAGCGTTCAATTTTCATCAAAATACCTCCATTCTGTGCGGCATAAGCAGCGGGTTAAGGCTTGTTTTTGCTCCAAACGTGGCGCTTAATGGCGTCAAAGCTCTCAGCGCTGATGACGTGTTCAATCCGGCAGGCATCTTCTGAGGCGGTTTCAGGGGAAACGCCGAGCAGCTGGAGCCAGTCCGACAAAAATGTATGGCGTTCATACATGCGCTCGGCAATTTCCAGCCCGCGGTCGAGCAGTGTAATCGAACCGTCCGGCTCCATCTCAATATAGCCGTTTTCGCGCAGGTTTTTCATGGCGACGCTGACGCTGGGTTTGGAGAATGCCAGTTCATTGGCAATGTCAATTGAACGGACAGAGCCGTTCCTTTTTCTGAGGATATAGATCGTTTCCAGGTAGTTTTCTGCGGATTCCTGAATTTTCAAAATGGCACCGGCTTTCCTGCAAATACGGGCGGACCCGCATGAGTTTTCTATTATTTGTTATTATAGCACATTTCCAAACCGTTTTTCAAGTTTTTTTGTAAACAGAGCCGCCCCAAAAAACAGACTTGCGGTTCTGTGTAAAGTGTGGTATCATAATGACAAACGAAAACAGGAACACGAAACCATGAAAATAACGATTCGGCCGGCCACACCGGCAGATGCGCAGCGCTGCGCGGAAATTCACATTCGCTCATGGGATGCCGCGTATACCGGCCGCATTCCGCAGGAATGCATTGAACGTGCCAGAGCGCGCAGGCGCCATCCTTGTGGTCAACCATCATTCCAACGGCGAACAATCAGTCACACTATGTGATTGCCGACGGAGATACGGGTGAAATCGCCGGCTTTTTTGTCATAGAGCCTGCGCGCGATGCGGATCTGCCTGCATTCGTCCTTGAGCTGACGAGCCTGTATCTGGATCCGGCCTTCCTGCGCCGCGGTTTGGGGCGGGCAGCCGTACAATGGATCCGAACAGCGGCTGCGGAGCGGTATTTCGACACGGTCAGCACATGGGTGTTGATTGGCAATGCAGAAGCACAGGCGTTTTACCGGGCGTGCGGGTTCTCGCCGGACGGCGCGGTCAAGCCGAGCGGTCTGGGCGATACAACGGTTGAACGGCTGCTTCTAACCGTCGGATGCTGAAGCAGCCGGCGGACTTTTTTATCGATTCCTGCCCCCGCAGGCGTGGTTCTATGGTATAATATATCTGTTCGGATTCCGCACGCCATTTTCGCGGAAAACCATCAGAACGCTTGAAAATGGTTGTGGAAACGGTCGAAAACTGATTGTACAATTGGAAAGGCCCGATTGATTTGAACGAACCCATTTATCTGGATAACGCCGCAACGACGGCAGTTTGCCCGGCTGCGGAAGCAGCGTTCCTGCAAGCCGCCAAACAGTTCGGCAACCCGTCGTCGCTGCATGCGCTTGGTTTTGCCGCGGAACGCTTGGTCGCCGAGGCGCGCGCTTCCATTGCCGCGGGGCTGGGCGCAGAACCCGGCGAGCTGATTTTTACCCCCGGCGGGACATACGCCGATAATTTTGCCATTCTGGGTGCCGCGCGCCGCAGCCGGAAAACCGGCGGCTGCCGCGGCCATATCATCACCTCCGCCATCGAACATGACGCCGTTCTGAATACTGTGGCGGCGCTTGAAAAAGAGGGATTTGAAATCACCCGCCTGATGCCGGATGCTTCCGGTCATATTGCGGCTGAGGATGTCGCTGCGGCTGTGCGCGCGGATACGGTTCTGGTATCCCTGATGCTGGTCAACAACGAGCTGGGGACCGTTCAGCCGGTGGCGGAGGCTGCCCGGCTGGTCAAGCGAATCCGCCCGGATATCCTTGTGCATACAGACGCCGTACAGGCGTACCGCAAGATGCCGGTCAACGTCCGCACGCTGGGCGTGGATCTGCTGTCGCTGAGCGGCCATAAAATTCACGCATACAAAGGAATCGGTGCACTCTACGTCCGCACAGGCGTCCGTCTTGCACCGGTGATTTACGGCGGCGGCCAGGAAAAGGGCATTGCACCGGGCACGGAGCCGGTTCCGCTCATTGCGGCGCTGGCGGCGGCCGCGTCGCAGCCGCTGGCGGCGGAAACGCTGAACCGGCTGAAAGACCGGGTCTTGTCTGCCGTGGCCGAACAGTGCCCGCAGGCGGAGGTGCTTTCGGCGGGAGAGGCCGGCGGGATCTGTGCGATCACCCTGCGCGGCTTCCGCGGAGAAACGGTCATGCACGCGCTGGAGGAGCGCGGGTTTTACGTTTCAACCGGTTCGGCCTGCGGAAAGGGCAAACCGAGCCACGTCTATGCCGCACTGCCGGTTGATGAGGCCGCCAAGACCGGCGCACTGCGCATCAGCGTCTCGCAGGATACGGATCCGGCAGACATTGACCGGTTTGCGCAGGCGCTGGCGGAGGCTGCAGCGGCGCTGACGCCGAAGCGGAAACGAGCGATATGAGTGAGATTGTCAGGGAAAGGAACCTGTTTTATGAATGAACGCACCCCCTATCAGGAGATGATTCTCCTGAAATGCGGCGAAATGGTCCTAAAGGGGCTGAACCGCCGCGTTTTTGAAGACCAGCTTTTAAAAAACGTCCGCCACCGCCTGAGCCGCATCGGCCAGTTCTCCGTGCGGGCCATGCAGTCAACGGTTTATATCCGGCCGGAAGGTGAAAGCCGGACGCCGGAAACGGTTGACGCCGCCGTGGAAGCCATGCGTCAGGTCTACGGCGTTGTCGCCATCTGCCGGACAGCCGAATGCGAAAAAGATATGGAAGCCATTCTGCGCCTTGTCCCGGCCTATTGTGCCGACGAGCTGGCACGCGTTAAAACATTCCGTGCGGAAGTCCGCCGGTCAGACAAGCTCTTTCCGCTGACGTCTCCGGAGATCGCCGCAGAGGCCGGCGGCGCCATTCTGGACGCCTTCCCGCATCTGACCGTTTCGCTCGATCACCCAGAGCTGGTGGTCTACATTGAGATCCGCGACCGCGCGGCCTATGTCCATGCGGGGAAAATCGCTGGCGCAGGCGGACTGCCCGTCGGCGTCGGCGGACAGGCACTGCTGCTTTTGTCCGGCGGCATTGACAGCCCGGTTGCAGGGCATATGATGGCGAAGCGCGGCGTTGAACTGACGGCCGTCCATTTCGACAGCCCTCCGTATACGTCCATCCGCGCCCGCCAGAAGGTACTTGACCTCGCGCAGGAAATGAGCTGCCGCTGCGGCCGATTCGACCTCTGGATCGTCAATACCGCGCACATCATGGAAGAAATCCGCGACAACTGCCCGGAAGACCTCTTTACGCTGATTCTGCGCCGCTTCATGATGCGCCTTGCCTGTCGGATTGCGGACCGCACATCCTGTATGGCGGTCATCACCGGAGAAAGCCTGGGTCAGGTGGCATCCCAAACCATGCCGGCGCTTGCAGTGACGGCTGCCGTCTGTGACCGGCTGATGTTCCGTCCGCTGATCGGCATGGACAAAGAAGAAATCATCCGCATTGCCAGAGAAACCGGCACGTTTGAAACGTCCACTCTGCCGTATGAGGACTGCTGCACCGTCTTTACGCCGAAACACCCGAAAACCAAGCCGCGTATTGAGCAGGTCGAAGAAGCCGAGCAGGCACTGGATGTGGAAGCGCTGATCGCAGAGGCACTGGATGCCGCAGAATTGGTGCACATCCGCGCATAAACAGAGCGGAACTGCTGAATTTCAAACGAAAAGCGGAGGAAAAGAAGATGTCTGCTGAAATCATTTCCGTCGGAACGGAATTGCTGCTGGGGGAAATTGCAAACACCGACGCACAGTTCATCTCGGAGTGTCTGGCTGAACTGGGCATCGACCTGTTTTACCATACGGTGGTCGGCGACAACCCGAAGCGGCTGACCGATGTGCTGCGGCTGGCAAAGTCGCGCTCCGACCTGATCATTACAACGGGCGGCCTTGGCCCGACCTATGACGACCTGACCAAAGAGGTCATCTGCGAGACGCTGGGGCTTCCGCTGGAGCGGCATGAACCGTCTCTGGAACGGATGCGCGGCTTTTTTGCCGACATGGGCCGCGAAATGACCGACAACAACCTGAAACAGGCTGACCTGCCAAAGGGATGCACCGTTTTTGACAACGACTGGGGGACGGCGCCAGGCTGCGCCGCCGAAGCGGACGGCGTTACCATTGTGATGCTGCCCGGCCCGCCGCGGGAATGCAGACCCATGATGAAAGAACGCGTCATGCCGTACCTGCGCGCCCGATCAGAAAAAGCAATCGTCTCGTCGGAAGTGCATATTTTCGGCATGGGCGAGTCGGCTGTGGAGTCCATCCTGCACGACCGCATGGAACATGCGCTGAATCCGACCATTGCACCGTACTGCAAGGAAGGGGAAGTGATGCTCCGTGTGACGGCTGCGGCGCCGAATGAAGCCTCGGCGCGCGCCATGCTGCCGCCGGTGATCGATGAATTGAAAGCGACGCTGGGCGACTTGATTTATGGCGTGGATGTCGATTCGCTGGAGGAGAGTGTGGTGCGTCTGCTGGCGGAACGCGAACTGACGATGACCTGCGCGGAATCCTGTACAGGCGGATTGGTCGCCAAACGCATCACGGATATCGCCGGCAGTTCTGCCGTCTTTTTGGGCGGCGTTGTGAGCTACGCCAACAGCGTCAAGCGCGATGTGCTGGGTGTCCCGGCGCATCTGCTTGCGCAATACGGCGCGGTCAGCCGTCCGGTTGCGGCCTATATGGCCCGCGGTGCGGCTGCGCTGACCGGTGCGGATGTGGCTGTCGCGCTGACCGGCATTGCAGGGCCGGGCGGCGGGACGCCGGAAAAACCGGTCGGTTTGGTTTATATCGGCCTGACCATGCACGGCGCAACCTATGTCAAGGAGCTGCATCTGGGCGGCCGCACGCGTGACCGCGCCTATGTACGGCAACTGGCGGCCAGCCATGCACTGTCGATGGTGCGGAAAGCCGTACTTGGCCAGACAAAGGAAAACAACTGAAAATAAAAAGGCAGGCGCACGGTATCCGAAAATACAGGCGCCTGCCTTTTTGTATGGTGAGTCTATATGGTCATCCTCTTAGGAAACCGTTTTTCAACGGTTGCCGCCGAAGGGGAAGCCGTTGAACGGGTTCTGGTTCGTCGAGCCGTTGTCCGGGGAGGTCTGCTGCGTTTCTTCCTGCGCCTCATCAAAGACGATGAAAAGCTGCATCTGCTGACCATTCCGGTAAATCGTCATGGTTGCTTCCTGATCCGGGACAAAGCGTTTCTTTGCAGCCTGCAAATCGGTGATGCCGGTGATTTTCATCCCGTCAATCGCGACGATGACGTCACCGACCTGCAAACCGGATTTCTCCGCACAGCTGCCTTCGGTCAGGCTCTTGACACGGGCGCCGGGGATGGAAGTGTCTTCACCGGAGTCGGAATACGATGCGTAGCCGACAACCATGCCGAAGCTCACCTTGCGGACGGCGCCGTTGGCTTTCAGCTCATTGACGATGCGCGCAACGTCGTTGATCGGCAGGGCAAAACCGAGGCCTTCGACGCCGGAGGACGAGTATTTAGCGGTGACAACGCCGATAACCTGACCGCGGCTGTTGAAAACCGGGCCGCCGGAGTTGCCGGAGTTGACGGATGCATCGATCTGGAACATGAAGTTTGCTTCGTCGTCATCCGTTGTGATGACGCGGTTCAGCGCGCTGACGACGCCTTTGGTCAGCGAGAAGGTCAGTTCGCCGAGCGGGTTGCCGATGGCGCAGATGTCTTCACCGACGCGGATTTCATCGCTGTCGCCGATGACGACGGTTTGCAGCCCTGCGGCATCGATTTTCAGAAGCGCGACATCGTTTGCAGCGTCGCTGCCGATGAGCTTTGCGTCAAAGGTGCGGCCGTCTTCAAACGAGACGGTGAACTTGCTGCCGCCGTCAATGACGTGGCAGTTTGTGATGATATAGCCGTCGGTCGAAACGACAAACCCGGTGCCGCTGGCGGCGTAGCTGGAAGGCTGACCGAAGACGTTTGTGGTTGTGCCTTCGGTGACGATGCCGACCACTGCGGAAACATATTTCTCATAGATTTCCGAGGGGGTCATTTCCGTGCCGTCGCCCTTGACGACAAGCTGTCCGGCTGAACCGGCCGGATTCGTGCTGGCTGTGTGATCCGGGTCAATGACCGGGTTCGTGTCCGGCTGCTGAAAATCGGTCGGGTTTTTCAGCGAGGTGCCCGAACCCGCTTTGACGATGGAGAAGGAACTGGCCGCCCACCAGCCGCCTGCCGCTGCCCCGCAGAGCAGCAGGACGCTTAAAACGACGGCTGTGATCTTTTTGCCCATTTTGCGGTGCTTTTTGACCGGTTCCGTATATGTTGAAGGTTGAAGATTCCGAGATTCCATAGATACGACTCCTTTCGCTTCCGGGTGGTTTTCCATCCGGATCCTGTACACATATAGGATACCGCCGAATATCCGATACAACGTGAATGCAAGATGACGCATTTGTGAATTCTGCACCGGTCGGATTCCGCTTTACAAGCAAGCCGTTCTGTGGTATAATAAATTCAGAAGAAAAACCAGTTGATGCACATCATTTGATGCGTATTGTCAGCCGCGGTATTTCTTTGTGAGATACGCCGTGTAGTACGACGGATCAAACGGCTTCCCACAGAAGCGCTCGATCAGCTCGGCCGGGTTATACAGACGCCCGAAGCGGTAGAGCCCGTCGCTGAGGCGCGCAGTGATATCCGGGATGCGCCCGCTGCGGATGGCTTCGTCAAGGTCCAGCGTTTCACTGAGCTTGGCTGCAATCTGCGCACCGTAGGCGCTGCCGATGGCATACGACGGGAAATAGCCGAAGTCGCCGCCGCTCCAGTGCGAATCCTGCAAAACGCCGTGCGTGTCATCCGGCACTGAAACGCCCAGATACGCCTGCATCTTTTCCGCCCAGACCTTCGGCAGATCGGCGACCTGAATCGACCCGTCAAACAGGCCCTTTTCAATTTCGTACCGCACCATGACGTGGAGACAATAGGTCACCTCGTCGGCTTCCGTCCGAATGAGCGACGGCACGCATTTGTTGACGGCACGGTACATTTCTTCTTCCGCGACATCTGCGAGCTGCTCCGGGAAGATTTCGCGGCAGATCGGGAAGATTACCGAAACGAACGCACGGCTGCGCCCCAGAATGTTTTCATACAGGCGCGACTGGCTCTCGTGGACGCCCATGGAAACGCCGCCTGCCAAACAGGTGTTTTCAAACGCATCCGGGGAATGCAGCTCATAGATGGCATGCCCGCCCTCGTGAACGACGGAGTAGAGCGAGCTGATCAGATTGTGCTCATCGTAGTTTGTCGTGATGCGAACGTCTTTGTTGTTGAATTCCAGCGTAAACGGGTGCAGCGTTTCACCGAGCCCGCAGTGGCGCCGGTCGATGCCCATCACTTCCATGACGCGGTCGGCCAGTCTGCGCTGTCCATCCGCTGGATAGAAGCGGAACAGGAAATCATCCCGGATTTCTGCATGTTCGCCGCGGATGGATTCAATCAGCGGTACGATGTCCGACCGAAGTTGTGCAAAGAAGCGGTCCAGCACGCTGCGGGTCATCCCGGGTTCGTATTCGTCCAGCAGAACGTCATATGGCGCTTTTTCCGGATCAGAAAGCGAAGCAAACCGTTTTTTTGCTGCAATCAGTTTCTCCAGATACGGGGCAAATGATGCAAAATCATTGGCGCCCTTTGCCTGGTGCCAGACGGTCTGCGCACGGTTGACCAGCTTCTGGTAATCCATATATTCGTCCTGGGGGATGCAGTTGAGCTTCTGATAATCGCGGCGCAGAAGTTCAGCCTGACGGCGGATTTCAGGCGTTAGGGCGTCCGAATTGGCTTCCAGTGTTTTGAGCATGGCGTCCGTTTCCGGCGACGCAAACAAAGCATGGGATTCGCCGGAGAGGATGCTCAGCGTTTCGCCGCGGCCTTCGTCGGTGCCTTCCGGCGCCGTTGTGACCGAATCATAGTAGATCATGCTCATCGCATGGTGATAGGCGTGCATTTTTGCCTGCAGCGTTTTCAACTGTTCCAGCGCCGCAGCGACGTTTTTTTGAACTTCAGACATTGTCTTTTCCTCCTGCATGAATCTAACCCTTATTCTACCGCATTTCGATGGAAAAAGCAACCATCTCTCAGCGGATTCGGCGAAAACGGCTGCGGAAAACGAGTCCCAAACGCCCGCTGAAAACCCATATGGATATCCTGACATGAAAGCGAGGCAATGATATGCCCTCTGTCACCCCAAAGCAACTCACGGATGCCGAGGCCGCTCTGCTGGCCCGCGTCGACCATACGCTGCTGTCTCCGGCGGCAGCGTGGCCGGAAATCCAGACGCTCTGTGATGAAGGCATTGCATACGGCGTTGCGTCCGTCTGCATTCCGCCGACGTTTGTCTGCCGCGCGGCTGATTATCTGGCCGGACGCCTGCCGGTCTGCACGGTCATCGGCTTTCCGAACGGTTATCATACCGCAGACGTCAAAGCCTTTGAAACGCGCTGCGCCGTGGCAGACGGCGCCGGCGAAATCGACATGGTGATCGATATCGGCGCCGTCAAAGAGGGCCGCTATGATACGACGGCGGATGAAATCCGCGCCGTTCGTGCGGCGTGTCCCGGGAAGATCCTCAAAGTCATCATTGAAACCTGCCTGCTGACAGAGGATGAAAAAGTCCGCCTGACAGAGATCGTCGCCGATTCCGGCGCCGAATATATCAAAACGTCCACCGGTTTTTCGACCGGCGGTGCCACACTGGAGGACATCCGCCTGTTTGCCGCCCACCGCAAAAACGGCCTGAAAATCAAAGCCGCCGGCGGCATCCGGACGCTGGCAGACGCAGAGCTGTTTCTGTCGCTTGGGGCAGACCGGCTGGGAACGAGCCGGATTGTGCGCCTGATTCAGGCGCGGCAGGCCGAAGCAGAAAACCGGTAAGCATCCTGCACCGATAAACCACAAAGATCACAAACCGAAGGATCATTTCGTTTGGGAGGAAAATATATGCTCAACATCCAACATCTCAGCAAAACCTACGGCGATAAAAAAGCGGTCGACGACCTGTCGCTGCACATTGCGCCCGGTGAAATCTACGGCTTCATCGGTCACAACGGCGCAGGCAAAACGACAACGCTGAAAGCCATTGCCGGCATCCTGCAATTTGACGCAGGCGAAATCACCGTCGATGGACTTTCCGTGAAGGAACAGCCGTTGGCCTGCAAACAACGGATGGCGTATCTGCCGGACAACCCTGACCTCTACGAATTTATGACCGGGATCCAGTTCCTGAACTTCATCGCCGACATCTTCGGCGTCAGCGCGGCGGACCGGCAGGCGAGAATCCGCGACTACGCCGACCGGTTTGAGCTGACCGCCGACCTGGGTCAGCAGATTTCCGCCTATTCACACGGCATGAAGCAGAAGCTGGCCATCATCTCCGCATGGATTCATCAGCCGCGGCTGATCCTGATGGATGAACCGTTCGTGGGTCTGGATCCGAAGGCCTCGCACCTCCTGAAGCAGATGATGCGGGAACTCTGCGATGCCGGCGGCGCCATCTTCTTTTCCACACATGTGCTGGAAGTTGCGGAAAAGCTCTGCGATAAAGTCGCCATCATCAAAAACGGCCGCCTGATCCGCTCCGGCACCATGGCGGAAGTCAAGGGCGACGACAGCCTTGAAGAAGTCTTTCTGGAGCTGGAGGAATAATCATGCTGAAAACGCTCCTGAAAAAGCAGCTGTTCGAGCTGAACCGCAGCTTTTTCCAAAACCGCAAAACGGGCAAGGCCCGTTCCAAAGCCATGGCAATCACATCGATTGTCCTGTTTGCTGCTGCGATGGTCTTGATCATCGGCGGAATCTTCCTCTATCTGGCATTCCAGCTGAAACCGCTGATCGAAGCCGGTGTCGGCTGGCTCTATTTTCTCATCATGGGCACAGTTTCCGTCGCACTCGGCGCGTTCGGCAGCGTGTTCAACACCTATGCGAGCCTGTATGACGCAAAAGACAACGACCTGCTGCTGTCGCTGCCTATTCCGGTGTCCAGCATCATCTTTACGCGCCTCGCGGGCGTTTACCTGATGGGGCTGATGTACAGCGCGGTGGTTTATATCCCGGCGATGATCGTTTTCATCATGACCGCAAAGCCGAATGTTCTGCAAATTGCCGGATCCCAGCTGAACGGATTGATGATTTCTTTTGTGGTGCTCATCCTTTCCTGCCTGCTCGGTTGGGTCGTCGCATGGATTGCACGCCGTCTGAAAAACAAGAGCCTGATCACCGTCATCGTTTCTATCGCGTTTATCGCAGCCTACTATTACGTCTACTTCCGCGCCAACGCACTGATCACGACGATTCTGGCCAACGGCGAACAGCTCGCTGAAAAAATCCGCGGCGCCGCCTATCCGCTGTACCTCCTCGGACGTGCCGGAACCGGCCACGGCGTGTCGGTGCTGATTTTCACCGCAGCAACGGCGGTGCTCTGTCTGCTGACCTATTTGCTGCTGGCCAAGAGCTTCTTCGCACTGGCCATAGGCGCGCCCAAAGGCACACGCGCTGTCTACCATGAAAAGACGATACGCGTCAGAACCGTTTCCGCCGCCGTATTTGACCGGGAAAAACGCCGCTTTTTGAGCAGCCCGATCTATATCCTGAACTGCTCGCTGGGAACGCTGTTCCTGGTTGTTGCAGGTGCAGCCGCGCTGATCAAGGGCGACGTTCTGCGCCTGCTGGTTGAGGAACTGGGCGGGATTTCAGATCTCTTTGCCATGATTGTCGGCGGCGTGCTCTGCATGATCATCTCCATGAACGACATCACGGCGCCGTCCGTTTCGATGGAAGGCAAGACGCTTTGGCTCATGCAGTCGCTGCCGGTGAATCCGTGGACGGCGCTGAAAGCCAAACTCCGGCTTCACATGCTGATCACCGTGCCGTCTGCGCTTTTCTGCGCCGTCTGCGTTGTGATCGTGCTGCGCCCGTCGCCGCTGGCTGCGGTGAGCCTGATCCTTTTGTCGATCCTGTACACCGCCCTGCATGCGGCCTTTGGGCTGGCAATTAACCTGAAAATACCGAACCTCCATTGGACGAACGAGGCGGCCGCCGTCAAACAGGGAGCAAACGTCATAATTGCGCTCTTCGGCGGCTGGGTGTATGCCGCGGCATTTGCCGCGCTGTACTTTGCCGTCAAGGGATTCCTGACGCCGACGGTCTATCTGACGGTCTGTACGGCTCTGACGGCCGTTTTCGCCGCAGTGCTGACCGTCTGGCTGAAACGCCGCGGAACGAAAATTTACGCGACCCTGTAAATCGAACTTCCCACAAAAAAAGACCGGTTCGTTTGAACCGGTCTTTTTGATTTGTTTTTTGCACGGAATCCGGCCGCTTAATCGGTGAACCGGTTCTCCGGCCAGAAGGGCGGATCCCCGGCAAACGTATCCTGATAGGAGTCGTCCGGCGGCGTCTGACTGAGCGCATCCGCAACGGAGACGATATCCGACCGGCCGATGGCGGTCAGCAGCGCGGTGAGCTGATCCGGATGCGACCCCTCCGGTGCTGCGAGCCAGAAGAATGCTCGCAGCTGCTTCATCGGCTGAAGCAATACAGTGTCGGCGTCTGTGAAGTTCGCGTCCCGGATGGTCAGACGCACGAGCGACTGCATCGCCGAAAGCGGCGCAAAGTCATCGACGGCGGAGAAACCGATGGCCAGATCCTGCAGCGGCAGCGCGGCGACAGGGGACAGATCGCCGGTGAATCCGGCCAGCGCAAGCCCGTTCAGGTGCGAAAGACCGGCCAGCGGCGAAAGGTCTGTCAGTTGATTCGACACGCCGTGTCCACGCAGATCGCCTAAGCGGAGTTTTTCAAGCGATGTGAGGTTTTTAAGCGGCGAGAGATCCGTCAGCGGACAGCGTGTGACCCACAGCTCCCGCAGGGTTTTGATCTGGCCGATGGCGGTCAGATCGCTGAGCGGGTAGTTGTCGATTTGCAGCCGTTCAAGCGGCAGACTGGTGAGCACGTCGGCCTGCCAGAGCAGGTCAGACGGCAGGTTCCCGGTGAAACAGACCGACAGCGCAGTCAGCGAAGACAGCTTTCCGACCGGGCTCAGATCGGTTCCGAAGAAGCCGTCGAGCGAGAGCGCGCGCAGATTGACGCACATTTCCAGCCCGGACAGGTCGGAAAGCGGCAGCCCATACGGGTTTTCTGCGGTCGGTTCCGTGGCATACGCGGGATTCCACGTGTCAAACTGTATGTGCAGCTTTTGGACGTCCCGGAGCATTTCATCCGTGACCGGGCCGGTGGCCATCCATGCCGTGCGAAGGGCGTCAGCCACAGCCTGCGAGACGACGGTTCCGTCGGGGGTGACTTCCGTCTGCGGCACACTGGATGGTTCCGCGGTTGATTCTGTGACCGGGTCTGAGACGCTGGATGCCGGTTCGGTGGCCGGCGTTTGAACCGGCGGCGTTTGAACCGGAGAAGTCGCCGGTTTCGGCTCCGGACGGGTGCAGCCCGCCAAAACGAGCGCAATCAGACCGGCCGCCGGCAAGAGCCGGAAAACGCGGTGCAGGAAGGACATGCAAATACCTCCTTTTTGGTTGGGGGGTCGTGCCCGAAAATATAAAATAAAAAGTTCTTTTCGCAGCTCTGATTGTCTGATTCCGGGCGTCAGAAACGTATGCGCCCGGCGAAATTGACCGGCGGCGCTTCCATTTGAGAACCTCCTTTCCACAAAAACACACGCGAAAACCGGCATTTGCTGCGAAAACCGGTACCTAAGTCCATTATATCGAAATGAGAATCATTTGTCAAGCGGAAACGGATATTTTTTTCTTTTTTATTTTGATTGAGGCCGGAAACGGTGCGAGGCAAAGAGACTGCGGCATGGCATCATCCGAAACGGCGAGCCGCTTTAGAGGTGCCGCTTATCCATGAGCCATTCTTTTGCGGGTTCAATGCCGTCGAAAAACCGAACCGCAAAACCGTGCCCCAACAACAGCGCGTTCAGTTTTTGGCGGGCACGTCCGTCTGCGCCCACAAAGGCGGCACGCAGAAACCGTTTGCCCGGCTTGAGGAGCGCATCTTCGATCGCCGAAAGCAATTCCTCCGTCAGCATGGTTTCGTCGAGGACAAATGCAATGTACCCCGGGGCGGATGGGCGGCGGAATGCCGCAGCATCCGCGCGCAGCTTTTCCATGGCAAGCGCAGTGTACTGATAGATCCCATCCAAATGCTCAAACCAGATTTCTCCGCCTGCAAAGGGCAGAAGAAACAATTTTTTACGCACGCCGGGCAATTCATCCGGATGCTGATCAATTTGTCTTGACGGATCCTTCGATCGCTTTTTCCAAAGGAACATCGTTTGGCTCCTCCCAAAACACAGATGAAACCGGCACTTGCTGCCGAAACCGGTGCCTGAATCCATTCTACCGGAGCGGGAATCACTTGTCAAGCGGAGCGGGATATTCGTCATTCAGCCCGCTCGAAATGCGGCAGAAAGGGGAACAGAATTCATGAAAATCCTGCTCATCAACGGTTCGCCCAAACGGGAACAGAGCGACACCATGCGCCTGACGCGCGCTTTTCTCGACGGCATGCGCGATGTTCTGCCGGTCGAGGTGCAGACCATCTGCCCGATTGACCGGGTGATTGAGCCGTGCCGGGGGTGCTTCGCCTGTATGCGCGGCGGCGGCTGTGTCTGTCAGGACGATATGAAGCAGATTCTGGCGGATATCCTGTCCAGCGATCTGCTGCTGTTCAGCTTTCCGCTCTACTGCTACGGCATGCCTGCGCCGCTCAAGGGGCTGATCGACCGGACGCTGCCGCTGAACAGCATAAAAATGCAGAAAAACGGCGACCGTTATGAACACACCGCACAGACGGATTACAGCCGCCTTCGCTACGCGATGATCTGCGGCTGCGGATTCCCAAACGCCCGCTACAACTTTGAAGCGGTAACGATGCAGTTCCGGCTGATGTTCGGTGCAGACAGCCTGATGCTGACCGTTCCGGAGGCGCCGATGTTCAATGCGCCGGAAGCTGTCTCCGTCACGAAACCGTTTCTGGAAACGGTTCGGCAGGCGGGAAGGGCATATGCGTCCGACGGCACAGTTGATGCGGAAACCATGGCAAAACTGGCCGTCCCGATGATCCCGGAGGACGTTTACGCTCGGATTTGCAGCGGACAGCCGGATTGACGGCCGCTCAAACCGCCGCGCAGATGCGCACAGCGGCGGCATAAACGCCGCGTCGCCGGGAAACAGAGAAAGAAAATCCGCTTTTTTCAACAGAACCTCTTGATTTTTTTTGCCGGATGTGGTATCATATCAAATGTACGAAATGCGTACATCCGGGTGTAGCGCAGCTTGGTAGCGCGCTTGAATGGGGTTCAAGAGGCCGTGGGTTCGACTCCCGCCACTCGGACCAAAAAAGAGTATTCATGTCTTTGCCGACAGTGAATACTCTTTTTTTATCTGGATTTTATCTATGGTTTTCTGAAAAATGCCCAATGACTTCCGCAGCTGCCTGTGCAATGAACAACGCATACTGCGGTTATCCGGTCATTCACGAAACTCAAAAGCCGCCTGCTCAGCTGAGCAGGCGGCTTTTGAGTTTTTTTGAATATTCAGATGCAGGCGCTTTCAACGTCTTCTTCAAACTCGTTGGCGGTTTTTGCACCGGCGCCGCCGTCGTAGTAGGAGTTTTTCATGTAAATGGCATACAGGCGGTTTTCGGGATCCACGAAGAAATGGGTGCCGTAGGCGCCGCTCCAGCCGAAGCAGCCGCGCGGGAGAACCGCGTGATTTTTGATGACGCGCACGCCAAGCCCCCATGTTTCCGTGGTGCTGACGCCCGGAACGGTTTCCGGAATCCGCGGCAGCTGCATGGCGGCAAGGCTTTCCGGCGTGAGAATCTGGCGGCCGCCATACTGCCCGTCATGGAGCAGCATTTCGGCGAAGTGCGCATAATCCGTCAGCGATGACGTCAAGCTGGCGCCGCCGCAGGTGTAGGTCAGCGGGAAATCGCCGAAGGTGAGCTTTTCCATCGGGATGACCTGATTCTGCTCGTCCACACGGTTGTGCATGGCGGTCATTCTGGCCCATTGATCGTCGGACGGGAAGAAGGTCGTATCCGGCATATCGAGCGGGTCAAACAGGTTCCGGCGCAGGAAAACTTCATAC
>CAJLFQ010000006.1 GCA_905205975.1 uncultured Eubacteriales bacterium | reverse complement strand
TTTCCCTTTTCTTTTTTCTTCAAAATCTATCAATCGGAGGCAGCGCTATGCAGCTTTTGGAAGATCGCATCCGTTCAGAAGGCCGGGTCGCACCGGGCAACGTGCTTCGCGTGGACAGCTTCATCAACCACCAGATCGACGTTGACCTGATGGCGCAGCTCGCCGCAGAGTTTCACCGCCTGTACGAAGGCACCCGCGTCGACAAAGTCCTCACCATCGAAGCTTCCGGCATCGCTTCCGCCTGCTTCGTCGCGCACGCGTTCCATGTGCCGCTGGTGTTCGCCAAAAAATCCAAAACGTCCAACCTGCCCGACAACGTCTTCTCTGCGACCGTCCGCTCCTATACGCACGGCAACGTCAACGAAGTCCTCGTCTCCAAAGACTATTTGAAGCCCGGCGAACACGTTTTGATCATTGACGATTTTCTGGCGCACGGCGAGGCGCTTCAGGGGCTCATCAGCCTGGTCGAACAGGCCGGCGGCACCGTTGCAGGCGCCGGCATCCTGATCGAAAAAGCCTTCCAGAACGGCGGCAGCAGCGTGCGCGCCCGCGGATATCGTGTGGAAAGCCTCGCGCGCGTCGCCTCCATGAGCGACGACGGCGCCATCACCTTCTGCTGACCCTGCGTCTGTTTTCAAGCCCCAGCATTTCGGATCGTTCACCAACCGCCGGGGGCGGTTAAAATATCTACTCACTACGGAGGAAGAGAAATGAAAAAGCTTCTTGCAATCGTTCTCGCAGCACTCATGGTTCTGTCCCTCGCAGCCTGCTCCACGGGCACGACGGACAACGACAAAAAGGGCGTCTCTGACGACATCCTGCCCCGCAAGGAAATCACCACGACTGTGCAGATCCCGGATGATTTCAAAATCGGCATGATCTGCCTGCATGATGAAAACTCCACCTACGACAACAACTTCATCCAGGCGCTGAAGTCCGCTCAGAAGGGCATGGGCCTCAAGGACGAACAGGTCGTCATCGTCACCGGCATCGGTGAAGACAGCAAATGCTATGACACGGCTGTTGACCTCGCAAAGAACAAGGGCTGCAAAATCATTTTTGCTGACTCCTTCGGCCACGAACCGTTCATGAAGCAGGCTGCTCTGGAATATCCGGATGTCCAGTTCTGCCACGCCACCGGCACGTCTTCCAAGTTTGCCGAAATCGCCAACTTCCACAACGCGTTTGCTTCCATCTATGAAGGCCGTTACCTCGCCGGTATCGCCGCTGGTATGAAGCTCAACGAAATGATCGCGGACGGCAAAATCACCGCGGATCAGGCCGTTATCGGCTACGTCGGCGCTTTCACCTATGCGGAAGTCGTTTCCGGTATGACCTCCTTCTTCCTCGGCGCACGTTCCGTCTGCCCGAGCGCAACGATGAAAGTCCGCTACACTGGTTCCTGGTATGATCAGGCCAAGGAACAGGAAGCTGCAACGTCCCTGATCGAAAAAGACAAGTGCGTCCTCATCAGCCAGCACGCTGACTCCCTGGGCGCTCCGACCGCTTGCGAACTGGCCGGCGTTCCGAACGTTTCCTACAACGGCAGCACCTACTCCGCCGGCGAAAACACGTTCATCATCTCCTCGGCCATCAACTGGGCACCGTACTTCCAGTACATCATCGAATCCGTCATCAAGGGCGAAGCCATTGACACCGACTGGTGCGGCGATATCGCAGCCAACTCCGTCGTTCTGACCGGCATCAACATGGGCGTCGCCGCCGAAGGCACGGCCGAAAAGATCCAGGAAGCCATCAAGGGCTTTGAAGCGGGCACGCTGCACGTCTTCGCCACCGACGCGTTCACGATGAACGGCGAACACCTCACCGAGTACCTGGCCGACGTTGACGGCGACTTCACCGGCGAAACGAACGTCATCCACGACGGTTACTTCGATGAATCCAATGCGCACCTCTTCCGTTCTGCGCCGTACTTCGACATCATCATCGACGGCGTCACCAACCTGAACACCAATTTCGGCGAATAATTTCCTGACGGAAATCACCGCGTGAAATTCTCTCAAATACACAAGGGGGCTTGTATGCCCCCTTGTGCATTTGCCTTTATATGACAGTTTTGGAGGCGGCACGGTTCTGCGTGTTGTTTCCTTCCTTAGGGGGTTTTTTGTGAACGCGCTTGAATTACGCAACGTGACGAAACGCTTCGGCGAAAAGGTCGTCGCGAATCAGAATGTCAACTTGGACGTCCGGGCAGGCGAAATTTTAGCCATCCTCGGCGAAAACGGCAGCGGGAAAACAACGCTCATGAACATGGTCGCCGGGATTTACCATCCGGATGAAGGCGAAATTTTCGTCAACGGCGAACGTGCGCTGATCAACTCCCCGCGCGACGCCTTTGATTACCGGATCGGCATGATTCATCAGCACTTCAAACTGGTGGACGTGTTTACCGCCACCGAAAACATCGTGCTGGGCATCAATGACGGTGCACGCTACAACCTGAAAGCCGCCATGCAGCGCGTTTCCGAAATTTCCAACCGCTACGGCTTCGACATCGACCCCCGGAAAAAGATCTACGAAATGTCCGTTTCGGAAAAACAGACGGTTGAAATCGTCAAGGTGCTGTACCGCGGCGCCGATATCCTGATCCTTGACGAGCCGACGGCCGTTCTCACCCCGCAGGAAACGGACAAGCTCTTTGCCGTCCTCCGCCGCATGCGCGACGACGGCAAGTCGATCATCATCATCACGCATAAGCTGCACGAGGTCATGAGCCTTTCTGACCGCGTCTCCGTCCTGCGGAAGGGCGCATACGTCGGCACCGTCAACACCGCCGAGACGAACGAATCGCAGCTGACGGAAATGATGGTCGGCAAAAAAGTTGTTCTGAACATCGACCGTGCAGACCCGGTCAACCCGGAAGACCGTTTGATCGTCCGCGGGCTGAACTGCGTCAACCGCGACGGCGTGCAGGTGCTGAACGACGTGACCTTCACCGCGCGGAGCGGCGAAATTCTCGGCATCGCCGGGATTGCCGGCTCCGGCCAGCGCGAGCTGCTTGAATCCATTGCCGGGCTTCAGGCGCTCTCATCCGGTGAAATCCTCTATGAAGACCCGAAAACGGGCAAAACCGAAAATCTGCGTGACAAGACGCCGATCCAGATCCGTGAACTCGGCGTGCGCCTTTCCTTCGTCCCGGAAGACCGACTCGGCATGGGGCTTGTCGGCAACATGGACATCATTGACAACATGATGCTCCGCAGCTACCGCAAAGGCCGTTCCGCATTTTTGAACCGTCAGTCCCCGCGTGAACTCGCCGACCGCATCATCGAAGACCTCGGCGTTGTGACGCCGGGCGTTTCGACGCCGGTTCGCCGCCTCTCCGGCGGCAACGTCCAGAAGGTGCTCGTCGGCCGCGAAATCGCCTCTGCACCGACCGTTCTGATGGCTGCCTATCCGGTTCGCGGACTGGACATCAACTCGTCGTACCTCATTTATCACCTCTTCAATCAGCAGAAGGCAAAAGGCACTTCCGTCATCTTCGTCGGCGAAGACCTCGACGTGCTGCTTGCGCTCTGTGACCGGATTTTGGTCATCGGCGCCGGCCGCGTGACGGGCATCGTCGACGGACGCACCGCCACCAAAGAGGAAATCGGTCTGCTGATGACCAAGGCAGGAGGACACGAACATGCATAAATCCAAACAGCACTCGCGCGAACCGCTCATTTATATCACCAAGCGCGACAACGTCCCGCTGAAAACGTCGATTCTGATCCGTGCCGCGGCCATCGTCTTTGCATTGGCTGTCTGCGCCGTTGTGTCAAAAGTCCTGACGGGCGACAACCCGCTTTCCCTGTTCGCCACGGTTCTGCACGGCGCGTTCGGCAAAGGCCGGACGCTTGTCACCATCCACGACATCGCCATCCTGCTCTGCATTTCCCTCGCCGTGACGCCTGCTTTCCGGATGCGCTTCTGGAACACCGGCGCCGAGGGTCAGACGCTGATGGGCTGTCTGGCAACCGCCTACTGCATGTTCACCTTCGGCGGCAAGGTGCCGGACTGGACGCTGATCCTGATCATGATCGCCGCAGCCGTTCTGGCCGGCATCGTCTGGGGGATCATTCCGGCCTTCTGCAAGGCGCAGTGGGGCACCAATGAGACGCTTTTCACCCTGATGATGAACTACGTCGCGATTCAGCTCATCGAATACTTCCTGAAGGTCGCCGATAAAACCGGCTCCAACGTCGTCGGCCCCGATCTGCTGTCGCACGGCTGGTTCCCGGATCTCTTCGGCGTCGATTATCTGCTGAACATCGTTGTCGTCGCGCTGCTGACCATCGGTATGTACATTTACCTGCGTTACAGCAAGCACGGGTATGAAATCGCCGTCGTCGGCGAAAGCGAAAACACGGCGCGCTACATCGGCATCAACGTCAAAAAAGTCATCATCCGCACCATGGCGCTGTCGGGCGCCATCTGCGGCATCGCCGGTCTTCTGCTCGTCGGCGGCGCTTCGCACTCCATCGACTCCAACTTGGTCGACGGCCGCGGCTTCACCGCCATCATGGTCTCCTGGCTCGGCAAGTTCAACCCGCTCAGCATGATTCTGACGACGCTGCTGCTCGTTTTCCTCGCCCGCGGCGCCGACGAACTCACCTCCAAGTTCCAGCTGAACGGCGACTTTTCCGACATTCTGACCGGCATCATCCTCTTCTTCATCATCGGCTGCGAGTTCTTCATCAATTACCGCGTTCACATCAACCACCGGAAAAAGCTTGCGGCAAAGGAGGAAAACTGATATGGAAATCATCATCGGCTTCATCCAGCGCGCCATCCTCCAGGGGACGCCGCTGTTATTCGGCGCCACCGGCGAAATCCTGACCGAAAAAACGGGCAACCTGAACCTCGGCATCCCCGGCATCATGTACATCGGTGCCATCTCCGGCGTCATCGGCGGTTTCTTCTATCAGACCAACGCAGCCGCCATCAACCCCTTCCTGGCGATTCTGATCCCGCTGCTCTGCTGTCTGCTCGGCGCTCTGCTCGTCTCCCTGCTCTACTGCTTCTTGACGGTCACACTGCGCGTCAACCAGAACGTCACAGGGCTTGCCATCACCACGTTCGGCGTCGGCGTCGGCAACTTCTTCGGCGGCTCGCTCATCAAAGTCGTCAAGAGTGACGTGCCGTACCTTGCACTCGTCAAAATTGCAAAGGCGTATAAAACGACGCTGCCGTTCGCGGACCGCATGGGCCCCATCGGCAAGCTCTTCTTCTCCTACGGTTTTCTCGTTTACCTGGCGGTCATTTTGGCCGTTGCGACCGGTCTCTTTCTGAAGCGGACGCGCATGGGGCTGAACCTCCGCGCCGTCGGTGAAAATCCGGCCACGGCAGACGCCGCCGGCATCAACGTCACGCGGTATAAATACGTTGCCACCTGCATCGGCGGCATGATCGCCGGTCTCGGCGGCCTCTTCTTCATCATGGACTACACGAACGGCATTTGGTCGAACAACGGCTTTGGCGACCGCGGCTGGCTGGCCATCGCCATTGTCATCTTCGCCACATGGAAGCCGTGCGTCGCCATCTTCGGCTCCTATCTCTTTGGCGCGCTGTACATCCTCTACAACTACATCAACGTGCCAATGCAGCTGCTGCCGCTGTTCCAAATGCTGCCCTACGCCGTGACGATTCTCGTTCTCGTCGCCGTCAGCATCCGCAAAAAACGCGAAAATCAGCCGCCTGCAAGCCTGGGCCTCTCCTATTTCCGCGAAGACCGGTAGCATTTTCTCTCAAACCCAAAAAAGCGATGACGCTGTTTGCCGGCGTGTGATAAGGATGTTTTTCGGATATAGATTTTGTACGGCAAAATCCGATGCTCGTTATGGGTGTAGACAAATCAGAATTTGTGAGGATAAGTACTTGTATATTACAAAACTCACGAGGAGGTAAACATGACAGACAAAAGTGTGTCTCCAGGTATTTTTTATCATGGTTCTGCAGTTGTCGGTATCAAAACACTTTTGCCATACTCAAAGGCTCATAATACGATAAAAAATCCGGTCGTCTATTTGACCCCAAATGAAACGCTATCGCTGTTTTACATCTGGAACCGTCCATACAAATTTGTCACGTTCAATGAAAACGATCTGGGCACTGTCGTTTATACTGAATGGTATGATAATCAGTTTTCGGACCTTATAAAAGGACTTTCCGGAAGCATTTACGAGTGCGTTGATGATATGTGTATCCACCCTACGCATATCGCCGGAGTGTACAACTCCGAGGTACCGGTGAACGTGTCTAAAGAAACCGTGATAGACGATGTGTTTGAAGAAATAAGAAAAAGAATCGCGGACGGTCGCGTCATTTTGCGCACGTATGGGTCGCTTAATAAAGAAGAAAAAGAAAAGATTATAGAGTGTGATATGGTACGCGCGATTCATCAGCAACGTCTTTTGAAGTTCGGAACGTCCGAATACAATACGGCTTTCGGCGCGTTTGTCAAAGAGCATTTTCCTTTATCGTGGAGCATCGCAAAAAAAATGAGTGACGATGAGATTAAGGCGATGATCGACGGTTGGAGAAAAAGTGTAAAATAGCCAAAAAGAATAAGGTAACGACAAATCCCGGTTTGTCGAGCTAAAAGAAATAACCCGCCGAAAAGGAGTTAATCCTTTTCGGCGGGTTTCATTTTGTCAAAAAACATCCTTATGCGGCTGTACCATTTTGCGTCATCGCTTTTTTTATATCTGTACGTTTCGCGCTTCAAACCGTGCGGAAGCCGCAGCGCCGGAGCGCCTCGCGGTACGTTTCCAGATGGACGTTTTTCAGCCCGGTCATATGGTGATTCTGGCCGGTTGTGCCGTCCGGCAGGGTCCACTCGATCCGGTAAAACCGCTGTTCGTCCGGCGCCGTGTGCATCCGCCAGAGCACCCGGCTTTCATCGGCGGGCGCCGTACCGACGGCTTCGCAGAGCGTTTCGCCGGTCAGCGCGTCGGAAATCCGATAGGTGATCGCAGCATCGTGCGGCGTATCGTTGACCGCGCAGAGCGCGGCGAACCCTTCATCATCCGGCTCGTCAAACATCAGACAGACCGGCTGCTGCGACCGTTTGATATAGTCGTACGCCAGCTTCCGGCTGCCGTAATAATCGACGACCGCATCCGAAATCTGCGGCCAGCCGTCGATCAGGTTCCACCAGATGATCCCCGTCCGGCGCCACTTGCTGAGGCGGAACCGCTCGATGAAATACTTCTTCGCTTCGGCCTGCGAAATCTGGCTCGCCGCGGCAAAATCCGCCAGCGTTTCCGGTTCACAGTCGAAAAGCGCCTTCACCTGATTCGCCATCAGCCCAATGCGGTAGGCATACTCGCCGTGCGGGTTCAACTCCATCATAGCCGCATGTACGAGCCATTCCGGCCGGACCTGGCGTTCGCCGTCCATCATGTCATACCACGGCCAAAGCTGATCCTCGGACAGGAAACGCTTCAGCGATTCGACCGACGGGCACCCGTGATAGCCGGTCTCGCTGGCGAAATGCGCGACGGTATTCCGATAGTAGCTGCCTTTGAATGCGTCCCGCGGCCCCCAGAGGTGGTCTTCCGGCGTCGGGCGGCCGGTTCGAAACGCCTCTTCGTCGATATACGGCGAGCTCGGCAGATACGGCCGTGTAAAATCCTGCGCTTGCAGCACCTGCGGCAGCACCTCCCGCGTGATGCGGTTCGTGTTCGGATCCAAATGAATGCCGTTCCATCCGTAGGCACAGTCGCACTCGTTGTCGCCCGCCCACAAAACAAGCGACGGATGATTGCGGTATTTCCGGATGATGGCCGTCGCCTCTTTGCGGATCGCCTGCAAAAACCATTCATCCTGCGGGCAGATCGCACACCCCATGGCAAAGTCCTGCCAGATCATGATGCCGTGCGCGTCGCAGTAGTCGAACAGCCCTTCGCTTTCATAGACGTTTCCGCCCCAGCAGCGGACGATGTTGCAGTTCAGATCCGTGAGCATCGGCAGGATGTCCGGCAGGCGGTTTTGGTCGTTTGAATGGAATGCATCCAGCGGAACCCAGTTCGTCCCCATGGCGAAAATGCGTCTGCCGTTGATCCGGAAGCAGAACGCGCCGTGCCCTTCTGCGTCGGTCGTGCTGGTGCGTTCCAGCTCGACCGTGCGGATGCCGGTGCGCAGCGTGCATTGGTCGATCACTTTGCCGCCGCGCGAAAGCGTCGCCGTCACGTCGTACAGATCCGGCGCGCCGCTCGACCCCGGCCACCAGAATCGGCAGTTCTCAACATGGACAACATACCGGCCGGAGGTGAACCAGACCCGGCCGGTATGTGTGAACCGGCTTTCACCGCAGACGCCTTCCACCGTCAGGGTATCGGCCGCCAGACTGTCTGCGTCGGTTTTCAGGCTGAACCAGACGCCGAGCGATGCCGACTGATGCGCCAGATCGACGCCGCAGGTAAAGCAGAAGAGATCGTCAATCCGCGTCTTCGGCTTTTTGACCAGCCAGACGCTCCGCCAGATTCCGCCGGAGACAAACCGGGGCATGATGTCCCAGCCGAACATGGACGCCGCTTTGCGCAGATAGAGCGCGTCAAAGTTATAGGGCAATGCGCCGTATAAAGGCGCCGGTTCCGCTTTCCGCGCTTCGATGACAGCCGGGCGGATGTGTACCACCAGTTCGTTTTCCCCGTTCAGCAGGCCGTCCGCCGGGATCTCCTGTTCGATGAACATGTTGTCTGCGGAGGCAAGTTTCCGGCCGTTCAGCCAGATATCCGCCACCGTATCGATGCCCTCAAACAGAAGCGTCGTTTCCTGCCCGGCATCGCCCGGTTCCGCCTGAAAGCGCCGCCAGTAAAAGAGGTGCAGCGATTCCAGCCGCTGACAGCGGATCGGATTCACCCCAAAGTAAGGGTCTTCAATGACGCCTGCGCGGTAAAGATCGAGTTCCATGTTGCCCGGCACCGTCGCCGGAACCGTCGGGTATCCGGCCGCCGCAAGCGATGCAATCGTACCGCAGTCCAAATTGCCGTCTTCACGAAGCTGCCGGTTTTCGACATAGGTCAGATGCCAGTCCGCCCCGTCCAGCGATTGACGCATCCACCCGAACAATCCATAAGGTCGATTCATCCTGTTCACCCTTCACTTGTTTTTTTGATTATACCACAGCGCCCCCGGAAAAGCAACCGCTTTTCCGGGGGCTTGGTTCAGATGATTCGGATGTTTCGGATGGTTTGCATGGTTTTGATGGTTTGGACGGCTCAGATGTTTTCGCAGCGGATCGCCTCAATCGTGCTGCCCCGGCTGACCTTCCGCATGGCGTACAGCATCGTCGCAAACACCACGGCAAACACGCTGCCGACTGCAATGGCAATGCTGTACCACGGGATATAGAAGTGCAGCACCACGCCGCCGGACAGCGCACGGAAGATCAGGTACGTCACGCCGCAGGCAACCGGCACGCCGAAGATCAGCCCCTTCAGCCCGTAGAGAATGCACTCATAGTTCATCATCCGGCGGAAGCCTCTGTGCGTCATGCCGATGGAGCGCAGCATGGCAAACTCCCGGCGCCGGAGCGCAATATTCGTCGAGATGGTGTTGAAGACGTTCGCCAGTGCGATCAGCGAAATCAGCACGATGAACCCATAGGAAAACACATCGACGACCGTCATCAGCGCACGCATCACCGCCGTGTTTTCTGCGGCATTCTGTATCTTGCGTTCCGGCAGATTCATCTCATCCGCCGCTTCCCACACCGCGTCGGCTGCGGCGCGGTAATCATCCGCATGGAAGCAGAACACCGCCTGACCGGGGTCATCCGCCGATGCCTCCGGCTGGTACGCGCTGAGCGGCAGAATCAGTGCCGCCGCATTTGCCAAAAACCCCGGCGCGTCTTGGGTCACGGCGCCGATCGTCAGCGGGCTGGTCGAAATCACCGCTTCCCCCTTGTGCAGCTTCATCACGTTCCGCGCTTCGCCATTGCTTTCGTACAGATACAAGTCTTCGCCGTTTTCCGTCTCCCGGCCAATGAACGTATAGCCCGGCATGTTCCGGACGGTTTCCCGTTCGGCATTCACCCGTTTGGCATCGAAAATGCGCACCGACCGGTATTTCTGGATCGTCGTATCGTAGAAGCTCATGTCGTCGACGGCGATGCATTCCGCACTGCCGCCGGTAAAGCGGGATTCATTCAGCCCAAGCTGCTTGACATAGGCCTGATAGACGGCGTCTTCGATATAGCAGACGTTCATCGAAAGCGTCACCGCGTCGGCGCCATCCGGCCGGAGGAACTGTGCGGCTTCCGCCGACAGCGCGTCGGAAGGCGCCGTCAGCACTTCGTTCAGGCGCGGGTATGAGACTTTGATATAGTGGACGCTGCTGGTGATTTCCGGAATCGCGGTCAGCGTTTCGCTGATTTTGTTCAGCGCCTGCTGATCGAACGATTTCACCGGGAACGTCAGCTGGATGTCATAATCCGGCTGTTCCGCCACCATCTCAGTGCCGTTGCGCATATAATCGCAGAAGCTGCTCGCCGAGATGAACAGCACCACGCTCAAAAAGAGCGAGAGCACCGTTGCACGGTATTTTTTGCGGTTGCGTTTGAAATTCTTGCTCGCCAGCATCCCCTCGAAGCCGAACAGCCAGTATGTCAGGCGCGACGTTTTGACCTGCCGGGCGCGGATGGCGACGTCGGCCGACTGCCGGATCGCCTCAATGGCAGGCATTTTCAGCGCACGGCGCGCCGGGAGATAGGCGGAGATGAAGACGGTCATCAGGGCAATCACGGCGGCAATTGCCAACGCTTCCGGCGAAATCACGAGCGTCAGCGCTTCCGTGCCGCCGACCGCGATGAACATGCTGAACAGCCGCCCCGTAAAGTGCAGCGTCAGGCCGATGCCGACAAGCCCGCTCAGCAAGCCGAGCGGAATGCCGATCGCGCTCAAAACGGCTGCTTCCGTCATGACACCGCGCAGCAGCTGCCGCCGCGTCGCGCCGATCGAGGCCAGCAGACCAAACTGCTTCGTCCGTTCGTTGACCGAGATGGAAAACGCATTGTAGATCAGCGAGATGGAGCCAAACACGATGATGGCAATCAGGATGGCGCCCATGTTGCGGAGCACAGCGTTATAGCTGGCATCCCGGCTGCTGCCGGTCATGCGGAGCAGATCGTTGTTTGTCCGCGTCTGCACGTTTGAAAACTGCGTTTGCAGCAGGCTGTGAATGGCGGACGGATGCTTCATCTGGATATAAAGGTCAACCGGTTCGCCGTCGTCTGCCGCGGTTGAACGCGTCAGCGCCGTATAGCCCGCCGCATTCCGGCGTTCAAAATCCGGCTGCTCATAAAAGCCGACCACCGTATACGTCCGCTCGGCCCCGGCGGAAAGCGTTTCGCCCGCTTGCAGCAGATCCTGCTGGCCGAGCGCGACACCGTCCAGCAGACGGCCGCCCGGCGAAAGCGTCAGCCGGTCGCCGATTGCATGGCGGATTTTTCCGGTTGTCCGGAGATGCTTCGGCAGAATCAGCTCCTGCCCGTTCTCCGGCAGGCGGCCATCCGTGATATGAATGGGCAGCACGTCTTCCGTCCCTTCGTCGATTGCACCGATAAAGAGATAGGGCTTCGTCTGCTTTTCAACCGTTTCCAGCGGCGCATAGCCGACGCGCCGGATGACGCCCAGTGCAGAAACGCCTTTTTCTGTGCGGATCCGTTCCACATCGGATGCTTCACAGCCATACGCCGCGCCGTGCCAGTCGCCCGTTTCCGCCCGAACCAAACGCACCATAAACTGCTGCAAACTGGCAATCGACGTCGTCACCGCCGTCATCATCGCCGCAGATAGGATGATGCCGATCACAGTGACAACCGTCCGAACGCGGTTTTTCGCCATCGTTTTCAGCGTGACGCGATTCAGGATGTTCATTTCCGGTTCACCTCATCCCGCGTGATGCGTCCGTCTTCAATGGCAATGATCCGGTCGGCCTGCAAGGCGATCGATTCGTCATGCGTGATGACGATCAGCGTCTGGTTGTATTTCGTATGCGACTGCTTCAGCAGCGAGACGATCTCATGGCTGTTGGCGGAGTCGAGGTTGCCGGTCGGTTCGTCTGCAAGCACGACGGCCGGCGCACACATCATGGCCCGGCCGATGGAAACGCGCTGCTGCTGGCCGCCGGAAAGCTGGTTCGGCAGGTGCCGTTCCCGCCCCGTCAGGTGCAGCGTCTCGATCAGCTCGGTCAATCTGGCCCGGTTGACCTTGCGCCCATCCATCAAAACAGGCAGCGTGATGTTCTCTTCGACTGTTAAAACGGGAATCAGGTTGTAAAACTGGTAGATCAGCCCGACCTGACGCCGCCGGAAAATGGCAAGCTGTTCATCGTTCTGTGCGTAGACATCGACGCCGTTCAGCCATACATGGCCGGACGTCGGCCGGTCAACGCCGCCCAAAATGTGCAGCAGCGTCGATTTCCCGGACCCAGACGGGCCGATGATGGCGAGAAACTCCCCTTTTTCCACCGAAAATGAGACGTTGTTCAACGCGCGTACTTCGTTGTCGCCGGAACCGTAAATTTTGGTCAGCCCGCTGACACGCAGAATTTCCATATCAATCACCCTCCGATTTTCTGACAACCGATAGTATACGCCCCCGCCGTGACGCGGACATGACTGTCAAGTGACAGTTTTGTCACCCGGCGCGTCAGACAACGGTTTTATAAAACCGCATGGTGAATTTCGCGCCGCCGCCGGAATGGTTTTCCGCCTTGACGGTGCCGTTCTGCGCTTCCACAATTTTCCGGGTCAACGCCAGACCGATGCCGACGCTCTGTGCCCCGGCGTCCCGCCCTTTGTAAAACCGCTCAAAGAGGTGCGGGAGATCCTCTTTTGCGATGCCCAAACCGGTATCTTCGACGCAGAAGGAGGTGTATAAGGCGTTTTCTTCGGCGGTCACGCAGATTTCACCGCCCGCGGGCGTATGCTCCATGCAGTTTTTCAGGATGTTGCCCAGCGCCTCGACTGTCCACGCCAGATCGCCAGTCATCTGTGTTTCCGGCGCACAGCAAACCGTCCAGCGGATGTCCCGCAGCTCCATCGGAATGAGCAGCGGCTCCGCCGCCTGACGGATGATCTCTGCGGCCGCAACCGGCGCAGCCGCAAACCGCACGGTGCCCGCATCGAGGAGGGACAGCTTCAGCAGCGCGGCAATCAGCCAGTCGATCCGCGTCAGCAGTGCGGTCAGCTCTTTGGTCAGGGTCAGGCGGCGTTCATTGGTCAGATCCGGTTGTGACAGAAACGACACGATTAAGTTGACTGATGTCAACGGTGTGCGGAGCTGATGCGAGATGTCCGCGATGGAATCGGCCAGATAAGCCTTGTCGCAGGCCAGCCGTTCCGCCTGCTCGCGGAGGTGCACCGTCAGCTTTTCCAGCTCGCTTTGCAGGATGGCCAGCTCGCCTTCCTCATAGGCGGTCAGCGGCACGATTGCGCCGTGCAGGATGCTGTCGATATCCGCGCTGAGGGCTGCGATGCGCGCATACCGTCTGCGCGCCGACACAAACGCAAAGAGCGCCGCCGCCATGCAAAGCGCGGCTGCCAAAGCGGCGCAGGCAGGCGCAATCTGCCAGCCGATGCATACGCCGGCCGCCAGCAGCACCGCATAAAAAACGGCTCCGCGCCGCACGGAAGGATTCCGAAACAACTGCATTGCCCCCTCCTCAGCCGACCCGGTAGCCCATTCCGCGCACGGTGCGGATAATCTGCGGGTTCTGCGGGTCGTCTTCGATCTTTTCACGCAGGCGTTTGATGTAAACCGTCAGCGTGTTGTCGTTGACAAAGCCGCCGGCGGCATCCCAGATCTCTTCCAGGAGGCGTTCCCGCGTGAGCAGGATCCCCTGATTCATCAGGAAAACGAGCAGCAGGCGGTACTCCAGCGCCGAAAGCGCCAGCTCTTCGCCATGCTTTGTGGCCGTTCCCTTCAGCGTATCCACGCGCACGCCGCCCGCTTCAAACGCCGCCTGCGTGCGTCCTCTGCGCCGCAGCACACTGCGGATGCGCGACACCAGCTCGCGCGGACGGAACGGCTTTGCGATGTAATCGTCTGCGCCCATATCCAGCCCGGCGACGACGCTGTATTCATCGCCGGACGCCGTCAGAAAAATCACCGGCGTGTCCGTATGTTCCCGCAGGTAGGAGCAGACGGCAAACCCGTTGCCGTCGCGCAGGGAAATGTCCAGCAGCACAAGGTCATAGGACGCCTCCGCCAATTTTGCCATGGCGCCGGATTGCCCCGGCGTCGAATCCACTGCGAAGCCTTCGCGCTGTAAAAAAGCGGTCAGATTGCCGACAATCGCCGCATCATCCTCAACCAGCAGGATTTTCATCTGTTTTCCTCCGTTTTTTGGCTTGTTTTTGCCCAAAGCATTTTTATTATACCACAGATTTCGCCGTCCGGCACAAGCCTGTCCGCTTCACCTCATGAAAAAAAGACCGCGGGGAAACCCCGCGGTCTTTGGTTTGCCGTTGGAAAAGCAGCTTATTTCTGATCGAAGAAGTCGTTGAGTGCTGCGTTCAGCGCGTCTCTCCAGTCTTCAACAGCCTGCTTCGGCGTATGGCCGCCGTAGGAAACGTCGCTGATGATGCCGCGGCCGTCGTCATTTTCGTCGACGATGCTCCAAACGTCATCGTTCATCTTGCCCATGTTGAGCGTGAATGCCGGGAAGATGTACTCGACCATCATCTGCTTGTCTTCTTCGGTGCGGCAGCGGCCGTCATCCAGAATGTCGAGGTACGACTCGGTGTCGTTGACGATCAGCGCCCACTCGTTCAGAATCGCGACGGCTTTGTCGAGATCCTTGTGCGCAGCCTGAATGACAAACGCATTGTTGTTGTCCGTCATGGAGTAGTATTCGGTGGCATCCGGACCCATCGGCATCGGGATGATGCCGTAGTCGTGGTTGGCGCCGAAAATCGAGCTGGTCGGACCGTCGATGTGGCCCATCGTGGACCAGTTGAATGCAATCGTGCCGTTGGCGAACGCTTCGCGGCATTTGCCGGAGCTTTCGTCCAGACGCGTGCCGTCGCCGTAGTTCATGTCGTACAGGAACTGCAGGGCGCGGATGCCGGCGTCAGAGTCGATCGTCATCTGCCATTTGCCGTTGACTTCGCCGACAAACTGCACGCCGTTGGAGATGGCTTCGTTGCCCCATGCGGTCGCGCCCGTGCCCCAGATATCGGGCACGCCGTCACTGTCGGTGTCCTTGGTGGCTTTTCTGGCGACTTCACGGTAAACGTCCCACGTCCACTTCTTGTCGCGGACGAGCTGATACATGTCGTTGTAGCCTGCGCTGGCGCAGATGTCCTTGTTGAAGGTCACGAAGTAGCCGGTCGGCGCAGCGACGTATTTGCTGGCGACGTTGAGGCCCCACGTTTTGCCGAACAGCGCGGTCCACTTGACGGCGGGCTGATACCAGCGCGTTTCGTCGGCATAGTTCAGGCCCGCGCTGACAAGTTTTTCATCGTCGAGCGGGAGCAGCGCGTTCTGCTTCGCTGCCGGCCAGTAGCCCTGCTGGTGCATCCAGATGATGTCAGCCAGCAGGTCGCCGCTCAGCGCCGCCGTGGTCACCTGTTCGAGGCTGCCGCCGTCGAGTTTTTCAATCGTAATGCCAAGTTTTTCTTCGAGATCTTCCAGTTTTTCAGCCAGTTCCTGTGCGTTCTGGTTGACATAGGAGCCGTCTTCATTCGTTTTCGGGAAGACATCGTTTGAACCCATGATGCGGAACGTGTAGCCGGAAACGTCGAGCGGCGCCGGGGTCGTCACGTCGGGTTCAGAGACCGGCGTGGTCGTGTCGCCCGATTTCGGGGTCGTAGCTGAGGTCTGCTTCGGGTCGTCGTTGTTCGAGCATGCGGCAAAAACCGCCGTGATCATGCAGACAGCAAGCAGCAGAGCCAAGATTCTCGCGTGTTTTTTCATGATTCTCCTCCTGATGAATGATTTTGGGGGGCATGCCCCCTGTTCTGGCAGCCGCCTCAGCCCGGAGATTTCCACAGGCTGGTGGAAGCCATGATTTTATTATAAGAGCTTCGCAAACGGTTGTCAAGATGGTTTTTCGTCTTTTTCAGCCGTTTCTGCTTGAAAACTGCTATTTTTCCGGCCGGACCTCTCTGTCTCTTCGTTTTGCTCCTGTTTCCGACGGCACATGCAGAAAAATTGTCTTTTGCAGGTTCCATGCGGGGCTGCACTTTATTGTTCAAAGAATGCATCCAGCGCGGCGTTCAGCTTCCCGCTCCATTCTTCGATGGCCTGTTTCGGGGTAAATCCGCCGTAGGAAACGTCGCTGATAATGCCGCGTTCATCGTCGTTTTCGTCGACGATATCCCAGATCTCGCTGCTCATCTTGCCCATGTTGACGGCATAGGCCGGAATGACGTAGTCGATCAGCATCTGTTTATCCTGTTCGGTGCGGCAGCGGCCGTCATCGAGCAGCTCCAGATACGACTTCGTATCGTTGACGATCAGCGCCCATTCGTTCATCACGGCGACCGCTTTTTCCAGCTCCTTGTTCGCCGGCTGAATGACAAATGCATCCAGGTCGTTGGTCATGGAATAGTACCGGTCCGCATCCGGGCCCATCGGCATCGGCACAATGCCGTAGTCGTGGTTGGATTCGTAAATCACGCTGCCCGGGCCGTTGATGTTGCCCATTGTGGTCCAGTTGAACGCGATGGAGCCGTTGGCAAACGCTTCGCGGCATTTGCCGGAGCTTTCATCCATGCGCGTGCCGTCGCCGTAGTTCATGTCATACAAAAACTGCAATGCGCGGATGCCGGCGTCGGAATCGATGGTGGCGACCCATTTGCCGTTGACCTCGCCGACGAATTGCAGACCGTTGGAAATGGCTTCGTTGCCCCATGCGGTCGCGCCCGTGCCCCAGATATCGGGTACGCCGTCGGCGTCGGTGTCTTTGGTGGCCTTTCTGGCGATTTCACGGTAAACGTCCCACGTCCATTTTTTCTCGGTCACGAGCGTATACAGGTCGGTGTAGCCCGCGTTGGCGCACAACGATTTGTTGAACGTCACAAAATATCCTGTCGGCGCAGTGACATATTTGCTGGCCACGCGGAGCCCCCACGTCTGACCAAACAGCTTCGTCCAGTTGACGGCCGGCTGATACCAGCGCGTCTCATCGGTGCAGTTTAAGCCGGCGTTGATCAGGCGTTCGCCGTCCACCGGCAGCAGTGCGTTCACTTTTGCCGCCGGCCAGAATTCGTTCTGCCGCATATAAAGCAGGTCGGCCATTTTCAGGCCGCTGACGGCCGCAGCCGTTACCTGTTCGAGCTTGTCGCCCGAAAAATCCAGCTGTTCAATCGTGATGCCCAGACGCGCTTCCAGGTCTTCCAGCTTTTCGGCCAGCTCCTGTGCGTTCTGGTTTGCGTATGTACCATCTTCATTGGTTTTCGGGAAAACATCGCCCGTGCCCATGATGGTAAATTGATACCCCTTCAGCTGCTCCGCATCGATGGTTGACGCCGGTGTCTTCCCCTGATCGTCATCCTTGCCTTTACAGCCCGCAAACAACGCCGCCAGCATCAACACTGCAAGAATCACGCAGAGGATGTGTCTATGCTTTTTCATGTTGATTCTCCCTTCGAATCGGTCTTTTTGATTGCGCTTTCGGCCGCCATGTGCCAAGCGGCCCCTTCCTTTATATCCTATCATATCCCGCAAAAAATGTCAACACCGTTTTGCGGTATCTTGTTTCTTTTTTTCTCGCTGCTCGACTTTCTTCGACCGGACGGTTTGTCGAATTTTGTAGAATCGTGCTGTTTTTTATCGAATCCTGCCGGATTCATCTTTTTCTGTTCGGCGTCATGTGCTTCAGTTGATGTGAACTTTTGGCACCTGCGTCCCGGCGTGATCGATGGAATAGTTATCGCGATAGATGAGCTCTGAAACAGGAACGATCCGGTATCCGTCTTCCTGGAGCGCCTTCAGAACCGCCGGAAGCGCTTCCGGCGTATGTTTGCCGCCGTTGTGAAAGAGAACGATGGAGCCCGGCTTGACTTTCGGCACGACGCGTTCCCGGATCTGTGCGGGCGACAGGTCTTTCCAGTCGAGCGAATCGACGTCCCACTGGATGGTGAACATGCCGCAGTCCCGCGCACAGCCGACCACCGCGTTGTTGTAGTCGCCGTACGGCGCGCGGAACAGAATCGGGCGCACGCCGGTAATTGCTTCGATCTTGTCATTACAGCCGTTCAGTTCGGCCGTCATCTCCTCCCGCGAGAGTTTGGTCATATGCGGGTGCTTGTTGGAATGGTTCATGACTTCGTGACCGGCATCCGCCAGCGCTTTGACCTGTTCTGGATACTTATCGACCCATTCGCCGACGACAAAGAAAGTCGTTTTGACCTGATATTCCGCCAGGATATCCATCAGCGGCTGCGTCTGTTCGTCGCCCCACGCCGCGTCAAAGCTGATGGCAATGACTTTGTCGTCGCGCTGCACGTTGTAAATGGGTAAGTCGCGCGCTTCTGCGGCCGCGGAAACGCGCCCGGCACGCAGACCGATCACCATCGCACAGACGCAGAGCAGGCCGACCGTTCCCATCACCGCCGTACGGTATTTCCGTTGGCCGCGGAACAAGCTGCCCACTGCGTCCGCCCATTGCTTCATCATATTTTGTCCGCTCCTTTTTGGCCAGATTTTCCATACATCGTATGCGTTTCTGTCAGCAATCATACACGCATATGCTTTACAACCGTGCAAATTTGTGATACAATGAACGGGAAACGGAGGGTGTATTTCATGTCCAATCAACAGACCGTCAAATCCATCGGCGACATCGACCGCAACCTGCGCGTTGAAACGTCGCTCGATCTGCCCGCGACCGACTGGCGCAGCGCAAAATGCGGCGCGTTCCAGCTGTACGGGCTCTATCAGCCGCTGTCAGAAGGCGTTTTCCGCCGGATGCCGGAAGCAATCGCCGCCGAAACCAACGAAGGCGTCGCCCATCTGCACACCAATACCGCAGGCGGCCGCATCCGCTTCCGGACGAATTCCCGCTTTGTCGCGCTGAAAGTCGTCATGCCCAACCCCTGCGTCATGCCGCACATGGCTGCGCTCGGTTCCGCCGGATTCGACCTGTATCTGTCCGACGGCCAGACCGCAAGATACCGCGGGTCGTTTTTCCCGCCCGTCGATATCCGCGGCGGCTATGAGAGCGTCGTCTGGTTTGAATCCGGCGATGAACGCGACATCCTGCTGCATATGCCGCTTTACAGCGGCGTCGGCGAACTCTACATCGGTCTGGAAGCCGGCGCGTCGCTTCTGCCGGGCGGCAGCTACCGCGCGGAAAAACCGGTTGTTTTCTACGGTTCATCCATCACGCAGGGCGGATGCGCCTCTCGCCCCGGCTGCGCCTATACGAACCTCATTTCCCGCCTGCTGAACGTTGACCACATCAATCTCGGCTTCTCCGGCTCTGCCCGCGGCGAATCCGTCATCGCCGACTACATGGCGTCGCTGGAAATGTCCGCCTTCGTCTGCGATTATGACCACAATGCGCCGTCGCCGGAGCATTTGGAAAAGACGCTCTGGCCGCTCTATGAGGCGATCCGCCGCTCCCATCCGGAGATTCCCTTCCTGTTTGTCTCAAAGCCGGACTTCTGCCGCGATCCCGGCCGCCGCGACCGGAACCCGCGCCTCGTGATTCAGAACGCCTATGCGCGCGCGCTGGCGGGAGGCGATTGGCGCGTCGGCTTCATCGACGGCGAAACGCTGTTCGACGGGCCGTTCTATACCGAATGCACCGTCGACGGCTGTCATCCGAACGACCTCGGCTTCTCCCGGATGGCCGCAGTCATTGGCCGCCAGGTCGCGCGGATGCTGGACATTCCGTTCCGGCTGGATGTTTCCTCGCCGGCGCCCCTGTTCCAATAAGGGCGAAGCCGCTGCAGCGGGAGGTCCTGACGTGAAGATGCTTTTCAAACAGCGCTTTTTTTCGTGGTTCGACAGCTACGATATTTATGATGAATCCGGCTGTGTCCTCTATACCGTCCGGGGTCAGCTCTCCTGGGGGCACTGCCTGAAGATTTTCGACGCCGCAGGCGCCGAACTCGGCACCGTGCGGGAGCGCATTTTTACGTTCCTGCCGAAATTTGAGCTGTACCTCGGCAACCGCTATTGGGGGTGCATTGCCAAGGAATTATCGCTCTTCAAGCCGCGCTATTCGATTGACTGCAACGGCTGGCGCATTCAGGGCGATTTCTGGGAATGGGACTATACGATTCTCCGCGCAGACGGTGCTCCTGTCGCCGTCGTCTCCAAGCAGCTCTTCAACTGGACGGATACCTACGTCATTGACGTCTCCGACCCGCGCGACGCTTTGTGTGCGCTGATGTTCGTCCTCGCCATCGACGCCGAGAAATGCTCCAGAAAGTCCTGAAGCCAGCCCGCGGAAAAATGCAAAAAACAAAAATCCTGTCCATGCGAAGCATGGGCAGGATTTTTCTGTCGATCGGTTATAAAGGGCGGTTTGAGCCATTCAGATTGCATACAGCGCCATACCCAGCACGGCTGAAAGCAGGATCATGGCAATCGGCGACGGTTTTTTCCCGCGGAAATGCTTCCATGCCGCACGCGCCGCCGCGAGCAGCGCCAGAATCAGGACGGCGCGCCCGTCGACGGCTGCGCCGCTGCCGACGGTCTGGATGCCGAACAGCGTGTCGAGCAGCATGGTCAGCGCCGTCGCCAAAATCAGCGCCGCGATGCACGGGCGGACACCGGACAAAAACGCCTGAACCCCCGTATGCTGCAAAAAACTGCGGATCACTGCGGCAATCAGCAGAATGATGACGAAAGCGGGCAGGATGACGCCGAGCGTCGCCAGCAGCGCCCCCAAAATGCCGCCCTGCGATGCGCCGACAAACGTCGCCATGTTGACGGCCAGCGGCCCCGGCGTCGATTCGGAAACGGCGATGAAATCCAGAAAAGCCTCTTCCGTCATCCACCCGTTTGCCAGCACCGTTTCACGGATCAGGGCGATCATGGCGTAGCCGCCGCCGAACGAAACGGCGCCGATTTTCAAAAATGCAAAAAAGAGCTGTGCGTAAATCATTTCTTCGGCGCTCCTTTCCGCATATTTTTCCGGAAGATGCAAACGCCCAGTCCGGCCGCCCCGCTGAGCAGGATATAATATATAGAAGAAAAGTTGACCGCGAACAGGCTGAACGCGATGAACAGCCCAGCCGTCAGACAGAAAACCACGGCGTTGAACGCGGTTTTCTCCAGCCCCTTCAGGAGCTTCAGCCCGGCCGAAAGAATCAAATACACCACGCAGACGCGGATGCCTTTGAACGCATAGGCAACGTAAACGAGGCTCAGAAACCGGTCCAAAAAGAGCGAAATCGCGTAAATCATCGCCAAAGACGGCAGACAAACGGCAATTGTCGCCGCCAGCGCCCCCAAAACGCCGCACGTCTGATAGCCGATGTAGGTTGCGCTGTTGATCGCCACAGGCCCCGGCGTCGACTCCGCGATGGCCACCATATCGACGAAGGATTTCTGATCCATCCATTTCCGTCGTTCGACGAATTCGTCTTCCAGCAGGGCGATCATCGCATATCCGCCGCCAAACGTAAAGGCGCCGATTTTCAAAAACGTCAAAAACAGCGTCCCGATTTTCCGACGTGTTTCGTTCAACTTGATTCGTCCTCTCTGTTTGTTTTTCTGTGCTTGCTTTTTTCATTGCGTGCGACACATTTTTTTCGAAATAGGTTCAATTTTGATTGACATTTGTCGAATTTTGTGGTATGATGTATGCAGGCTGACGCAGGCACATGGTTTCTCATGATTGTTCATGATTGTTTTCATGATGAATGATTCTTTTGTTCCTTGACAAATGCCCCTTTCGCACGGTTCCCGCGCAAAAGGGGCATTTTTTGCATTTTTTGAGTCTTATGCAAGTGCCTCTGTCACAACGCGGACGCGCGTCTGAACGTTGGTGCGTTTTGCACTGCCGGACGTACAGGCGCTGACATATTCCATGTTGGAAGAGGCCGACGCAAAGAATTCGTCCAGCCGGTTGGCGAATACCGCCGGTTCCACGCCGGATTCCATCGCTTCCTGCGCGGCGTACAGAACCACCGGCACATGAATTTTCTTCAAATACTGGCGTTTTTCGGTCAGCGCCGTGTTCAGATAATCCATAACCGCGCGGATCGCATCTGCTTCAATCTGTGCTTCGCCGCTCTTGATATCGTCGCAGAAGGACATGATTTCGCTGCCGGAGAAGCCCATTTCCGGGCGCTGCCGCAGGATCAGGTATTGCAGCAGGATGCTCAGATCGTCATGCTTCCGGCGCGCCGGAACGGTCAGCTTGATTTTTTCCATCATAAACGGATGGGCGCACAAGTTGTTAAACGTATTCATCGCCTGTTCGCCGAGCATGACGAGGGATAGGTCGATTTTCGTCAGCGCGACGGCCTGGTTGCGCATGAAGAAAACGGTCGCCCGCTCCTCCGAATCCAGCGGCCGCAGGATGGCGATCGCCAGCTGATACTGGGCAATGCGGTTTTGCAGCGCCTCCGGCAGCTGGGAATACTTCAGCCCCGTCACAGAAACGCCGTCAATCTCTTGGACACGGATTTTCGGCGAAAGCGAAAATCCGTCCGCCAGATACGCGCAAAGCGTCAGCGTGCGCTGTTTGCCGTCCAGAACGTTATAGCTGTTCTCATTTTCTTCAAACAGAAGGCTTTCGATCGGGATGTTCAGCAGCATGGAAATGATCAAATTGCTCTTTTTTTCAGCATCCCAGACTTCCTTGCGCTGGATGGAGATGTTTTTGTTCAGCTTTCCTTCATCGTCCAGCATTTTGAGCCAGCTGACGGTATGGGTCTCGGTGTTGCTTTTGATTGCCACAGCACTCGCCTCTTTCTTTTTTGGTGTTTTTATTATATCAGACCCTCATTTTTTTGTCAAGCATTTTCCCTCAGATGCGGCATTTTTTATTTGTGTTGTTTGTATTGCGCTATTATTTCGTATTCTGTGTTTCACCCGGCAATCAAGACGAGAGAACCGCGCAAGCAAAAAAAGAGAATCAAACAAAGGAGATGGTATCATGCTCAACCTCAAGCCCAAGCGTTACACCATTTGGAACGCGCCGCTGCTCATTTTCCAGATGGTGCCGGTCGCCGCATCGATGCAGCTGTTGATGAAAGTCTTTCTGGGGCTTCAGCCGACGCTTCTGCTGCTCGCCAGCGCGAAATTCATCGACACGTCGCTCGCCGTTGCCGGTGGAACGGCTGCCTCCTCGCAGATCGTGCTGCCGATTGCCGCCGTCGTCGCGCTGATGCTGCTGCCCATCCTGCTGAATTCGCTGTCCACATGGCTGCTGCTTCGCTCGGACCAGCGCAGGACGCTGCAGGTCAACCTTGCAACCTTCGATAAAATCAGCCGCCTGCACTACCGCCTGATTGAGGATCAGGAGACCGCCGATCTCACGAACCGCGTCGTCAACGCCGTCAGCCGCAACCTGTGGCAGACGTATACCTCCATGCTCGATGCGATGTCCATCCTGTTGAACGTCGGCGGCATTCTGCTCGTTTTGGCGCGCCAGATCTGGTGGGCGGCGCTCTGCATGCTGGTGCTTGCCGTGCCGCTCTTCTGGGTCGCCTACAAAAGCGGCGAATCCAGCTACCGCGAATCCCGCCGCAACGAAAAAATCTACCGCCGCCTTTGGGCGCTGTCCGACAGTTTGACCGGACGCGGCGCCGTCGAAGAGCGGACGCTCTTCCATTTCACGCCGCAGGTCGATCAAATGTGGCTTGACGCCTCCGACAAGGCCTATTCCTCGGAACTGCGCGAATCCATGCACTGGTGGCTGCGCTCGCAGATGGGCACCGTCTTCACCATTCTGGTCGGCGGCGCGATGGCCGCCTTCCTGCTCCGCCCGACGATTCAGGGCGCTGTGACGGTTGGTATGTTCGTTTCGCTCTCCGGCGCCTGCTTCAACCTGTCCAACGCGCTTTCCTGGCGGCTCTGCGGCACAATTTCCAGATTTTCCGAGCTGCGCGCATTCTATCAGGATCTGACCAAGTTTGCATCGCTGGAAGAAATCTCCGGCGGCGACGACGATGTCGCCGCAGATCTGCCGGATTTTGAATCGCTTGAATTCCGGGACGTCTCGTTTACTTACCCCGGCACGGAAAAAACCATCCTGTCGCACGTCTCTTTCCGCCTGAACCGCGGCGGCCATTATGCCATCGTCGGGGCGAACGGCGCAGGGAAAACAACGATCACCAAGCTGATTTCCGGCCTCTATGACAACTATGAGGGCGAAATTTTCCTGAACGGCCAAGAGCTGCGCACCATCCCGTACGGTGTGCGCAAGGGGTTGATTTCAACCGTCGCGCAGGATTTTACCCGCTATCAGCTGACGCTCGCCGACAACATCCGTCTGGGGGACCTCTCCATGGCGGGCGATGACCCACGGATCAAAGAAGCGGCCCAAAAAGCCGGGCTTTCCGACGTTATTGCGCGTCTTCCGCTCGGGCTGGACAACCCGCTCGGCAAGCTGGAAGAAACCAGCCAAGACCTCTCCGGCGGGGAATGGCAGCGCGTCGCCATGGCGCGCACCATCGCCTCGCGCGCTGCGTTTTACATCTTAGACGAGCCGACCGCCGCCCTGGACCCGCTGGCAGAAAGCCGCCTGTATGACGAATTCGCCGGCATCTCCGAAGGCAAAACCACAATCTTTATCAGCCACCGCCTCGGCTCGACCCGTCTTGCCGACCAGGTCATCGTCCTCGACCAGGGCACCGTCGCCGAATGCGGCAGCCCGGATGCGCTGCTGCACGCAGGCGGGCTGTATGCCGAAATGTTTGACGCGCAAAGGAGCTGGTACATATGAAACAGAAGCCGTCCAATTCGATGAACATCTTCCGCCTGATCCGAAAAGCCGTCCCCTATGTCGTCAAAGCTACGCCGTTCGGCTATTTCGGCGCTGTCGTGCTCTCGCTGGTGTTTGCGGTCATCGCCGCTTTGCAGCCGTATGCCAATCAGTTTTTCATCGACCGCACAACCGCCGCCATCGGCGGTCACACGCTTCCGCTGGCGGCGCTGGCGCTGTTCTGCGGGGCGAAACTGCTGCAGGTGCTGATCCAGGGCACCTGCAATCAGTTCACCAGCTTTTGCTACTACCGCCGGGCGCAGATGTTCCTGCAAAAACGGCTGCATGAAAAAGTCGCCCGTCTGCCTGCGACCGCTTATGAGCGCAGCACGCAGCTGGACGAGGTCGAAAAAAGTCTGAACGGCCTCTTCAGCACCACATGGGTCGTCATGATGCTGACAGACATCGCCGCCTACTACCTCCCCTATCTCATCATCACCGGCTGGTACCTGTTCCAGCTGAAGCCGGCTCTGCTGCTGTCGCTGCTGTTCGTCTTCCTGCCGCTCGCGATCTCGCAGTTCATCCGCGCAAAGTATTTTACGGAGATGAAAAACATCCTGGCGCCGCTGACCCGCAAGCGGAACTATTACCGCAGCAGCATGTGCCAGCGCGAAAGTTTCAAGGAGACGCGCCTGCTCGGCGCCGTCCACTTCTTCCGCACGCTCTATACGGCGGCATGGCAGATTTTCTTTCAAAAGGAACGCAAAATCAAGGGCAAGGCCATGCTGTTTGAAGTCGGCGCATCGCTGCTCACGCTCTGCGGCTACGGTGGCGTTTTGTGGCTGCTGTTCGACGCGCTGCTCGCCGGTGAGATTTCCATCGGCGCGTTTGCCGCCGTATTCAACGCCGTCGGCGATCTGTTTGACCTGATGGAATCGCTCGTCGGCAACACGCTGGGACAGCTGAGCGAAAATGCCGGGCCGATCGGCAGCTACATCCATTTCATGGAGCTGCCCGAAATGCCCGACGGCGACGGCGTCCCGACGCATTTCGACCTTGAACTGCGGGACGTCTCCTTCACCTATCCCGACCGCGACGAACCGGCCGTTTCCGGCGTCAGCCTGCACATCGCCGAAGGGGAAACGCTCGCCATCGTCGGTGAAAACGGCGCCGGGAAATCGACGCTTGTCCGGCTGCTCTCCGGCCTGTTTGAGCCGACGGAAGGGACGGCGCTGATCGGCAGCGTTCCGATCGAAACGCTCCGGCTGGATGAACGGTTCGCCCACACGTCGGCCGTGTTCCAGAAGTTCCAGCAGTACCCGCTCACGCTCCGCGAAAACATCGCCATCAGCTGCGGCACAGAACCGCCTTCGGACGAGGTGATTCTCGCCGCCGCCGAGAAGGCCGGCGTCGACGTCAACAGCAGCACCTTCCCTGACGGGCTGGACACCATGCTCAGCCGCGCATTTGACGGCGTTGATGTCTCCGGCGGTCAGTGGCAGCGCATCGCCATCGCCCGCGGCCTGTGCCGCCCGCACGAGATCATCTTCCTGGATGAGCCGACTGCCGCCATTGACCCGCTGGAGGAATCCCGCCTCTATCACCGCTTTGCCGAAATTGCCGCCGGGAAAACGGCCGTACTCGTCACGCACCGGCTCGGTTCCGCCCGCATCGCCCACCGCATCGCCGTCATGGAGCACGGCAGAATCGTTGAAATCGGCACGCATGAATCGCTGCTTGCTGCCAACGGCGTTTACGCCCGGCTGTTTACCGCACAGGCGCAGTGGTACCGCACCGAATCCGACGTTCCAACCACTTAACATCTAACATCTTGACATCCGCTGCATACAGCACGAGGCCATCGACCGGAGATCCGGTCGATGGCCTCGATTGTTTCGTTTTTCTGCGGCGTTATATGCCGATCAGCCGTTTTTTCAGCGCATCAAATTCCGCCTGCGTGATGACGCCGTCTGCCAGCAGCTGCTGATATTTGCGCAGCTCGTCGGCAATGCCGAGCGGCGCGTCCTGTACGACCGGTTCCGCAGGGACAACCGGCGCATCCGGCTCCACCCGATAGGCCTCCGGCAGGTCTGCGCCAGTCATGACGTATCCGCCGTCTATCTTCGCTGAAATAACCGGTTCCGCCGGAACGACCGGCGCTTCCGGCTCCGCAGCACCGGCGGCTGCCGGCACCGGTTCCAGATCCGCCACCACCGGCACAGTTGGGATCACGGGTGCCTCCGGCATCGCCGGACCGTCTGCCACGGCCGGGATCACCGGCAGATCCGGTATGACCGGCTCCGCGGGGACAACCGGCGCTTCCGGCTCGATCTTTCTTCCCATGGGTTCGCCGGGTTCGGTCACAACGCCGTTCATCCATGCGTCCGCAGGCTGCTGCCAGCGCTGCGTCTTCGGTGCATTGGCCAGATCCGACTGCCAGATCCAGTTCCCGTCCGCATTGGGCTTCGGCTCCCGTGAGGTTTGCGGACGCATATGCGCGGTGCGCGCCGCGTTGATCCGGCTTTGCAGAATGATCTCCGGCAGCGGCAGGGGCAGAAGCGCCAGCAGCGCGCAGATCACCGTGATCGGCTCGCCGTCGATCAGCCGCTCCGCGCGGCGTGCGCTCGTCCCGCACCACCAGACGCGGTACAGCGGCACAAACCAGCAGAGCAGCATCTGATTCAGCGGATCCCGCCGGGGACGCTGCGTATCGCGGTTCAGGTACGCCGTCGTGCGGTAAATCCAGATCAGCGGCCACACACCGCAGGTCAGCATGAGCAGCAGGATATGCTTTGTCATCGAGATAGAACCATCCGTTCGAACCGGCTTCTCCCGTTTGACCGTCCCTTCGGCGAGGGCTTCACCCGTCAGAAAAACAGCGGCCGTTTTTGCGGCGGCGCTGAACAGGAACGGAATCAGAACCGTCAGATATGCCAGCCCCTCCGGCTCCGCCAGCAGCGGCGCATAGACATACAGCACGCTGAATGAAACGGCCGCCGAAAAAACAGCCTGCGCCGCACCGGCAATCCACCAGATTTGTCTCGCGCGGCTGACGCCCGCTTCCGATTCCTCCGACGGCGCCCAGAATGCGGTCAGCACCAGCATCACCGGCGACGCGATCCGCAGCAGCATCAGCAGCCAATAGCTCACGCTCAGCCCATCCCCGCTCCGAACCGTCTGGACGATGTTGGCAGCCGACCCCCAAAGGCTGAGGAGCGCCGCAAGCAGCATCCCCAGCGCCGTGCCTTCCTTGTTTTTTGCGGCAAACAGCGTCAGCGCCGCCGCCAGCGGCAGCGCCGCAAGCAGCAGGTCTTTCGCCTGCTTCGGATCCGCCATCGAACCGGTCACAAGAACAGTTGCGAAGAACAGCACACCTGCGCATACCCGTTTTTTTGTCATGTTTCAGGCTCCCCCCTCTGTTTCTCTTTCTCGTGTTGTTTCTATTATACCTGTTTTTCTCGCTTTCGTCAATGATTTTTGCGCGCTCCGTTCCGATTTTTCGTTTTTGATCGTCTCCAAAAAAAATTTGCCGCCGGGCTTGACAAACGCGGAAAATGTGGTATAATATCATCAGTAACAGTTCTTATTACTGTTTATTATCACTCGATTGGAGGCGATCCATGAGACATTCTCAGCAGCGGGACGTCATTCTCAGCGTCCTGCGCGCATCCACGGCACATCCCACAGCCGAGCAAATCTATGAGGCGGTGCGCGAAGTCCTGCCGAATGTCAGCCTTGGCACCGTCTACCGCAACATCCGCCAGCTCGCCGACAACGGCGAAATCCTGACGCTGGAAACCGAGGACACGCGCAGCCATTACGACGGCAACACCACCCCCCACTGGCACTTTGTCTGCGGCGTCTGCGGCCGCATTCTCGACCTGTTCTTCGCGGTAGAGGCGCCGCCGGAACTGCTTGACCGCGGCTTCCTCGTGGAGAGCGAAAAGTGCATCTACTACGGCACCTGCCCGGACTGCGCAAAGAAGCGCTGACCCCGCATAACTCCGCCGGAAGCAACGATTTTCTACTGTTCCTGCATCAAACAACTCAAAATCAATCAAAATTCAATTCAAAAGGAGATTTTTCACATGAAACGATTTGTCTGTTCTGTCTGCGGTTACGTTTACGAAGGCGATACCCCGCCGGAATTCTGCCCTCAGTGCAAAGCCCCGGCATCCAAATTTAAGGAAGAAACCGGCTCCATGAGCTGGGCCGCCGAACACACCGTCGGCGTCGCTGCCGGCGTCTCCGCCGAAATCCTCGAAGGCCTCCGCCAGAACTTCAACGGCGAATGCACCGAAGTCGGCATGTACCTCGCCATGGCCAGAGTCGCCCACAGAGAAGGCTATCCGGAAATCGGCCTCTACTGGGAAAAGGCCGCCTATGAAGAAGCGGAACACGCCGCGAAGTTCGCCGAGCTGCTCGGTGAAGTCGTGACCGATTCGACGAAGAAGAACCTCGAACTCCGCGTCGCCGCCGAAAACGGCGCCACGCAGGGCAAGACCGATCTGGCGAAGCTCGCCAAAGAAGCCGGTCTCGACGCCATCCACGACACCGTTCACGAAATGGCCCGCGACGAAGCCCGCCACGGCAAAGCCTTCGCCGGTCTGCTGAAACGCTACTTCGGCGCATAATTCACCCGAAAACAGGTCTTTTTGAGGGGAAGCGGAACAAATTCCGCTTCCCCTCTTCGCGGTTTGGAAAGAGATGCCTGCAAGCAGAGAAAAAGGAGCGGGGCGCAGGGGAACTTGTTTTTGCGGATTCGTTTTTCGCATCGTTGACACGGCAAAACGGATATGTTATGATATAGCACCCCCGGCGGATTCTGCCCGCCCGGGGCTGACACCGCTGCGCCCAGCAGCATGATGCAAGGAGTAACTTATGAGAACACTCGGACCCGCCAAGCGGTTTTTGTTGCTGCCGGTCTCTGAAAAAGCCGGTTTGGTCCGCGTCAATTTAAAACACGGCGGCACGCTCATCGACGCCGTTTATGCCCGGCTCTGCCCGCCGGAAGAACAGGATTATGCCGAAGTCATCCGCACGCAGTCTTTTGCAGACGAAGGGCTCACGCTCGCCGTTTCTGTGGAATCCTGTCCGGATACCGAGGGCGGCGTTTCCGTCCTGACCCCGTGCGAATGCAGCCGTCTGGAATCCTATCCGGCGTTTGCAGACGAAATCGATGCCTATGACGAACCCTGCCGTCCGTGGGTGCATTTTTCATTGGTCCGCGGCTGGATCAACGACACCAACGGCCCGATTCTGATCGACGGCCTGATCACCTGTTCTATCAGCAGCAGGCCGGCGATCCGCACGCGACATGGAAGCTCTGCACATGGGGACACGCCGTTTCCAAAGACCTTTTCTACTGGACAGAGGTCGATCCCGTCATCCGTGCGCCCGGCGCCGCTTCCGGCTGTTCCTTTATCCGCCGGTCTGACGGCGTCCCCTGCATCGGCGTCAGCCACGGCTTGTATGAAAGCGCCGACGGCTGCATACCTTTCAGCGCAATGCACAGTATCCCGGTTTCGGAGGCGATCCCAAGATTTTCTGGGACGACGATGCCGGGCACTATGTCCGGATCTGCCTTGGGCGCCTCGAAGACGGAAAATACCGTTCCTATGAATGGTATGTCTCCCCGGATCTCATCCACTGGGAGCACACCGACAGTATGTACGGCATGCATGAATGCCCGGATTTCTTCCGGCTGAAGCTCGACGGCACCGGTCCGGACGTCGGCGTGCTGGTCTGCGGGGATACCAGCTATCTGCTCGGCTCGTTTGACGGCAGAAAATTCACCCCGGATCCGATCGACCCCAACCGGGTGGATCACTGGGTTGCGGCGCATCCCGTCAGCGAAGAAATGCACCCGTATTGCGACCGGTACAACGGTCACGCAGCCAACGAAGCCAAAGACGGCTGGGGCAGATTTTTCGCCTATGCCTACCAGAGCTTCAGCAATCTCCCGAACGGCCGCATCCTCCGGATGGGCTGGCTCTCCGCAGACACGCCGGGCTGCACGTCTTTTGCGCAGTGCCAGAGCATCCCGCAGGAAGTCACGCTGAAAACAACGCGCTTCGGCCCGCGCCTCTGCCAGCTGCCTGCGCCGGAGCTGGCTGTCGGCCACGTCGGCGAACCGGTTTCCGTCGGCAGCAGTCAGGCCATTTCGTTCACCCTGCCGGCCGCCGACATCGAAGCCCGCTATGCGCTTGACGGCGCCGTGCAGGTCGGTGAATTCCGCTTTGCTTACAGCCGCGAACGCAGTGCCCTCCGGATTTCCCAGACCGGCGAACCGGACTGCTTCCTCCCGTATCCGCTCCTGCCGGATGAATCGGCCATCTCCTTCCGGATGATCCGAGACCGCGGGTCGGTGGAAATCTTCTTCGGCATGGGCGAGGTCTACGCCCCGTTCCACGCCGCATGGGACGCAGACACGTTCACCGTGCAGGCATCTGCCAACGCTTCCACCGCGGTCACGGCGTTTGACTGCATCTATCCGCCCGCCCCCGGCATTCGCCGTTCCTGATCTGCGTTTTCGCTCGGTCTCCCTGCTGCGGCAGGGAGACCGTTTTTTGCGCTGGTTTCATGCCTTTTTCGCCGGATATCTATGCTTTCGCCGTCGCTTCGACCGGTTGCTTGTGCATATTTGACTTGTTTCCCACCTGCGGATGTGGTATAATATCGATAAAAACTATGTCCGTCCGTCTCTGCGCGCAGCAGCCCGGACACGACGGGCAAATGAACCGGCCCGTCGAACCGGACAGATGGGAGTCCTGTTTTATGGATCGCATGCTCAACGGCATCAACCTCTCGATGCTGACCGACTTTTACGAATTCACCATGGCCAACGGTTTCCTTGACCACGGCATGAGAGACAAAATCACCTATTTCGACCTCTTCTTCCGCAAAGTGCCGGACGGCGGCGGCTTTGCCATCGCCGCAGGGCTGGAGCAGGCCATCGAATACCTTCAGGATCTGCACTTTGCACCGGAAGACATCGACTATATCCGTTCAAAAAACATCTTCTCCGAAGAATTTATCGCCTATCTGCGCGATTTCAAATTCACCTGCGACGTCTGGGCCGTTCCGGAAGGCACGCCGATTTTCCCCGGCGAGCCGCTCGTCGTTGTCCGCGGTCCGGCGCCGCAGACGCAGCTGCTGGAGACGATGCTGCTGGCGACCATCAACCACCAGTCGCTCATCGCCACCAAGGCAAACCGCATCGCCCGCAGCGCGCAGGGGCGCGCCGTCATGGAATTCGGCGCGCGCCGCGCCCACAGCTTCGCCGGCGCGCTGTACGGCTCCCGCGCCGCCTGCATCGGCGGCTGTCCGGTCACCTCGAACGCACTGGCCGACCGCCTCTTCGGCATTCCAGCCGTCGGCACCATGGCGCATTCCTGGATTCAAATGTTCGACTCTGAATATGAAGCGTTCAAAGCCTACGCCGAAACGTATCCGAACGACTGCACGCTGCTGCTCGACACGTATGACGTTTTGGGCAGCGGCCTGCCCAACGCGATCCGCGTGTTCGACGAATACCTGAAGCCGAAGGGCATCACGCCGGCCGGCGTCCGCATCGACTCCGGCGACGTCACCTATCTGACCCGCTGCATTCGTTCCCGCCTCGACGCCGCAGGCTACACCAAGACGAAAATCGTCGTTTCCAACGCCCTCGACGAATACCTGATCCGCGACCTGCTGTCGCAGGGCGCCTGCATCGACACGTTCGGCGTCGGTGAACGGCTCATCACCTCGCGCAGCGAACCGGTTTTCGGCGGCGTCTATAAGCTCTGCGCCGTGGAGGACAGCGCGGGCAGGATTCTCCCGAAAATCAAAATCTCCGAAAATGTCGCCAAAATCACGACGCCGCACTTCAAAAAGCTCTGGCGTTTCTACAATCCGAACGGCATGGCCATCGCCGACGTGCTCTCGCTGCACAGCGAAACCATCGACGAATCACAGCCGTTTGAGCTGTTCCATCCGGAATTCACCTGGAAGAAAAAAGTCATTTCCAACTTCACGGTCAAGCAGCTCCTGCAGCCCATCTTCCAGAACGGCAGGCTCGTCTATGACATTCCGTCGCTCAGCGAGGTCTGCAGATACGCCGCAGACTGCGTTGACCACCTGTGGGACGAGGTCAAGCGCTTCGACAACCCGCACGACTACTATGTTGACCTGACGCGCCCGCTCTGGGAGATCAAGCAGCGGATGCTTGCCGGACGCGGTCAGCTGTAGGCCGTCCGCTTCCGTTTTTCCCGCACGACACTGTACCGATCTGCAAAAGGAGCGTTTTTTCTGTGAACATCGACTTCTTCAACCCCGTCCGGATCCTCTCCGGCGAAGGCTGTTTCCGTGATTTTGACGGCTATGCCGCGTTCGGCAGCCGCTGTCTGATCGTCTGCGGGCAGCATTCTGCCCGTGCCTGCGGCGCACTGGCCGACGCCGAAGCCGCGCTGACGGCTGCCGGCATCGCCTATCAGATTTTCGACCGCATTGAATCCAACCCGCTCATCACGACGGTTTTTGAAGGCGGACGCATCGCCCGCGATTTCGGCGCCGATTTCATTCTGGCCATCGGCGGCGGCTCCCCGCTGGACGCCGGAAAAGCGGTCGCCCTGTTTGCCGCCAACCCGGAAATCACCGTGCCGGAAGACGTTTATACGGCAAAGCGCCGTCCTGCGCTGCCGATGCTCGCCGTCAACACGACGGCCGGAACCGGCAGTGAGGTCACGCCGTACGCCATTCTGACCGTTCCGGCGTTTGAAAACAAGCGCTCCATCGGCGGCGACGACCTGTATGCCAAAATTGCATTCTGCGACCCGCGCTATACCGCGACGCTGCCCCGTTCGTTTACCATGTGTACGGCAGTCGACGCGCTCTGCCACGCGGTCGAAGGCTATTTCATGAAGAAAGCCAACCCGGTCTCCGATGCGCTGGCTGAAAAAGCCATGGCGCTGCTGCAAAAAGGCATCCGTTCCATCATCTCGCGCGATCTGTCCATGCAGACGCGGGAGACGCTGCTCTACGGTTCAACGCTGGCCGGCATGGTCATCTCCCGCACAGGGACAGGGTTCGTCCACTCGACCGGCTATATGCTGACCTATCACCATGGGCTGCCGCATGGTCAGGCCAACGCCTACTTCCTGCCCGACTTCGTCCGCTGTATGGCGGAGGCTGCGCCGGAACGCGCCGCACGCGTCTATGCGCTCTGCGGCGTCGCCGATGCAGACGGCCTTGCAGCTCTGCTCGGCGCCTGCGACGATATGAAGCTCGATCTGCACCTATCCGACGACCTCTGCGTGCAGTATGCCGACAAAACGGCCGGCGCCAAAAACGTGGCAAACGCCGTCCGCGTCATCACGCGCGACGAGCTGCTGGCCATCCTGCGGAGCCGTCTGGGCTGATCGGAGGCTGCCTGTGTCAAAAATTCTCTGTGTCGGCGAAACGCTTTTCGACATCTATCCCGGCCGCCGGTATCTGGGCGGCGCCCCGCTGAACGTCGCCGTTCATCTGGCAAAGCTCGGCGAAACGCCGTACCTGCTCTCCGCAGTCGGCCGCGATGAGCCCGGCCGTGCGGCGCTTGAAGAGCTGGCACAGCGCGGCGTTGACTGCCGCTTTGTCACGGTCAACGACCAGCCGACCGGAACCGCCGTCGTCCACCCGGAACTGGACGGCGATCAGCGTTTCGACCTGCCGGAAAACGTTGCATACGATCTGATTACGCTCTCGGATGCGTCGCTCGCCGAGCTGATTCACCTTGCGCCGGACGCCGTCGTTTTCGGCACGCTGGCGCAGAAGCGCAGCAAAGTGACCGCCGAAGCGCTGGACCGTGCGCTCGACGCGCTGCCGAAGGCAGAGGCTTTCTTCGACGTCAACCTGCGCAAACAGTATTATGATGAGGATATCCTCTCCCTTTCCATCGGCCGGAGCTCCATTCTCAAGCTCAACGACGATGAAGTCGATACGCTTTCCTTCCTGCTCTTCGACACGGTAATGGACGCCGGACGGTTCGCCCGGTTCATCTTCTCCGATTTCCCCTGCCATTCCGTCGTCGTCACGCAGGGCAGCCGCGGCGCCACCGCTTACGGCCGCGATTTTGAGGTCTTCCACGAAGAAGCGCTGCCGGTTGACGTCGTCGACACCGTCGGCGCCGGGGACGCCTTTGCGGCGGCCTACCTGAGCGAATGGCTCCGCACACATGACCTGCAAAAAGCGCTGGCCGCCGGAAATAAAAACGGCGCCAGAACGGCCTCTCACGCAGGCGCGTTCTGAAGCGGCCGAAACCAGTCGAAATATCCCGGCGCACGCCACGAATACAACTTATACAGCCGAAAGGGCCTGCTGACGATATGTCAGCAGGCCCTTTTTGTTTCGCCCGCAGCCGCAGGCATAACCGCGTCCCCTACGAGGGGAAGGTGGCGAAAGCAGTTTCCCGCGGAAACTGCTTTCGCCGGATGAGGTGGAACAGCGGGTTTCCGCCAGCGCACACCCGCAGGCGATCCGCAGCCGCCTCCCATCACGCATGCGCCAGCAGCGGGAACATCAGCTGTGCCGAAGCCAGCCGTTCCGCCAGTGCATCTCCGCGCACAAACAGCGTCGTATCGTCTTCTTTGAGCGGCTGCGCCGTGAACCCTGCCGGATCCGCCGGTGTAAATCCAAGCCGCACCCGGCGGATTCCCGGCGAAACCACCGCCGCAAGCACTTCCGCCAGCGGCACCGCATCGCCGCCAAAGCAGTCCCAGACCGTCGCCGTATCGCCGTCTTCCTCTATCATTACGGCCATGTCTGCTTCCGGCAGATACCGGAGACCACCGTTCAGAAACTGTTCCGCATAAAACCGCATCAGCCCCTCGTTGCCCGCCATCGCAAAGCGCGCAAACGGATTGCCTGCGGCAAACAGCCGCCGCAAAAGCTGCATATCTGCATCAGACCGCACGGAAAGCGGTGTCACACGCAGCCGCTTTGCCGGATTGGATCCCGGCTGCTCAGCTGCCCGCTCAAAAATCGTCTCCTGCATCGGCTGAAAACCGAACTTCGGGTAGAAATCCAGCACCGAATCGTTTGCAAAGAGGAACATCCCGTCACACCGGTCTCTCCACGCTTCGCAGACGGATTCCATCAGCGTGCGCGCCAGCCCCTGTCCGCGGCAGGCCTCATCGACCATCACTGTGCCGAGCTGCACCAGCTGCATCCGGACGCCGTCCAGCCGCATCGGGCACCGGCTCACCGAAACGTTCGCCGCGACGCGCGCCCCGTCTGCAAGCGCATACGGCAGATAATCTTCCTGCCAGCCACCGGACTGATACCAGCCTTCAAACGTCAGCCCGAACGTTTTCTTCGCCAAAGCATCAAAACTGCGGCGCAGGGCGCCGTTTTCCCGGACATCTGTGCGAAGCTGGAAGTTTTTGCTGTCGTCTTTCATCATCTTACACCTGCTTTGATTTTCGGCGTCCGCCGCCGGAAATCCGATTTGTTTTAGGGGGATAACTTGTGGGAATTTTCCATTTTATTTCATGCGGAAAGTATGCTATAATCATGCTGTACAATCATTCAGAAACGGGCAGGGCCCGCGCGGAAGGTTCCGCGAAACAAGAAAGGAATTCTATCTTATGACAGTGACAGACATCGTCGCGCTGGCCGGCGGGCTGGCGCTCCTGCTGTACGGCATGAACATCATGGGCACCGGCCTCGAAAAAATGAGCGGCAGCCATCTGGAACGCGTGCTGGAACGGCTGACTTCCAACCGCTTTTTGGGCTTCCTGCTCGGCATCGGCGTGACCGCCATCATTCAGTCCTCCTCAGCGACGACGGTTATGGTCGTCGGCTTCGTCAACTCCGGCATCATGAAGCTTTCGCAGTCCGTCGGCGTGATCATGGGCGCCAACATCGGCACAACGGTCACGGCGTGGATTCTCAGTCTGACGGGCATCCAGGGCGACAGTCTGGCGCTTTCTCTCTTAAAGCCGGATTCTCTGGCCCCGATCTGCGCCTTTGCGGGCATCATTCTCTTTCTGTTCATCAAGCGCCGGAAAAGCAACGACCTCGGCTCCGTCCTGCTCGGCTTTGCACTGCTGCTTTTCGGCATGACGATGATGAGCAGCGCGGTGGAACCACTGCAAAACGAACCGTGGTTTGCCAAAATGTTCACGCTGTTCACGAACCCGTTTCTGGGCGTGCTGGTCGGCGCCGTGCTGACCGCCATCATTCAGTCCTCTTCTGCATCCGTCGGCGTCCTGCAAGCCATGTCCGCCTCCGGGATGATCCGTTTTTCAGCGGTCATTCCGATCATCTGCGGGCAGAACATCGGCACCTGCGTGACGGCGCTGATCTCCTGCGGTGGCGCCACGCGCAACGCCAAACGCGCCGCAGTCATCCACCTGCTCTTTAACATCATCGGCACAGCTGCATTTCTGCTGCTCTTTTATCTGGCAAAAGCGTTCATTTCCATGCCTTTCCTGACGGAAACTGCCAGCGCCGCAGACATCGCCCTGGTGCATACGGCATTCAACGTCTTTACCACGGCGCTGCTGTTCCCGTTTTCCAACCTGCTCGTCAAGCTTTCCGACCGGCTCATCCCGGAGAAGAAAGAGGCGGAAGAGCTCGAGCTGCTCGACGAACGCCTGCTCTCCACGCCGGCTTTTGCCGTGGAACGCTGCCATACGCTGACTGTGAAAATGGCGGATTTGACCGGTGAAACCATGCGCAGCGCCATCAGCCTGCTCACCGCCTATGACGAAAAAAAGGCGCGGTTCATTCAGGAATCCGAAAACATGGCCGACGTCTACGAAGACCGGCTGGGCGATTACCTTGTCCGGCTCAGCGGTCACGAGCTGTCGGAACACGATACACAGACCGTTTCGCTTCTGCTGTCTGCCATCGGCGATTTTGAACGCATCTGCGACCATGCCGTCAACCTGCTGGAAGCGTCGGAAGAAATGCACGAGAAAAACATCGCGTTCTCCGAAGATGCCAAAGCCGAAATGGCCGTCATGACCGACGCGGTTTCGCACATTCTGACCAACGCGCTGAACGCCTTCGTCACCGGCGATCCGCAGCTGGCGTCCTCCGTTGAACCGCTGGAAGAGGTCATTGACGACCTGCGTGCCGAGCTGAAAAACCGGCATATCGTCCGCCTGCGGGAAGGCCGCTGCACCGTGGAGCTTGGTTTCATCCTCTCCGACGTGCTGACCAACTGCGAGCGTATCTCCGACCACTGCTCCAACATCGCCGTCGCCGTGCTGAACGCCACCGGCACGGAGCTGATTTCCCACACCTACCTCACAGAATTGAAGCACACGAGCCAAGCCTTCTCCGACGCATACGAGGCTGAGCACAAGCGTTACTTTGAACGCCTCGGCGTCCTGCCAGAATAAGCCTTTTTTCAAATCTGTCAGACAGCGCACAATGCCAAGATATGGCATTGTGCGCTGTTTTTATGTTTTTGAGCAGCGAAGTTTTTCAGAACAATCCGATCCATTCTGCGGCTCCTGCCGTCCGCCGGGTTGGTGCGGAAACCACCACCCGCTCAGACCGCCTGAAAAACGGCGTCCGGCACACGGCCGTTCCGTGCGGGAACCAGACGCCCCGGCAGATGACCGGCGGCGTCAGAAACAAAAAGAGAAAACAGCCGAACCGCCCGATCTGTTCCAGGCATTCAACTGCTTTGTTGTGATACAGATTGACAAATCCGTCCCGGTGCCGGCAGGTGAATACGAGATTCGGCGCCAGCAGCAGCAGATCCAGAATCAATCCTTCCCAGTCAAACCAATGCATTCCAAATCACCTCGCCATTCAGAGTATACCACGCGGCAATGATTTTTGCAAGCGCAAACAATTGTCCGGATTATGGGACAGGGGGTTGTGGTATCATATTGACAGAACAAATGAACGGTCTCTTTTTTCTGACCGCTGGAGGTATGATTCATGGAACTGACCCTTGTGATTCTTTTGATCGCCGTTTTCTTCACCGCCAGAATGCGCGCGGCACGCCGGAAAGCGGAACGGCGCGCACGCTGCATCCGCCTTTCCGCCAAACCCGCTGTCCCTGCCGTCGTCACGCCCATCCGCGCAGGCGCCACACGGTACGGCTGGCCGATGTACCGCGGCAGGCGGGCATAACTGCCTCTTGCATTTCCGCTTCAAACCCTGTATAATGAAGGCATCCTGAAACCGAAAGGGGCTTTCCGATGCTGACACAGCGCTTTGGTTCCGACCTGCAAAAAGACGAATCCTTTGTCCGCGCGTTTATCGACGTCGTCCGCCGCCACCCCGGCAGCTGCGACGAAGTCTGGCTTGCCTCTGATTACGGCTTTCCCCCGCTCGACGTCCACCGTCAGACCGTTGAAACACTGACCGGCACAGCCGCGACCCTGCGTGAAGCCGGTCTGCGCGTCTCCCTTCAGATTTCAAATACCATCGGCCACGGCCAGTATATGTGCCTCCGAAACAACACCGGGCTCGTCTATCCGGGTTCCCCCGTAGAACATATCGTCGGGCCGGATGGAACCGCCGCCGACTACTGCTTCTGCTGGAACGGCGAACACTTCCGCCGGTATGTCGAGGCCGAGATGAAGCTCTATGCCCGGCTCAAGCCGCACTGCGTCTGGGTAGACGACGACATCCGCGCAACGAACCACGCGCCGGTCGATTTCGGCTGCTTCTGCGACGCCTGCATCGCCCGGTTCAACGCGCGGTACGGCGCTTCGTTTGACCGTCCGGCGCTTGTCGAAGCCATCAACACCGGCGATCCGGTCTGGCGTGCGCGCTGGGTCGAATTCGTCCGTTCCGGCATCGCAGATCTGGCATATCTGATTGCCAAAACGATCCACGAGATATCGCCGGAGACGTGCATGGGGCTGCAATACTGCGCCCATGGCGGCTACACCGGCTATGGCTACCAATACATCTTCGACGCGTTCCGCCGCGGCACTGGGCACACGCCGAAATCCCGCCCCGGCGGCGGCGCCTATGACGATCACAACCCGGCGAACCAGCTGCAAAAAACGTTTTACATCGCCTGGCAGAACAGCATGCTGCCCGAAGATGTGACGGAGATCCGCCCGGAAATCGAAAATCTGCCGTTTTATGCCTACGGCAAATCGGTCGCCGGAACCTGCTGTGAGACGAGCCTGATGCTCGCCGCCGGTGCAAACGCGATGAGCTATTCGATGCTCATGGGGCTGGAAGAGCCGATGTCCTATCATGAGCAGTTCTTTGCGGCATTTTCCGCGCACCGCCCATACTGGGAGGCGCTGGCCGCTGCAAACGCCGGCACCAAGCCCGCCGGGCTGTGCCTCTGCCTCTCCGACACCATGTGGCAGCGCCCGCTTCAGCCGGGCGAAGCGCCGTTTGCCTGGAACCGCGAACCATATACCGCGGGGCTTGAACTGGCCCGGACGGCGATTCCGCTCACCTACGGGATGAAGCGCCAGACCTCGCCGGTCTATCTTCTGCATCACCGCGCCGCTGCGGTGCTCTCGGATGCGGACATCGACTTCCTGCTGACGCAGCCTGTCCTGACCGACGGCCGATCGCTCGACACCCTTGAACGCCGCGGCTTCGGCAGCCGTCTGGCTGCGCGTGCCGTTCCGATGAACACGCAGGCGTTTGCGGAAGCCGCCGCCAATCACCCGATCAACCGGAATCTGTCTGCCGACCGGTTCACCGGCGGATTCGGCATCAACGACAATTTCCGCCTCGAAGACCGCGGCGGGTGCGAAGTGCTGACGTCTTATGTGACGTCGAGCCGGGATGAGGTTCCGGCAGACCCGGACGGCCCCTATCCGTACGGCATTGCTGCCGCCATCGTTCCGACGGATGCCGGTGCGCGCTGGGCGGTTTTCGGACGCGAACCGTGGTCGGACAACATCAGCTATGCCCGGCGGAATCAGCTGATGAACGCCGTCGAATATGCCGCCGGATGCAGACGATTCGGCGCCATACTCGAATGCCGCCAGCAGGCGGTTCTCTTCCCGCGGGAAAACGACGCCATGGAGACGACAAGCGTCTCCGTTCTGAACTGCACCATCGGCCGGTCGATTCCGCTCCGGCTGCGAATCCGCCGCCCGGCCAGCCGCACCTTCGTCTGGATGACGCCATCCGGCACGTTCCGCCCGGAATCGATTGCCGAGGCGGACGGCGACATCGTCGTCACGGTGCCGCCGATCGACCCATGGACGGTCGGGACGCTGTTTCTGCGCGATGAACCGTCCGACACTGAATCAAGGAGATTGTGAGAACATCATGGAAACCGTTCGCTTTACCAAACTGCTTCCGACGGCCAGAGCGCCGTTTTACGCCTCCCCCGATGCGGCGGGCGCCGATCTGTTCGCCTGCCTCGCGTCTGACCTGTGCATTCCTGCCGGTCAGACCGCCCTCGTCCACACCGGCATCGCCGCGGCGATTCCGACGGGCTTCGCCGGGTTCGTCTACGCCCGCAGCGGGCTTGCATCCAAGCGCGGTCTTGCCCCGGCCAACAAAGTCGGCGTGATTGACGCCGATTACCGCGGCGAAATCATGGTCGCGCTCTACAACCAGTCGGGCGTCGATCAGACCATCTCGGACGGCGAACGCATTGCGCAGCTCGTCATCGCCCCCGTCATCCGCGCGGTCTTTGAAGCGTGCGACTCGCTGGATGAAACCGAACGCGGCGAAGGCGGCTTTGGCTCCACCGGCCGGAAGTAACGCGCCGCAATCCGCGCCTGCCCCCTCCCGCGCGCCGGGCATCCCTCTGGGAGAGGCAGCCGAGCGCAGCGAAGACGGAGCAGGTAAACGTGGTGTGTGCAGACAAATTGATCGGATCATTCAAAAAGGCTGCACCCTCCCGTTATACAGCATATTGGCATGAAAAATGGAGCGTATCGGTATCGATACGCTCCATTCACTGTTTTGCGATCCTCCCGCCTAAAATCGGCGGGGGCTTTTGTTTTTGTTTTCGCGGGGATCAGTAGCTGTTCCGCTTTTTCCGGCGGACAATCATCACAATACCGCCTGCGACGAGCAGCACGGCGATGGCAATCATGATGTAGAGGCTCCAGCCGCTGCTGGACGCTTTGACGCTGCTGAACAGGTCGTTCATATACTGAATCGTATCCGTCGGCAGGTTTTCAAACGCGACGCCGCGGGCCAGCACGTCTTCCGGCGGATAGGCAACTTCATTTTCGGTCGTCTCCGGATCCATATACTGCTTGGCTTCGGTCGCCGGTGCGGAATAGCCCAGGAACTCCAGGTTCTGCGCCATGATTTCCGGGTCGCAGAGGAAGTTGATGTACTTTTCGGCGGCTTCCTTGTTCTGCGCATTTTTCGGGATGCACATCGCGTCAATGAAGAGGTTGTAGCCTTCCTTCGGATAGCAGAAGGCCAGATCCGGGTTCTTGTCGGCCATGGTCAGATAGTCGCCCGCGTAATACGGGGCGATCCACGCCTCTTCATGCTCCATCGTGTTGAAGACCTGGTCCATGATGTAATCCTGCACCAGCGGCTTCTGATCGATGAGCTTCTGGTTGGCGGCGTCGAGATCCGCCTTTGAAGTGGTATTGACGTCCTGACCGAGCAGCAGCTGCGCAAGCGCAAAGGCGTCGCGGCTGTTGTCAAACATCAGGATCTTGCCCTTGTAGTCTTCATCCCAGAGCAGCGACCAGCTGTCCACCGGTTTGGTGACGTACTTTTTGTTGTAGATGATGCCGACAGCGCCCCAGGTATACGGCACGGTATAGCGGTTTTCCGGGTCATAGCTCTTGCTCTTGAACTGTTCGTCGATATACTGCGCGTTCGGGATGTTGTCGAAGTTGAGCGGCGCGAGCATATCCTCTTCGGCCAGCTTGCCGATCATGTAGTCGGACGGGATGATGACGTCATAGTTGGCGCCGCCCGTCTTCAGCTTCGTGTAGAGGATCTCGTTCGTATCGTAGATGTCGTAGACGACCTTGATGCCGGTACGCCGCGTGAATTCCTCGTTGACGTTGATGGAGCCTTCCGAGCCGTCTGCGATGTACATATTCCAGTTGTACACATAGACGACTTCACCCGTGAGCGGAACCGCATCGTCGCCGTCGGCAAACACCGTAAAGGACGCCGAAAGCATGAGGATGACCATCAGCAGAGAAATTGCTTTTTTCATTTTATTTCGTTTTGACCTACCTTTTTTTGGTGATTTTGTTTTTGGGTGATTTTTGTGATTCCGGGATTTCCGGCTTCATTTTGCTGGGGCTGTCCGCTGCGGGTTATGCCCCGGGCTGTTCGGCTTTGGCCGCCGCTTCCGCCTTCCGGGTCCGGCGGTCGTCACGCGCTTCAACCAGGTTCATGACGATCATGACAAGCAGCACCGCGAGGAAAATCAGCGTAAACAGCGCATAGACTTTCGGCGGCAGCGGCTTTTTCGTGTAGCTGTAAATTTCCACCGGCAGCGTGCGGAACGCCGGGCCGTAGACGAAATACGAGATGACGAAATCGTCGAGGCTCATGGTGAACGCCATCATGGCGCCGGTGATGATGCCGGGCAGAATCTCCGGCAGAACGACTTTGAAAAACGACTGTGCCGGCGTGCAGCCGAGGTCCAGCGCCGCTTCGTTGATGCTGGGATTCAGCTGGCGCAGCTTCGGCAGGACGGACAGGATGACGTACGGCAGGTTGAACGTGATGTGGGCGATCAGCAGGGTTGAAAAGCCCAGCACGCTGTTCGTTTTCAGCAGCTGGCCGACAAAGGCAAACAGCAGCGCCAGCGAAATACCGGTCACGATGTCCGGGTTGGTCATTGGGATGTTTGTCACCGTCAACACGACGGAACGCGCCCGGCGGCCCATGTTGTGGATGCCGATGGACGCCATCGTCCCGACGACGGTCGCAATCAGCGACGACAGCACCGCGATGAGGAGCGAGTTCAGCAGCAGGCGGATCAGATTTCCGTCGCGGAAAAGCTCGCCGTACTGCGCGAAGGTGAATCCTTCAAAAACCGTCAGATCCTTGCCGGTATTGAACGATGCGGCAATGAGCAGCAGCATCGGCGCATACAGGACGATAAAGATGATCGCGGTGATAATTTTAGACGCTTTTTTCATATGCAGGCTCCTTTCCGGCTCAATAGAGGCTCACATCGTCACTGTCTGTGAACCGGTTCATGATGCCCATGCAGATGAAGATGATCACCATCAGACAGAGCGACATCGCTGCGCCCACGTTGATGTTGTACGTCGTTTTGAACTGGCTTTCAATGATATCGCCGATCATGGCCGTGCCCGTTCCGCCGAGCTTTTTGGAGATATAGAACGTGCTGACCGCCGGGACGAAGACCATCGTCACGCCGGAAACAATGCCGGGCAGGCTCAGGGGCAGCATGACACGCGTCAGCACCTTGCCGCTGCTGCATCCGAGATCCTGCGCCGCTTCAATGACAGACGGGTTGATTTTGACCAGCACGCTGTACAGTGGCAGAATCATATACGGCAGATAGTTGTAGACCATGCCAAGGACGACGGCAGCCGGCGTGCGCATCAGCGTCACCGGGCCGAAGCCCAGCGCCTGAAAGAGCTGATTCAAAAGCCCCGTGTCCTCCAGAATGGCGACGAGCGCCATCGTGCGGAGCAGGAAGCTCATGCACATGGGCAGCATGACGAGCAGAATCATGAACCGCTGGCGGGAAGGCTTGGCGTTCGCAATCGCATAGGCGACCGGATAGCCGAGCACCAGACAGATCACCGCCGAAATCGCCGCCAGCCACAGCGAATCCACAAACGTCGGCAGATAGGCGCCGATGGCTTTGATGTTGTCCAGCGTGAACCGGCCGGTGTGGATGTCGGTGAAGGCGAAATAGGCGCACGCGCCGAGCGGAATCAGGATGAACAGCACCATCCAGACGATATAAGGCGAAGCAAACCACTTAGATTTCATCTTCCGCCGCCTCCGCCGAAGCTGCATCCTCATCATATTCGTCGCTGAACGACGAATAGTCGCCGAAGACGCCGGAGTATTCGCTCTTGTTCATGATGTGGATGTCCTCCGGGTTGATGACGAACGCCACTTCCGAACCGACGCTTTGATAATCGGTCGATTGGATCAGCCATTTGAACCCGTCGACGTCGATGATGAATTCGTAGTGGACGCCTTTGAACGTCGCGGAAACGACCGTGCCCTTGATGTGGCCGCTTTCGTAGGGGATGATGTCGATGTCTTCCGGGCGGATGACGACGTCAACCGGCGTATTTTTGCCGAAGCCCTTGTCGACGCACGGAAACCGGCGGCCGCAGAATTCGACGAGATAATCGTCGAGCATGACGCCGTCGATGATGTTCGATTCGCCGATGAAGTCGGCCACGAACGCGTTTTTCGGTTCGTTGTAGATGTCTTCCGGCGTGCCGATCTGCTGGATGACGCCTTTGTCCATGACGACGACGCGGTCGCTCATGGCGAGCGCTTCCTCCTGGTCGTGCGTGACGTAGACGAACGTGATTTCCAGCTGCTGCTGAATGCGCTTCAGCTCGGCCTGCATATCTTTCCGGAGACGCAAATCAAGCGCACCGAGCGGCTCATCCAGCAGGAGAACCCGCGGACGGCATACCAGGGCGCGCGCAATGGCGACACGCTGCTGCTGCCCGCCGGAAAGCGTCGTACTCGTCCGCCGTTCGTATCCGCGGAGGTTCACGAGTTCGAGCATTTCCATCACGCGGCTGCGGATTTCCTTTTCGGGAAGCTTTTGCAGCCGGAGACCGAACGCCACGTTTTCAAAGACGTTCAGGTGCGGAAACAGCGCGTACCGCTGAAAGACGGTGTTGACCTTGCGTTTGTAAGGCGGCACGTCGTTGATGCGTGCGCCTTCAAAAAACAAGTCGCCCGATGAGGGCGTTTCAAACCCGCCGATGATTCGTAATGTGGTCGTCTTCCCGCAGCCGGACGGTCCGAGCAGCGTGACGAACTCCTTGTCGTTGACCGTGAGGTTGACAGATCTTAATACCTCCTCGCCGTCGTAAGACATGATGATGTCGGCAAGGCGTATCAGTTCCTTTTCCATTTATCATCCCCCTTTTCCGAGGTTGTTTTTTCGCGCGTATGCGCGATATATACTATATATCGAATTCCCCCAAATGTCAAGGGTTTTCGCGAAATTCCCGTTTTTTTTCTGAAATTCAGCAGGATATCCAAAGAAGCACCATCCAGAAAACGGCTTGCTCCGTCATCCTATGCGATCCTCGCAATAGCTCTTGTTTCCTCGCGCCCGGTTTCACGCCGCGCAGCCGGTGCCCTAAGGCGTTTCCGGCGGGCGGTAGACGGTTCCGGCCAGCTCCGGCGCCGGGGCATAAAAAACGCGGCCCTTCAGATACTGAAGCGTGCCGCCGTCTTTCAGCGGGCTGAAATCCAGCCGGTAGGCATACAGCGCCTGTCCGCCTTCGACACCGGCGCCGCGGCCGTATTTGGTGTCTCCCGCCAGCGGCGCGCCGATGGAGGCGAGCTGCGCGCGGATCTGATGCGTCCGCCCCGTCTCCAGATCGCACCGGACGAGCGCCATGCCGTTCGGCAGAATCTCCAGCGTCCGGTAGACCGTCGCGGCGTATTTCGCGCCCGGCACCGGCTTGTGAAAAACGCGGACGCGGTTTTCCGCTTCGTTCTTCAAAAGATAGCTTTCCAGCCGCCCGGCGGCCGGTTTCGGCGGGCAGACGGTCAGGCAGAGGTAGCTCTTCTGAACCGCGTGCGCCTTGATGATGGCGTTCATATCGCGCAGGGCCGCGGCGTTTTTGGCTGCGATGACCAGCCCGCCCGTGTTGCGGTCGATGCGGTTGCAGAGCGCCGGCACAAACGAATGCTCATCCGCCGGATCCCATGCGCCTTTTTCGCGCAGGTACGCCTGAATCCGCGCGATCAAGGTGTCCGGGCTTTTCGTATCGTCCGCATGGACGACAAGCCCCGGCTTTTTATCGACGATCAGCAGGTTTTCGTCTTCAAAGACGATGCCCTCCAGGCGGCTGTCCACAAAGCGGTACGCTTCGGTTTCCGCAGGCGGCGTCAGCATGGCGTCGCTCAGGTACATCGCCAGCACGTCCCCGGATGCGAGGCGCATTGCCGGATCCGTCACACGGACGCCGTTGATCCGGAAAAACTTCTTGCGGATCAGCTTCGCCGTCAGAGCAGGCGGAAGATGCGGCAGGTACGCAGCCAGAAACCGGTCGAGCCGTTTGCCCGCGTCATTGTCGTTCAGTGTGATTTCCCGCATGTTTCCACCCCCATTGATCCCGTTTCGGCGTTTGAATTACGGTTTTTCGCCGGATGCCTGCTGTTTCTGTGCCCGTTCCAGTTTTTCGCGTTCCGCCTGCGCCAGCCGGAGATATGTCGGCGTCAGGTGTTCGCCGTCCGTCAGTGTGACGCCGTCCGGGGCATCGCCCGCCAGCGCGTGCCATGCCGCCAGCGCGACGCCGTCGGCGCGCTGAAACGCCCGGTCGCCTTCCGGCACGGAAAACGGCACGTCCAGCCCGGCGTCCGCCGCCGCAGAAGCGGCCAGCGTTGCGCCGTCTCCGACGAACAGAACCGGCCTTCCGATTTCTTTCAGCCGCTGCATCAGCTCCGCAAGCGACAGCGCGTCGTCTTTCGTCAGCCGTCTAACGGTGCCGTCCGACGTATCAAACAGCGCCGTATAGACCTGGCTCCGCCGCGCGTCCATCGCCGGACAGACGACGCCCGGAAACCCCGGATGCAGGTACGCCATCGCCAGCAGCGTGGAAACGGCTGCGCACGGCTTTTCAGCCGCCCACGCCATCCCCTTGACCGTTCCGACGCCGATGCGCAGACCGGTGAACGATCCGGGCCCGGCGGCGACGGCAATCCGGTCGACGTCCGCCATCGCAATCCCCGCCTTTTCCAGCACGCGCGCCGTCATCGGCATCAGCGTGACGCTGTGCGTCAGCCCGGCGTTTTCAAATTCCGAGGCGGCGACAACGCCGTCCCGCAGCACCGCTGCAGAGACCGGTTTCGCCGAACTCTCCAATGCAAGAATGATCATAGCCGTCCCCTTTTTTCTATGCGTTCGTCACCTGGATTTCGCGGGGTTCTTCCCCGCTGCCGCTGATTGCAATCGACACGGCGTCGTCCGGCATCAGCGCGGATGCGTTTTCCGCCCATTCGACGGCAATGGTCGCGCCCTCCGCCAGATAATCGTCCCAGCCGATGTCAATAAGCCCCTCTTCATCGAGGCGGTAAATATCAAAATGGTAGAGCACCGTCCGGCCGTCTGCGCGGTAGTCGTTGACGATGGAAAACGTCGGGCTCGTCACAATGCCGTCATAGCCGAGCGCGCGCGCCAGCCCGCGGATCAGCGCCGTTTTGCCGGCGCCCAGCCCGCCGTTCAGCGTCACGACGCGCCCGCGGCACGTTTCCGCCAGCCGTTGGCCGATCGCCTCCGTCTGTTCGGGCGACGCAGAGATTTCCCGGTATGTCATAAGACTTCTCACCTTTTGTCTTTGATTTTGAGTCTTTGATTTTGATCAGAACAGTCCAACGATCTGCCCGTTTTCATCGAGGTCGATCGCGTTGGCCGCCGGCACTTTCGGCAGACCGGGCATCGTCATGATGTCGCCCGTCAGAACGACGACAAATCCGGCGCCCGCGCAGACGCGGATCCCGCGGACGTGCAGCGTGAACCCGGACGGACGGCCGAGGAGCTTCGGATCGTCCGACAGCGAATACTGCGTTTTGGCGACGCAGACCGGCATCCGGCCATAGCCCATGCGTTCCGCTTCATCCAGCGCAGCGGCCGCCTCATCGGAATAGGCGACGCCGTCCGCCCCGTAGAGCGTTTTGGCAAGCGTTTCGATTTTTTCGCGCAGGGAAAGCGCGTCTTCATACAGCGGCCGGTATGCCGCCGGTTTTTCTTCGATTGTCCGGCAGAGCGCCTCCGCCAGTGCGGTGCCGCCGGCGCCGCCTTTGGCAAACACTTCGCTCATTTCACAGGCGGCGCCCATCTTCCGGCAGGCCTCGCGGACGGCAGCCAGCTCTTCGTCGCTGTCGGTTTCAAAGCGGTTCACTGCGACGACCACCGGTACGCCGTAGCGCTGCATATTTTCGACGTGCGCCGCCAGATTCGGCAGCCCGCGGACGAGCGCCGCGGTGTCCGGCGTCTTCAGATTTTCTTTAGCGACGCCGCCGTTATACTTGAGTGCGCGGACAGAAACGACCAGAACGACGGCATCCGGCTTCAGACCGGCCAGCCGGCACTTGATATCCATGAATTTCTCTGCGCCCAGATCGGCGCCGAAGCCGGCCTCCGTGACGACATAATCCGCCGCTTTGAGCGCCAGCCGGGTCGCACGGACGGAGTTGCAGCCGTGCGCAATGTTGGCAAACGGCCCGCCGTGGATCAGGCAGGGCGTTTTTTCCAGCGTCTGCACGAGGTTCGGCTGAATCGCATCCTTCAGCAGCACGGTCATCGCCCCGTCGGCATGGAGCATCTGCGCCGTCACCGGTTTGCCGTCCGTCGTATAGGCGGCAATGATCCGCCCCAGCCGCTTTTTGAGATCCTTCAGGTCGGCCGCCAGACAGAGAATCGCCATGACCTCGCTGGCGACGGAGATCATGAAGCTGTCCGCCCGCGGAACGCCGTTCTTGGGGCCGCCCAAGCCGACCGTCACCGAGCGAAGCGCCCGGTCGTTCATATCGAGAACGCGTGAAAACAAGACGCGGTCCTTGTTGATGCTGAGCTCGTTGCCCTGATGAATGTGGTTGTCGATCAGCGCGCAGAGCAGGTTGTTCGCCGCCGTAACGGCGTGAATGTCGCCGGTAAAGTGCAGGTTGATGTCTTCCATCGGGACGACCTGTGCATACCCGCCACCGGCGGCGCCGCCCTTAATGCCGAAAACCGGGCCGAGCGACGGCTCCCGCAGCGCCAGCATGGTCTTCCGGCCGGTCGACGCCAGTGCGTCCGCCAGACCGATGGCCGTCGTCGTTTTGCCTTCCCCCGCCGGCGTCGGATTGACCGCCGTCACCAGGATCAGCTTGCCGTCCGGCCGGTTTTCCAGCCGCGCAAACGCCGCCTCGGCAAGTTTCGCTTTATATTTTCCATACGGTTCAAGTTCGTTTTCCAGGAATCCGGCCGCCGCGGCAATCTCCGCAATCGGCGCCATAACCGCCTCTCTGGCGATGGCAAGATCGCTCTTCATGAATATCACGTGCTCCTGTCTTCCAAATCGTTTTCGCTGTTCGCAGAACAGTTTTATTATAGCAGAATTCGACCCCTTTTTCAACCGTTTGCACACTGCGCCCGTCTGCGCTGCGGGTGCGGCGCGGATGCCGCCCGGCGATTTTTCAAAGTGATTTTTTTGTTCTCTTTTTGCCCGTACAGGCCCTTCATTTTATGTTTTTTGAACTGTCGTCGCTGTTTTTTTCGGATTCGTACAAGTTCGATTCCGGCGTCCGCTACTTTTTTGGTAGTTTTTTTTCAGGTTTTGCTTGACATTACCGGCCGTTTGCTATAAAATTCAAGTAGTTCACGGAGGTGCAGCCCGTCTGCGCCTGCGCATCTCCCGCAGGAGGTCCATCATACCAGCAACCCCATGTCACCCCTACGTTATGGAATGAAATATTGGGTTTTTGTATTCTGCTGTGATCGCTTCCATCAGCGGCTCGTCGTGCGCTTCTGCTGCGAATACAATGTGTATTCGCAGCTTTTTGTTTGCTGCGCCTGCTTTCTCCGGCGCCTATCGAAAGAGGTGGTTCTGTTTTGAAAAACAATACGAAGCTCCCCGCCCACATCGCGCTCCGCTTTGCTGAACGCGGCGTTGATACCGACAAGATTGTCCGGTATGTCAAGGGCGATATGGATCTGCATCACCATTTTACCGACCAGATTCTCGCGTTTGACGATCAGAAATTCTACGTCATGACCGGTTTGGAACACGTTATCCATCTGGAAAAAGAAAAGCGGCTGGAACCGGTCTTTGACGTCTCCGATTTTTCCGAGCGCCCGCTCTCTGAAATCGGCCATCTGGATGTCGACCAGATGATCGACATCGCGCGCCTCGTCTCCGAACGCGCCGACGGCACATTGGAAGAGCTCTGCAACTTCACCATCGGCCGGACGGCTGCGCTTGAAATTTTCGCCAAAAATCTGAACCGCGCCACCAGCAACACCACCGAGAAAGACGACGGCCCCATCGGCGAAGAGCCGGAGCTCTTCTGCCCGAAATGCGGTCTCCGCTACCCGGACCCTTCGCGCAAGGTCTGTCCGAAGTGTCTCTCGAAATCGTCGCTGACGTTCCGCCTGCTCGGCCTATTCAAAAACTATACGCGCCAGATCCTCTGCATCATGCTCTTTCTGGTGCTTTCCATCGGCTTCTCCGTGCTCAGCCCGTATATCTCGACGGCACTGATCTACGATAAGGTGCTGGCCACGTCGCACACCAGCAATACCGTCTATTTCGGCATTGACCTCTTCCACGAAATCGGTCTTGTCGTTTTGGGGCTGATCGGCGTCCGCATTTTGAACAACCTCGTCTACATCCTCCGCTCGCGCTACATCGCGGGCACCGTGCCGAACGTCATTTACGACATGAAGCTCATGATCTTCTCCGCCATGCAGCGTCTCGGCGTCGGCTTCTATACGTCCAAGCAGACCGGCTCGCTGATGTCCCGCGTCAACGATGACGCCGGCAACATCTACAACTTCCTGATCTACGGCATCCCGTATCTCGCCACCTCCATCTTCACGTTTGCCGGCGTTTTGACGCTGATGTGCCTCATCAACTGGAAACTGACGCTGATCGTGATCATGGCCGTCCCGCTGATCGTCATCGCCTACCTGCTCATCAACCGCGTCCTTCGCCCGATGTACCATGTGAACTGGGTGCACGGCTCCCGGATGCACTCCCTGCTCTCCGACGCGCTCTACGGTCAGCGCGTCATCAAGGCCTTTACGCAGGAAGACGCAGAAAACAACCGCTTCTCCGCATACAGCGGCCGTGTCCGCGATGCGCAGACGCATCTCGGCCTCACCACGACGACCGTTTACCCGCTCGTCGGTTTGATCATGCGCGTCGCGCACATGGTTCAGTTCGGCGTGGGCACCGTTTTCGTCATCCGCGGCGAAATGAGCGTCGGTATTCTGATGACGCTTTCCACCTACCTGAATATGCTCTTTGAGCCGCTCGGCTTCTTCTCCAGCGTATCGAACTGGTGGTCGAGCTGCATTGACTCCGCACAGCGCGTCTTTGAAGTCGTCGACGCGAAGACCGACCTGCCGGAAGCGGAAAACCCGATCCACCTCGACACCATCAAGGGCGACTTCGAAGCCAAGAGCGTCCTCTTCGAGTATGAAGCGGGCCGCCCGGTCGTCCGGAACCTAACGCTCTCCGTGAAGGGCGGACAGATGCTCGGCATCGTCGGCAAAACCGGCGCCGGGAAATCGACGCTTGTCAACCTGCTCGCCCGCCTCTATGACCCGACCGAAGGCACCATCATGCTCGACGGCCACAACATCAAGGACATCTGCATCCACGATCTGCGCCGCAACATCGGCATCGTCTCGCAGGATATCTACCTCTTCATCGGCTCCATCGCCGACAACATCCGCTACGCCCGGCCGGACGCCACGCTGGAGGAAGTCATTTCCGCGGCGCGCGCCGCCTGTGCGCACGACTTCATCATCAAGCTGCCGGACGGCTATGACACCCGCATCGGCGCGGGCGGCCAGGGGCTTTCCGGCGGTGAACGCCAGCGCATCTCGATTGCCCGCGCCATCATCCAGAACCCGTCGGTTCTGATTTTGGATGAGGCAACCGCCGCCATGGACACCGAAACGGAACGCAACATCCAGAACTCGCTGACCGCGCTTCAGAAGGGGCGCACCACCATCGCCATCGCGCACCGGCTCTCGACCCTGCGCGACGCCGACGTGCTGGCCGTCATCGACAAGGGGCGCGTCGTGGAGTTCGGCACCCATGCGGAGCTGATCGCCATCCCGGACGGCACCTACAAACGCCTGTACGACCTCCAGATGGAGGCGCTCAAGTTCATCGGTACGCCGGGCTGACGGCCGTCTGCATCGTTTTGTTCGGTTTTGATCGGAGGTTTTATTTACATGGAAAGCAAGATTTCGCTCGAACGTCTCGCCGAAGTCAAGTATCTCGACCCGGCAAAAGCACATTTCTACATCAAATACGCCAACTTCCTCTGCCTGGATTACGACGGCCAGACCTATGAGAACCTGAAGCTGCACCGCGCCATGCCGTTCAAGCTGCCGGATGACTACATCTCCGTGCAGGACATGGAATCCAAAGAGCTGTTTCTGATTCACTCGCTGTATGAATTCAGCGATGAACAGGTCAAAGTGCTGACGGCCGTCCTCAAAAAGCGCTATTTCTGCCCGAAAATCTCAGCCATTCCGTCGCTGAAGGAAAAGCTCGGCTATCTCTATTTTGAGGTTGAAACAGACGCCGGACACAAATCCTTCGCCCTGCGCGACGCTTCCCGCAACATCCGCCGTTTGGATGACGGCGCACGCATCCTGATCTTTGACGTCGACGGCAACCGCTATGAAATTTCAGACGTCGCCCGGATGGGCGCCAAAGACTTCCGGCGCCTTGAGCCGTGGCTCGTATAACGCCCGTCTGCACGACAAACCCCTGCGGGAAATTCGACAAAAAAGGGATTTTGCTCTATGAGATTGAAATTTGAACCGCCTATCGCTTTGCAGGAAACGCTCGCAGACGCCATTTTCTGCATCCCCTGCGACATGGATTTCAACGGCGACCCCTGCGACGGCGTCATTGCCGTTCTGGGCGACGATATCGTCACCTACGCCGGTGAAACGCTGCTGCAGCGGATCCCGTATGCCCAGATCAAGGACATCGAAATCCACCTGGGCATCGGCTGCGCCGAATGCGTCGGCAAAGATGCAGACAACAACCCCTATCTGCTGGCCCGTTTTTCTTCCAAGCACGCGGAGCGCTTTGCGGAATTCGCACGCGCCATCCGCATCAAGCAGGAACACGGCATCTGGATTGAAGAGAATGACGACAATGAACACGTCTGCTTCAAGTGCGGCCGCCAGCTGATCCGCGGCGCCAACATCTGCCCCTTCTGCTCCAAGAAAAGCTCGGTCTTTGCCAAGCTGAAAACGACGCTGCACCCGTATGCAAAGTCGCTCGCGCTGATTCTGTTCCTCTACGTCATCTCCAGCGCGATCTCCATCTCGATGCCGATCATCAACCGCCGGCTGATCGACAACTACCTCGCGCCGCAGAAAGGGCCGCTTTCGGAAGCGCTCGTTCTGGTTGGCATCGTCCTCGCCTGCCACATCGTCAGTACGCTCGTCTCCATCTATGCCGGCCGCAAGACCTACCGGGTGGGCAACGCCTATTCCAACGACCTGCGTACCATGACCTATGCAAAAGTGCAGTCCATGAGCGTCAGCTCCATCTCCAAGCGCACGCCCGGCGACCTGATGCGGCGAATCACCGCCGACACCTCAAACATCCAGAGCTTCATCACCGGCACGCTGCCGTCCGTTCTTTTGCAGCTGACGTCGCTTGTCGTCGTAACGGTTATCATGTTCTTCTGCAACTGGCGTCTGACGCTGTTCGCTTTCCTGCCGGCGCCGATCGTCGTGCTGTGCATTCTGGGCGTCCGCCGGAGACTGCGCCTGCAATGGGAAGAAAACTGGCACTGGAGCTCCCGTTCCAGCTCCATCCTGCACGATATCCTCCGCGGCATCCGCGTCGTCAAGAGCTTCGGCACGGAAGAGATGGAAATCAAGAAATTTGAACGCGTCGTCCGCTCGCTGACCGATTCGACCATCCGTTTGGAAAAGCTCTCGTCCACCCTGTGGCCGATTTTCAGTTTCGTCATGGGGCTCGGCGAATTCATCATCCTCTACTTCGGCGGTCAAAACGTCATTGGCGGCCAGATGACCGTCGGCGAACTCATCCAGTTCACGGCCTTTTTGGGCTACATCTACGGGCCGCTCAACACGCTGACTGCTCTGCCGCAGCAGCTGACCTCGTTCTTCACCTCGACTGCCAAGCTGTTTGAAGTCTTTGACGAACAGCAGGACGTCGAAGACAGCGACGACGCCAAGCAGATCGACATCAAAGGCCACATCCAGTTTGACGACGTCTACTTCGGCTACAACAGCTACGAGCCGGTCATCAAGGGCATCAGCTTCGACATCAAGCCGGGTGAAATGGTCGGCGTTGTCGGCCCGTCCGGCGTCGGCAAATCGACGCTCATCAACCTGATCATGCGCTTCTACGACGTCACCGGCGGCCGCATTCTGATCGACGGCACCGATATCCGCGACATCCCGCAGCATACGCTCCGTGAAAACATCGGCATCGTCTTCCAGGAGACGTTCCTCTTCGCCGGTACGATTTACGACAACATCGCCTATGCCAAGCCGGACGCGCTGCCGGAAGAAATCTTCGCCGCGACGAAGATCGCCAACGCTCACGAGTTCATCATCAAGCTGCCGGACGGCTACAACACGAAAATCGGCGAGAACGGCTTCAACCTCTCCGGCGGTGAACGCCAGCGCATCGCCATCGCCCGCGCCGTTCTGCGCAACCCGACGATTCTGATCCTCGACGAAGCGACGGCTTCGCTCGATACCGAAACGGAACACCTCATTCAGGAGGCGCTGGAACGCCTCATCAAGGGCCGCACGACGTTTGCCATCGCCCACCGCCTGTCCACGCTCCGCCACGCGACGAAGCTCATCTGCATCGACAAGGGGCGCGTCGCCGAGATGGGCCCGCACGACGAGCTGCTCGAAAAGAAAGGCGTCTATTACCGCCTCGTTATGGCGCAGCGCCAGACGACCAAGATGGCCGGCGCCAACGAACCGCACACGCAGGAAGCCGCCAAATAGCGCGCCCCGCGCCGTCCCCGTTTTTCAAAGAGGCTGTGAATCGCTGGTTCACAGCCTCTTGTTTTTCCGAAGAACGAAAAAGCGGTTGCCGCACGGACCGTGCGGCAACCGAGCTGA
>CAJLFQ010000005.1 GCA_905205975.1 uncultured Eubacteriales bacterium | reverse complement strand
TTTTAAAAAATACTCGCCGTTCGGCGAATTGACGCCGTTTGCCGAACAGCTCTGTGAAACGATGGCCAAAACGACCGGCCGAACGGTTGCGATCTGCGACCGCGACATGGTCACGGCCGTTTCGGGGCCGCACCGCAAAGAGCTGATGGAGAAAAAAATCGGCACAGAACTGGAAGAACTGATGCAGGCGCGCAAATCGCATTTTGCCGCAGAACCCGGCGGCGGCGTCCGCATCAGCGAAGAAAGCGAACGCAAGGCGCTTGCAGCGGTACCGGTAAACGTCATGGGGGATGTGACCGGCTGTACGCTGATCATCGGCGATGAAGATGACATCTGCACCGAAACAGAAATGAAGCTCTGCCAGAGCGTCGCCATGTTCTTGGGAAAACAGCTGGACGCATAGCTGAGCAAGCGGAACCGGGAACCCGACATGCGTCAGACCGCCTGAACACATTGGAATTAACCCACGAACAGCATTCACGGAACAGCTAGATATCATTCCCGGGATAAGCGCATACAGTGAGGCAGTTGAACTGCATACAACGGAACAGCCAAACCGCATACAGTGAAGCAGCTGAAGCGCATACAGCGGAATAACCAAACCATATGTAGTGGAGACAGTCAAACTGCATGCTGCGGTACAGCCGAATCGAATACAAAACGGAAAGCACCCCTCTCATCAAAGCCTGCGGAAATCCCGCAGGCTTTTTTGCATCGTGCCCTGCATGCCCTGCCAAGAACAGATGTCAGTTTTTCATGACACCAAATCAGAAAAAACGAAATGAGTTGCAAAAATAGTGGAAATGTGATATGATAAAGACGCGTGGAAATGTTTTTCTGTCCCCCAAACTCGAAAATACCAATTTGTATAGCAACAGAATACCTAAAGGAAAACGGTGAAGAAGTATGGCCGATAGAGACAAAAAAGAATTGAATGAGGATTTGGAAACAGATTGTGCTGATGAAAACACTTACTGGCCTACACTGGAACAATATGACCCACATATCACAACGGAACAATGGAAAGTCATGCTTTCTGACCGGACAGTCATAACCGAAAAATGCCTGACCATGCTCAAACATATTTTGGAACTTGACGGTAAAAGCACATGTGCCCAATTGAGCAAAATCTATGGGAACAAACCGGTCTACTACTGCAATCTTGCAGGATCCATTGGAAAACGAGTTATAAAAAAACTGAATTGTCCAACTTATTTGGCCGATCATCAGGAAATTCCAACCTATGCGATTCCTTTTGTTGGTCGATTTCTTCAAAATAGACTCTATGAGTGGAAACTTCGGGATGAATTGAGAGAGGCGTTGGAAAGCATGGATCTGGGAACCGTTCAGAAAGAAACGCAAACAATCAAAATGACAGATGTTCCTCAAAATACTATACTCTATGGGCCGCCAGGAACAGGGAAAACATACCACACGATTTTATATGCTGTTGCGATCATCGAAAAGAGGTCTCTTGCAGAGATTGAGCATGAACCGTATGAAAGTGTCGCGCAACGCTACCAAAAGTATCGTTCAGAAGGTTTGATTGAGTTTACAACGTTCCATCAGTCTTATAGTTATGAGGAGTTTATCGAAGGCATAAAGCCTGTGATGAATAACGATAGTGACGATTGTGATGAGATTGAATATGAAATTTCCCCCGGCTTATTCAAACGCTTTTGCGAGAAAGCAAGTCTGCCAAACTTGAAAAAAGAAGAGAAAGAAGCGGGAATAAATGATTCTCCGACGATATGGAAAGTATCGCTCGGAGGATCTGGGGAAAATGATATAAGAAAAGAATGCTTGGCCAATGATCATATTCGTATGGGATACGACAGATATGGTGAAAACATAACCAGCGAAACACACTTTGAAATGTATGGAGGAAGGAACGTACTCGATGCATTTATCTACAAAATGCAAGTCGGAGATTTGGTTCTCTCCTGTTTTAATTCAAGAATGGTTGATGCGGTGGGTGTCATTACAGGTGACTATGAGTGGCATGATGCATTTGAGCAGTACAAACGGCTCAGAAAAGTAAAATGGCTTGTGAAAGATATCCGAGAAGATATAACAGAAGCAAACGGATCCACAATGACACTCTCAACGGTTTACAGACTGAAGCTTTCACTCAATGATGTCATGTCAATCATCAGAAAATATTCTCCGAAGGCTGATGCAGTTCGAAAAAGCGATCAGAACTATGTTTTCATCATTGATGAAATCAATCGAGGCAATATATCGAAAATCTTCGGAGAATTGATCACGCTGATTGAACCAACAAAACGTATTGGACAGATCGAGGAAGCATTAACTATCCTGCCATATTCAAAAAAGGTTTTTGGCGTTCCAAACAACATTTATCTGATTGGAACAATGAACACAGCAGACCGTTCCATTGCAACGATTGACACAGCCCTTCGTCGTCGGTTTCACTTCAAAGAAATGCAGCCCAATCCGGATCTCCTTGAAGGGATCTTTGTAGATGGTCTGTCAATCAAGAAGCTCCTAATCCGAATGAATCTGAAAATCGGTGTTCTCTATGATAGAGAACATACCATCGGACATGCTTATTTTATGAAACTGAAGGAGAGCCCAACGATCATGCAATTAGCTTCGGTTTTTAAAGATCATATCATTCCGTTACTTCAGGAATACTTCTATGAGGATTATGAAAAAATACGGCTTGTACTTGGCGATAACCGAAAACAGAATGAAAAAGAGCAATTCATCACGGCCAAAGAGGTGAATTATGCCGCGTTGTTCGGTGATTCGGATATCGGTGCAGACGACGCAATTCAGTACAAAATTAATCCAGTAGCGTTTGACAACATTGAAGCGTATCGAGCGATCTAATCGCTGTTGCTGAGGAACCTGCATGAGAAAAGCAATCTACCAAATCATAGAACACGGTTCGTTTATTAAGGACAAAGAAGTGGATGGATATACCACGTTGCCCACAGCAACCTTTGACCAATTAGAAAACTTTATTCTGTACAACAAGAATAAAGGGGCTGAGGCACTGGAGCTGATGAGTATTTCTGCAAAGAAGGGCATTGGGAAAATCATTACAGCGAAAAACTATATTGGTCTTCTAACCATGCAAGACGGCACGACGGTTGAAATCATGCCCAAAATCTATTCAAGGGTTTTGCAAGACGAACAGCAGATGAAGAAGCTCATTGTTGATATGCTCAAAACGCTCGAGGGATCGCCATATAAGACCTTGCAGATGGCTGATGTTGGCACTGCAAAAATAAACGTCATTGATGTGTTTATTCGGATGTTCGTTCGCGAAGTCTTTTTGATTGTCAAGCATGGCCTGAAGAACAATTATGAAATGAACATCGAAAACCTGAACGTTTTCAAGGGAAAGATGCTTTTCCCGGAACAACTGAAACGCAACCATACGCATAAAGAACGTTCGGTTGTTGCGTATGATCTGTTCAATAATAACTGCCCAGAAAATCGATTGATCAAATCGACGCTTCTGAATCTATATCAAATAACCTCATCAGATCGGACAAAAACAGATATCAGGATACTTCTGAATGCATTTGACAAAGTAGTTCCATCCTCCGATTTCGCAAGCGATTTCAAGAAAATTGGAATGGAACGACGGAAGAGGGAATATGCAACAGCGCTGCTTTGGTGCGAAATTTTCCTGAAAAGAAAGAGCTTCACATCATTTGCAGGGTCAGAGGTTGCATTTGCTCTGCTCTACCCAATGGAAATGCTTTTTGAAAACTACATAGCTGCACAAATGAAACGTGAACTGAAAAGTTCAGATTTTGGCGTATCAACACAGGACAGAACGTATCATTTATTCACTCGTCCAAATGAAGTGTTCCAGATAAAGCCGGATATGATTGTAACCCGGCACAGCAATCAGGCTGTTTTTGTCTGCGATGCCAAATGGAAAATACTCGCTGATCAAAAAAGGAACTATGGGATCTCTCAGGCAGATATGTACCAAATGTATGTTTATCAGAAAAAGTACGATGCTCAGAGCGTCACCCTGATATATCCTTTGACGGATGAGATATCCAACCCTCGTATTGATTTCCAGTCGGATGATGGTGTAACAGTTCATGTTCGTTTTGTCGATTTATTTGATGTGAGAAACTGCATTGCCGCGATCGCAAATGAATTCAAGGAATGATATCTCCCTCTCCGCTGTTTCCTCCGCCGCCTTGCATTTCTCCGGCACACATGATATAATACCCCAAGAAAAGGGGGAATACCATGCAGCTTTTTCAAAACGCACAATGTATCTGGAACCAAAACGCCGTCGGGGAGAACACCTACGCCGATTTCTTTGCGGTGTTCGGCAAAGCCGACCACATCCGGATTGCCTGTGACGGCAACTATGCGCTCTGGCTCAACGGCGAATTTGTCAACTGCGGCTCCTATCCGGGCTATGAAGATCTTGCATTCTGCGACTGGATCGACCTTTCCGCCCATGCAAAGGACGCTGGCAATCAGCTGCGCATCACCGCACATCACCCGGGGCTTGACACATCGACCTATCGAAACAAGCCGCCGTTCGTGATTTTTGAAGTCTACGACGGTGAAACGGTTGTGGCTGCATCCGGCAGAGAAACCTTGTCGCGCCGAAACCCGAACTATGCGCAGGGGACAGATGTCGGCATGGTCAGCGGTCAGCTTGGCTTTACCTTCGGGTATGACGCGCAGGCACCGGAAGAACCCTGCACGCCGTCTGTCTTGGCGGAACCGCCGGAGGCCATGGAACCGCGCCCAACCGAAAAACTGCGGATTGACCCGCTGAAACCGAGCGCCGTCATGAACATCGGCGTCTTCACCGACCGCCAGACGGATGGAACCGCGGCACAGATCATGCAGGCTGCCGCACTGGAAAATCGCTGGCTCTGCGGCGCAACCCGCCTGCCGGACGATGCCGGTATGGCACTGACAGCCGATTCCGGCGACGGCATCTATGCCGTCATTGACCTCGGCGAAGAGGATACCGGACTGCTGTCCATCGATCTCGAAGTCCCGCACGCGTGTGATATTTTGATCGGCTGGGGCGAACATCTGGCAGATCTGCGCGTCCGCACATACGTTGGCTCGCGGAATTTTGCCGCACGCTATCGCGCAAAAGCAGGCCGGAACCGCTTTGAAAATCCACTCCTGCGCTGCGGCCTGCGTTTTGTGCAGCTGCACATCTATGCACAATCCTGCCGGATTTTTTACGCCGGGATCCGTCCGACGCGTTATCCACTTCCGAAGGCGGAGCCGTGCCCGATGAATGACGGCCTGCACCGCAGCATCTATGACGTCTGCGTCAGAACGCTGGATCTCTGCATGCATGAACACTATGAGGATTGCCCGTGGCGCGAACAGGCGCTGTATACCATGGATTCCCGCAACCAGATGCTCTGCGGCTATGATGTCTGGCACGAAACGGCGTTTTGCAAAGCATCACTCCGTCTGATTGCACATTCTCTGCGTGAAGACGGCCTGCTGGAACTCTGCTCACCGGCCAGAGTTCCGATCACCATTCCAAGCTTTTCGGCGATCTTCATCGTCCAGCTGAACGAATATCTAACGCACAGCGGCGATGTGAAAACCGTTGAAGCGTTGCTTCCGGCGGCAGAAGCCATCGCGAAACAGTTCGAAACCCGCATGGAAAACGGCCTGCTCCGCTGGTTCGAAGACCAGAAATACTGGAACTTCTATGAATGGCAGGAAGGCCTTGACGATTCCCGGAAAAATGGTCAGCCGCGCAGCTTTGACGCGCCGCTCTGTGCATTTGTTTCGATGGCGTTCCAAGCGCTGGCGGAGATTCAGCATCGGCTCAACCGCGAGAGCAGCCATGCAGAAATGCTCTCTGAGACGATCAACAGCGCTGTTCAGTGTTTCTGGGATGAAGATGCGGGCGCATATGCTTCCTATCTCACGGAAACTGGCAGAACGCATTTCTGCGAGCTGACAAATGCGCTGATGCTCTGCTGCGGCGCAGTCCTGGCAGAACGAAAAGAGCGGGTTCAGCAGGCACTGATGAACGGAACCCTGATTCCGGTTACGCTGAGCCACAGCATTTTCAAGTATGACGCCCTGCTGGAAAACCGCGCCAATATCCCGTATGTGCTGAACGATATCGCAGAAAAGTGGGGCCATATGCTGATGAACGGCGCCACAACCTTCTGGGAGACGATCGATGGGGAATCCGCATTTGGCAATGCCGGAAGCCTTTGCCACGGATGGTCTGCCATCCCGGCATACGTCTACTTCAAGATTGCCCGCGGCAACGCATAAAAAACAATCAGTTCCCATTCTAAGCCAAACAAAAACGCCCCCGCACCGGATGATACCCATCACCCGGTGCGGGGGTTCAGTTTGCCGTTCAATCTTTCGCAGAAAAAGGCACGCCGTTCTGATGAATGAACTGGTTTTCTGCTTTTTTTTACGGGGGATCGCAATTTCAATCCCGGCAGTCCTTTTCAGGCGCAGATTAGCAGGACGGCACATACCGCGGCAATTGCAGCACCGATTCCAATGACGAAAATTTTCACGGTCGGTCTCTCCGGCGTCTATGATGAGGCGGCAGAAGCGCTGACCCGGTGCAATACCGCGGAAGAGCGGGATTTTGTAGAAGCCGCGATCGCAGGCATCAAGGCCATCCGGCATATCGGGGCTAAATTCGCAGCCGAAGCAAAACGCCGGCTTGAGACAGAAACCGATGCCGATACGATTCGCTGCCTGCAAAAAATAGCTGAGACCGCAGACCGCGTTCCGTGGAATCCGCCGCAGACCTTCTATGAAGGCGTTGCGGCGCTGGCATTCATGCGGAAAGCAATCGGGAGCATCGAGGGATACGGTTACAATTCCATGGGCCGCCCCGACCTGCTGCTTGCGCCGCTGATGGAAAAGGACAGAGCCGCCGGCGTCAGCGACGCGGAAATGTACGACCTGATGTGCCGCTTTATGCTCATCTGGGATTGCCACGTCGACCACACAAAGATCATGTTGGGATACTCTGAGTACGAGTATGAAAACGCAATCACAATCGGCGGCGTGGACAGCGACGCCAACGAGGTTTTCAACGACGTGACAAAGATGTTTGTCGAATCGGCGCTCGAACTCGACCTCATCTATCCGAAGCTCATGTGCCGGTTTGGTTCCGCTTCCTCAGACGCATATCTGAAGCTGATCTCAAAGCCGCTGCTCCGCTCCAAGAATATCTTCCTCTTTGAAAACGACGATACGATGATTCCAGCGCAGATGGCGGCAGGGTATACGCTCCAGCAGGCACGCAATTACGTCGTGTCCGGCTGCTGGGACACCGCTGTCACAGATTACAATAAGGTTTCGACCGGCGAGTATCTGAACCTGATCCGCGCGATGGAGTGGAGCGTGCATATGCCGGCAGACCGTCTCGCCGCAAACCACCTGACATTCCGCCCAATTACCGACGCAAAATGCTTTGAAGACGTGTATGATATCTTTCTCGCAAACGCAGCAGAGGTGATTCGGCTCAAAGCGCGCCTGAACGCAAAAGGCGGAACGATCTGGAAAGAGATTTCCCCACTGTGTGTTACATCAGCGCTGATGGTGAATCCGCTGAAAAATCTGCGCGATCTGTCAAACGGGGGAACGGGCTATGCGCGCGAACAGATGAACTTCGCAGGGTTCCCGGACGTTGTCGATTCTCTGCTTGTCATCCGGAAAATGTGCTTCGAGAAACAATACTGCACCCTTGCAGAACTCGTCGAGCAGTGCCAATCAGACTGGCCGAACGAAGGGCTCCGACGGATTGCCGAGAGCTGTCCGGCATTCGGCGACGGCTCAGAGGAATCCAACGCCCTTGCGGCAAAGCTCAATACAGACCTGTACCGGATTACGAGAGATCTTCCGACCTTGTTCGGCGGAGCATACAAGATCGGCTACTTCATGTATACAGAAGTGCTCTGGTGGGGCAAGAAGATCGCCGCAACACTGAACGGACGTCATGCCGGCTACTACATCGCACACGGCATCACACCGACGAGACTCCATGAAATCAAATCCGTGACCGACGTTCTGCGTTCCATAAATGCCATGGGCCTTGAAAAATGTGCCGCCAACACCATCGCAAACGTGATGCTTCCCGCGGCAAAGATTGATGAAAACCGCCTGGTGGATTTCATCCGCGCCTGTGCCATCAACCATGTGGAAGCAATTCAGATCAACTGTGTCAACCGCGATGAACTGCTGGCTGCGCAGAAAGAACCAGAGAAATACCGGCACATTATCGTGCGCGTCACGGGTTTTTCCTGCCCGTTTGTCATGCTTTCCAAAGAATGGCAGGACGAAGTGCTGTCCAGAAATTACTACGATTAATTTCCCTTCGGCGGCAGCATAGATACCTTGCAGCCGCATGAACCATCCAAAACAATCACCTCATTCTGTTGCGAGAAACATATGGAGCCCCCTGTAAACCTCAACCCCGGACGTGGAAAATACCACGTCCGGGGTTGGGGGTTATGTATCGTGCCCGCTTGCTTGAGTTCAAAAAAAGCGGACATAAGATTTACCGATACGGGGGCTTCAAAAAACGAACACGCTGTTTTTATGAGCGGGCGTTGATCACTTCCTGAACACAAACAAATACTCGTGAGCAATCAATGTTTTGCAGGAGATAAGGCGACTAATTTCCGCACCATTTCGCGTCGGGGCCTAAAGTTCAACCCATTCCGTCACTTGGTTTGCGGGTTCTGAAATGCGCATTTGCGCAACCTGCGCTTCGCCCGGAGCTAATACGAATACACCATCTTTGTAGTTTTGCTGTGCGATTTCCAAGGCAGCTTCAGCATCAGCCGCACACACTTCAAATGCCTGCACGATGGTTTCCTCTATGAGAATCGTAAACGTTTTCATGTACTGCCTCTCGCTATTGCTTGACTCTGACATAATTGCCATTGCCCAAAAACTGAACGAAACCGTTGTCCCGCAAAACTTGCAGCTGCTGTCTGATGTTGGGCCTGATATGATTGTTTTTGGGGTGTTTATCTTTTAATTCTGCTTCGAATTGATAGATATCCGCTGCTGTGAACACGTCTGATGGTAAACTGTTCACGCAATTCAGTACGTCCATCATCCAGCCGCGGCTGCCCGTATCAGTCAAAATTTCTTCTCGTGCCGACATAAAACCTACAATCACACTTCCTGCCTTTGGATTGGTATCCTGTTTTCAATCAAAAGAACGAACGCGCTGCTAAAAATGCGAAGAAGCACCAAAGGAACAAAAGCCGGGGTGGCGGCAGGGATTTCTCCCTGCCGCCGTTGTGTTCAGACCGTATCAATCAATTCCGCGCATATGCCTTCTGCATTTTTGCACCGAAAATGATTGATCCGCCCATCCCGTGCTGCGGGGAAGGAGCTCATTCCCACTCGATCGTGGCGACCGGTTTCGGGGAGAGGTCATACAGGACGCGGTTGACGCCTTTGACCTCGGCCAGAATGCGTGCCGTAATCTTTTGCAGCAAGGCAAACTGGAGCGGTTCGACCGTTGCCGTCATGGCGTCGACGGTGTTGACCGCGCGGATGATGACCGGCCACTCGAAGCAGCGCGCATGGTCACGCACGCCGGTGGAGCGGAAATCCGGGATCGCGGTGAAATACTGCCACACCTTGCCCGCCAGACCGGCTTTGGCAAACTCTTCACGGAGAATGGCATCCGATTCACGGACGGCTTCCAGACGGTCACGCGTGATGGCGCCAAGGCAGCGGACGCCAAGCCCAGGGCCGGGGAACGGCTGACGATTGACCATCGAGGCCGGCAGACCGAGCGCCATGCCGCAGCGGCGGACTTCATCCTTGAAGAGCATTTTCAACGGCTCAACAAGCTGAAACTGCATATCGGCCGGCAGACCGCCGACGTTGTGGTGCGCTTTGACAGCTTTGGCCACTTTGGTGCCGGATTCGATGATGTCCGGATAAATCGTCCCTTGTGCCAGATATTCAATGCCGGACAGTTTGCGGGCTTCTTCTTCGAAAACGCGGATGAATTCCGCACCGATGATTTTGCGTTTCTGTTCCGGATCGCTGACGCCGGCCAGCTTGTCCAGAAAGCGATCCTGCGCATCGACATAAATCAGATTGGCGCCCATTTCTTCACGGAAAACCTGAACGACCTGTTCCGGTTCTCCCTTGCGGAGCAAACCGTGATTGACGTGGACACATGTCAGCCGGTCGCCGATGGCACGGATCAGGAGTGCCGCGACGACAGAGGAGTCTACACCGCCGGAAAGGGCCAGCAGGACTTTCCCGTCGCCGACCTGTTCGCGGACCAATTCGATCTGGTCGGCAATAAAGTTGTCCATGTTCCAGTTTTTCGCTGCTTTGCAGCGGCCGAATACGAATGCATCCAAAACGGCGCTGCGTTCCGCATAATCCGTGGGAATCGGAGCAGAGCCTTTGTGGTCGAATGCCAGAATCGGCAGGCCGCTTTCATAAAGAGCGGGCGATGCATCGATCTGCTGTCCGTCGATGATGCCGTTTGGGCCGCCGCCAAAGATGATGCCTTTGACGTTGGGCAGGGCTGCCAGCGCTTCTTTTGACAGATCGTGCGGGTGAATTTCTGTGTATACGCCCATTGCGCGGATTTCACGCGCCAACATGGCATTGTCTTTCCCGCCGAGTTCGACGATCAAAATCATGTCCTGTTTCATGTAACCTTCTCCTTATCCGGCCATTGCCGATGAAAATCAGAGGATGCTGCTTTTATTATATCATATCTGCCGGATAAATCCAACTGAAAAAACGCAGAAATTACCACGAGTATCTCAAGAGCACCTGTGAAAAAATAATCCCAGAAACACCAGAATCATCAGGATTCCATCCAAAACGGTGAATCGATCAAGAAAGGACAAATTTTATCATGCGAAAAAAGCATCAAACATTCCGAACGCTTGCGCTGACCTTGGCGGGCGTTCTCTGCATCTGCACCGCGCTCATGGCTGTCCCGGCACTGGCCGACAATGCGGCGGGCGTGGTCAAACCGTTTGCCAAACACGGGATTCCGGGCGCTCAGATTGTCTTTTCGGCTGCCGATTTCCAAACGAATCAGATCGGCGGCGGAAAACTGGCCGGCATTCTGATTACAGCATGCCCGGAAGCGGCCGAAGGTACCTTTCAAATAGACGGCGCCAACCTGGAAGCCGGGTCTTTCGTTCCGCTCAAACAGATGGACGAGCTCTGCTTTGTGCCGGCAGAAGAGACGGCGATGTCGGTGCAGCTGGATTTTGAACCGATTTTCGCGGTCAAAAATGGCCAGCTGGCCGGCGAGGCCTCCAGTGTTGTCGTGTCACTCGATACAACCAGAAATTATGCACCGTCTGCGGCGAACCTGACGCTGTCCACCTACCGCAATGTGCCCGTACAGGTGCACCTGTCGGCATATGACCACGAAGGGGATCTGCTGACGTATACGGTTGTCAGTGCGCCGGGCAAAGGGACGCTGACAGCCTCGCAGGACGGGCTGATCTATACCCCGCAGTCCGGCAAAACCGGGACGGTCAGCTTTCAGTATTATGCAGCCGACGAGGCGGGCAATACCTCAGATTTGGCCACAGTGACCATCCGCGTCGAAAAACAGAAACAGGAGGTCTGCTATGCAGACTTAACGGATCCGGCGCAGCAGCACGATGCCGTTTACCTGGCAGAAAAAGGCGTCTATCTGGGACGGACGATCGGCAAAGACCGCGTGTTTGAAGCGGATGAAACACTCACGCGCGGCGAATTCATCGCCATGGCGTCTGCCGCACTTTCGCTGGAACTCAATTCGCCGGTCGGCACGGTCTTAACGGAATCCTGCGGCTGGCAGGGGGCATATCTGGCGGCCGCGCTGGACAGCGGCGTCATTCATACGGTGCGCTATCAGGAGGATATCACGACTGCGGAGGCGACATCCATTGTCTCGAGACTCATCCGCGCCGATGTCCCGACTGCCGGTCTGCTGGATATCAGCCCGGCATGGGCGGCACAGGATGTCTCCGCACTGTATGCCCTTGGTATCCTGACCAAAACGTCAGCCATGCAGGAGACGTTGACGCGCGGCGAAGCGGCAGCAATTCTGGCAAGAGCGCGCGCGGTCACCGAGGGCGAACGCCTTGGCTGGGCCGTTTACGGCGGCTGAAAGAATACATCCGGGAGCAGCCAATCCCGGATGTACATAAAATTCACAGCTTCCTCTTTTTATAGAGAAGAAAACATGCTATAATAGAAGAAGATGAACAGATGGCAGAGCCATACAGGCTGTCCGCCATCGTAAGCAAGAGGGAGCGTCAGGCCACATGGCTCAAAGTGAAAAGAAATACGTCGTGATTGACGGCAACAGCATCGTCAACCGGGCTTTTTACGGCATTCGCCTGCTTTCCAACGCCGAGGGCGTCTATACCAACGCCTTGCTTGGTTTTTTGAATATTTACGCAAAACTTATGGCAGAAGAGACGCCGGATGGTGTCTGCGTCTGCTTTGACTTGAAAACGCCGACCTTCCGTCATCGGGCATATGAAGGATATAAAGCGACAAGGCACGCCATGCCGGAAGAACTTGCCGTGCAGATTCCGCTGCTGAAACAACTGCTGGACGCCATGCAGGTCTGCCGGCTGGAGATCGAAGGATACGAGGCGGACGATTTGCTGGGCACGCTTTCCAGACGGATTGCCGACAACGGCGATCTCTGCACGCTGGTAACCGGCGACCGCGACAGCTTACAGCTCGTGCGGGACGGCGTAACCCTGCGCTATGTGTCAACCCGCATGGGTCGGACGGAAACAACCCTGTACGACACCCTGAAAATTCAGCTGGATTACGGCATTGACCCGATTCAGTTCATCGAAGTAAAATCTTTGATGGGGGACACCTCTGACAATATTCCGGGCGTCAAAGGCATTGGGGAAAAGACGGCGATGGATCTGATCCGGCGCTTTGAAACGCTGGACGGCGTCTATGCCCACTTGGATGATCCGGTCATCCGCCCGGCTGTCCGTGCCAAATTGGAAGCCGGACGGGAAAGCGCCGAACTGAGCCGGATGCTTGCAGAAATCTGCTGCGATGCGCCGGTTGATGTGCCGGCCGAAAACCTCGCCTGCAAACCATATGACAATGACGCGCTTTACGGGCTGCTAGAAAAGCTGGAACTCAACAGCCTGATTGCTAAACTGCACGTTCAGCCGCCAAAATACGCCGCTTCGTCAGAAGGCACTGCATCGGTGCATCTGCGCGAACAGCAGCGCGTTTCCGATCCGGCGGCGCTCTGCAAAACGCTTGCAAACGGCCGCGCTGCTGCTGCGTTTGACGCTTCTTTTGAAAATGCATCCTTCTCCGGCGAAAACGGCGTTTTTCTCCTGTCGCTGGCCGATCAAACCGAAGAACAGCGACATGCCGCATTGCGTGCGCTGTTTACCGGGCTCCCACCCATCATCTGCCATGACAGCAAGCGGATTTACCGCTTCTGTCTGGACAATCATCTGCCGGCGCCGTCCTTTTCCATGGATACCCGTCTGGCGGCGTATCTGCTGAACCAGCCGTTGGATTTTGAAACGCTGGCACGCCGGTTTCTCTCTGTGAACGCGGAACAGCCCGTCGATCAGCCGATGGCGCCCGCCGGTGATAACCAGCCGGAAGAACAGCCGGAAGAACAGATGGATCTGTTTTCTGCACTTGAAAACCAGACGGAAAATCAAATACCGCTGGATGAAGCGCTCCGGATGCAGAGCGAACAGCTGCTGGCCTTGGAACCGCTCCTGCGTGCAAAAATCGCGGAAAACCAACAGGATTTTCTGCTGTATGAAGTCGAAATGCCGCTTTCGGAAGTGCTCGCCAATATGGAATACGACGGCTTCCGAATCGATACCAAAGCGATGGCGGCGTTCGGCGAATGCCTCGATCAACAGATTGCAGAAGCGGAGGCCGAGATTTATCAGTTGGCCGGGGAACCGTTCAATATCAACTCGCCGCGTCAGCTGGGCGTGATTCTATTTGAAAAACTCGGACTGCCGTCCCGAAAGAAAACGAAAACCGGCTACTCAACCAACATCGACGTCCTGCGCCCGCTGATCCCGTATCATCCGATCATCGGCCGGATTCTGGCGTACCGCGCTTTGACAAAACTGAAATCAACCTATGTCGAAGGGCTGCTGAAACAGGTTCAGCCCGATGGCCGGATTCACTCCACGTTTGACCAGACCGGAACGGCGACCGGGCGGCTCAGCTCCTCGGAACCGAACCTCCAAAACATTCCGGTTCGCCAGGAACCCGGCAGTCAAATGCGGCAGATGTTTATTGCAAAGGACGGCGCTCTGCTTGCCGATGCGGACTATTCCCAGATCGAACTGCGTATTCTGGCACACATTGCAGACGACCAGACCATGCTCCACGCCTTTGCCAACGGCGAAGACATCCATACGATTACGGCGGCGCGCGTCTTTGACATTCCGCCGGAAACGGTCACCGCAAAACAGCGCACCCGGGCCAAAGCCGTCAACTTCGGCATTGTCTACGGGATTTCCGACTTTGCGCTGGCGGAAGACATCGGGACAACACGCAGCGAAGCGCATGAACTGATCGAAAAATACCTGACGGAATATGCCGGCATCCGGCAGTATATGGAACGCGTAGTTCAGACCGCGCGTGAAACCGGCTATGTTGAAACGCTGGATCACCGCCGCCGGTACCTGCCGGATCTGCGCGCTTCCAAATTCAACACCCGCGCCGCAGCAGAACGCATCGCACTCAATACGCCCATACAGGGAACTGCGGCGGATATCATCAAGCGCGCAATGGTGCTTGTTTTCCAGCGCCTTCGCCGCGAGCAGATGGCGGCGCGCCTGATTTTACAGGTGCACGACGAATTGATTGTCGAAGCCCCGGCAGAAGAGGCGGAACGCGCTGCGCAGCTCCTCTCCGAGGAAATGGAACATGCTGCACAGCTCCATGTCCGCCTGGCGGCCGACAGCGCGGTGGGCTTCAGCTGGGCGGATACGAAACAATAGACATTCCGAACCAACACGGCATCCGATCTGCAGATGCCGGATAACAATTAGACAATATCAAGGAGGCGTCTCGTGTGAACATCCTCTTTGTCTGCACGGGCAATACGTGCCGCAGTCCGATGGCAGAGGCAATTTTCCGGGAAACCGTTCAAAAATGCGGTCTTGTGGGACAGATTGACATCCGCTCCTGTGGTCTTGCAGCGGAAAACGGCGCACCTGCGGCCGCATATGCGGTGCAGGCCGTGCGGCAGTACGGCGCAGACCTTTCCCGGCATCGGGCACAGCGCGCAGCCAAAGAACTGCTCGCATGGGCGGATTGGATCTGCTGCATGTCACCGGCACAACAGAAAACCATTCTGCGCGCGATGCCGGAACTGTCCGGAAAAGTGATGGCATTCGACCCGCCTGTGCCGGATCCATTCGGCGGCAGCCTTGTCCGGTATCAGCAGACCGCAGCGGATTTGAAGCAAAAGACGGATGCACTGATCAAACAACTGTGCACAGCGAAACCAAAAACAAACAGATAGATTATCAAAAAGGTGGCGACCCTTATGCAGCCGGTTGAACCGGTTTTGATGTCGATGACTTCCTACCATCTCGAGGATGTTGCGGCGATAGAACGCGCCTGTTTTTCGGATCCATGGGGATATGAGGCGCTTGCCAGCGAGCTGAATCAGCCGATGGCGCATTATCTTGTCTTGGCATCGCCGAAAGGCTGTGTCGGATTCTGCGGCGGTCTGGATATCTGCGGCGAGTTTGAAATCACAACGGTTGCCGTCGCGCCCGACGCGCAGCGAAAAGGATATGGCACAAGGCTGCTGGAAGGGCTGATTGCCTGCGCCAGATCGCTGGGAGATGAACGGATGCATTTGGAGGTGCGCGCTTCCAATGCCGCGGCGATTGCACTGTACACGCGGTTCGGTTTCCGAAAAACAGGGCTTCGACGCGGATATTATGCTTTTCCGCAAGAAGACGCTGTGCTGATGACGCTGGAGCTGGCGGGATCAGCCAAACAAAATTCACGGAACAGAAGGAATCAGATACATGAAAATCCTGTCGATCGAATCATCCTGTGATGAAACCGCCGCGGCTCTGACGGAAAACGGCCGGACGGTGCTCGCGGAAACGGTTTATTCCCAGATTCAGATGCATGCGGAATACGGCGGCGTCGTCCCGGAGCTGGCATCCCGCCGCCACATCGAAAAAATCACGCAGACCGTGGATCACACGCTGAAGGAATCGGGCCTGCCGCGCAGCGCGATTGAAGCGGTTGCGGTTACGGCAGCTCCGGGCCTGATCGGCGCGCTGCTCACGGGCCTCAGCTTTGCAAAGGCGGCAAGCTTTGCACTGGGCGTTCCGTTGATCCCGGTTCACCACATCCGCGGTCATATTGCGGCCAACTATATCGCTTTCCCGTCTTTGAAGCCGCCGTTTGTCTGCCTCGTTGCTTCCGGCGGCCATACGCTGTTCGTAGACGTTCGGGACTACTGCGACATGAAAATCCTCGGCTCCACGCGGGATGACGCCGCCGGTGAAGCGTTTGACAAGGTAGCACGGATTCTGGGCTATCCTTATCCAGGCGGAAAAGCGTTGGATGCGCTGGCCAGAACGACCGATTCCTGCGGGGCATTTCATTTGCCGAGTCCTTCCTTTGCGGATGCACCGCTCGATTGCTCCTTTTCCGGACTGAAAACAGCCGTGATCAATCTGGTGCATACCTATGAAGCCCGCGGCGAATCGTTCGATCATGCGGCGCTTGCCCGCGCAGTCTCCGAACGTGTTGCCGCGATGCTGAGCGAACGCTTGATGCTCGCGGCTGCGCAGTGCGGCCGCAGACAGGTTGCCGTTTGCGGCGGTGTTGCGGCCAACTCATTCCTGCGTGAGGCGGTGCGCAGCTACGCGGAGAAAAAAGGGCTGTCCGTATTCATTCCGCCGCTCAGCCTGTGCGGGGATAACGCAGCCATGATTGGCTGTGCCGGTTATTACGCATGGAAACACGGCGAACGCGCAGGTCTTGATTTGAACGCCTGCGCAACGATGGCGGTTTCCGAATCGTTTGCGTCCATCAAATAATACAGTCTGTATTTGCCGAAACCGGTCGAATGTGGCCGAACACGCTTTTTTATCTGCGCCTTCACCCAAATACAAAATGAAAAACGGCCGGACTGCTGGAAAAATCACGGCAAACCACCTGAAGCCGAAGCGGACATTTCCACAGAAATCCATTTTTCAGCCGCTGAGAATTATCTGAGAAAATGCTGAAAGTCTTAGAGCGCTAACGTGTTTTGACGTGTGGAAAACTGTGTGGAAATCGAGGATAACTCATAGTAATTATCCGAAACGCCCCGGCTTGACATTTGGCGGAATTCCATGTAAAATATAATAGCGCATTCCTATGCTTGCCGGAACTGCCGCGCGGAAACGAGCGGCAGACCGGCATATGCTGGCGTTACACTAACAGACGGAGGACGATAGCATGACCTGTCAGGCCGAAGAAAAGTTCGAGAAGATTATCGCGTCGCAATTGGCACGCATTGAACGGATGAAAAATGAGGGCGATTTTATCGACTATACAGCACTTTCGCCGATTGTCATCGGTATTTGCGGCGGCGACGGGATCGGTCCGGCGATTACAGCAGAGGGCGAGCGGGTTCTGCGGTTCCTGCTTGCGGATGAAGTCCAATCCGGCAAGGTGACCTTCCGGATGATCGATGGCCTGACCATTGAAAACCGCGTCGCCTGCGGCAAGGCCATTCCGGATGACGTCATGGAAGCATTAAAGGCCTGCCATGTCATTCTGAAAGGGCCGACGACAACCCCGAAAGCAGGAGATCCGTGGCCGAACATTGAAAGCGCGAATGTCGCCATGCGCAAGTCTTTGGATTTGTTTGCCAATGTCCGCCCGATTAAAATCCCATCCAAAAACATTGACTGGGTCTTCTTCCGCGAAAATACGGAAGGTTCTTACGCTGTCGGCAGTCAGGGCGTCCATGTCAACGATGACCTTGCCATTGACTTCTGCGTAACCACGACGCAGGGGACAGAACGTCTGATTCGGCTGGCATTTGAATATGCAGTCAAAACAGGCCGTACCCGCGTTGATGCCGTCACAAAAGCGAATATCATCAAAGCAACAGACGGCAAGTTCCTGGATATTTTTGAACGCATTGCGGCGGAATACCCGAATATCACGCACGACAACTGGTTTGTCGATATCATGACCGCAAAACTCATCGACGAAAAACGCCGCTCCGATTTCAGCGTCATTGTGACGCCGAACCTCTACGGCGATATTCTGACAGACGAAGCAGCCGAAATTCAGGGCGGCGTCGGCACAGCCGGCAGCGCCAACATCGGCAAGAAATACGCGATGTTCGAAGCGATCCACGGTTCTGCACCGCGGATGGTGGAACAGGGCAGAGCGCAGTATGCCGATCCGTCATCGGTTTTGCGCGCGTGCGTGCTGCTGCTCGAACACATCGGCTTTGCAGACAAGGCCAAACGTCTGGCGGATGCTTTGGATATCTGCACCAGTGAACATGCCCTTCTGCGCATCACTGGCCGCGACACCGGTGCGACCGGTTCTGAATTTGCCAACTATGTGATGGAAACCATGGCAGGCGCGTAATAACCCGGCAGCATGCAGCCGCATTTTCCATCTGGACGTCAATACAACATGGCGAAGAGCCAAATGAACAGCCGTCAGCATCTGCTGACCGGCAAAAAAGGAGACTAAACATGAGCAGACATGGTTTCATTTCCATGGCGGTCATCCGGAGACTGCCGCGTTACTACCGCTATCTTCACGAGATGTATCTGAGCGGCATGAAGCAAATCTCATCCCGTGAACTGGCGGATTGTATGGAACTCACGGCTTCTCAGGTCCGTCAGGATTTCAACTGCTTCGGCGACTTCGGCCAGCAGGGCTGCGGTTATGATGTGGAACATCTGCATCGTGAAATTACAAAAATTCTGGGGCTGGATCAGAACTATGGCTTGGTTCTGGTTGGCGCAGGCCGTATCGGGCAGTCCCTGCTTGAAAACTTCGGGTTTGAAAAACGCGGTTTCCAGCTGATGGCTGCGTTTGACAATGACCCGGCCGTGATCGGTCAGACGATTAACGGCGTCACCGTCAGTGATGCTGCACAGGCTGATCAAGTCCTGGCAGGAAAACCGAAGCCGGATATCGGCATTCTGGCTGTTCCGACGGAATCCGCCGCGGCGGGTGCCGAGCTGCTGAAAAAATGCGGTGTCAAGGCCATCTGGAACTTTACAAAAGGCGATTTGGCACGGTATGAGGCCAGCACATTGATTCAGAATGTGCATCTTTCCGATTCGCTGATCACACTCTGCTACCGCCTGACAGAACTCGAAAACAAAATTTACGACGCGCGCTGACAACATGCGCGTTCGGAAGGATGCGATCCGGATGTACAAACGGTTGTTTCTGGCATGGATGGCTGCATTGCTTCTGCTGACCTGTACAGCCTGCGGTGCACACAAAGACCCGGCGGACACAAGCGCAGAGCCTGATGAAATCCAAAGCTATACGGCGGTTCTGGTTGATGATCGCTCCGGCACGCCGTCTACGGTTTATTACGGCTATGAGGGCGACACAACGCCTGCGGCCATTCTGGAAGCGCTTGGAACGCAACTTGGCGTTTCATGGGATTTGACATCGGCCGAGGTCGGCGTGTCGGATGCCCATGTGACATTCGGCGAACAATCTGCTTTGAAAACCTGCGCATCGGAAGAAGCGCTTCGCGGCCTGCTGAACAGCCTGCTGATGACCATCCAGCAGAATTACGGCCGGGATAAAACCGTGTTCTTCCGGGTTGCCGGCGGCCAGCCTTTGTTTGGCATTGATCTCTCTGGCGACACAGCCTACACCACGGGGCAGCAAACGCTGCCGGAACCGTCTGAAGACGAGCTGACGCTGGAGGACGCCAAAACGTATGCCATCAACCTGACCTATGGCATTTTGGGCGATACGGCACTGGATCTGGAAGCACAGCTCAATGACGTCATCATGATTGGCTCTGAGCGGTTTTATGACATCTCCGTGGCCAGCGCCGCAGACCCGGACAGCGTCATGCGCAGGTTTGCCATCTCATTTGACGGCCTTTCTGCGTATCTTTACAATGTGGAAACCGATGTGTTCGAGCGCTACTGAGCGTACATCGGAATTTGAAAACAATCAACAAACTGACAGGGATCCGGTTTTGTATGCCGGGTCCCTGTTTTGCGCTTGATGTTTGGCGTGGTGCTTGGCGCGGAAGGATTCCGGCAAAACATTCACACAGACATGCTTGCAAATGAAGCCTGCGTGTGTTATAATCAACGCAATCTGAAAGAAAAGAGGTACAGCGATGCTGACCATTGGCTGTCATCTGTCTGCTTCCGGCGGTTATCTCAAAATGGGTGAAACAGCGCTTTCTATCGGCGCCAATACGTTTCAGTTTTTTACGCGAAATCCGCGCGGCGGCGCCGCGAAACCGGTGAATCCGGAAGATGCGGCGGCATTTCGCCGGTTTGCAGAGGCGAATTCCTTTGGCCGGTTGATTGCCCATGCACCATACACGCTGAACGCATGTTCAGCAGATGCGCACATCCGTGAGTTTGCCTGCCTCACAATGAAAGATGATTTGGCGCGCTTGGAATATGTCCCCGGCAACTACTATAACTTTCATCCGGGCTCTCATGTCGGGCAGGGTCTTGAAACGGGCATCCGCCAGATCTGCGATCTCCTGAATGCCGTTCTGAAACCGGAACAGCGGACGACGGTTTTGCTGGAAACGATGGCGGGGAAAGGCAGCGAGGTCGGCAGCCGGTTTGAAGAGCTGGCCGCCATCATCGATGGAACAGAACTGAAAAGCCACTTGGGCGTCTGCATCGATACCTGCCATCTGAATGACGCGGGATACGATGTCGTCCACGATTTTGAGGGCGTACTCGATGAGTTTGACCGCGTGATCGGGCTGGATCGTCTGAAGGCTGTCCATTTGAATGATTCGATGAACCCCTGCGGCGCTCATAAGGACAGACACCAGAAGCTCGGAGAAGGAACCATCGGCTTGGAAGCGCTGGCAAAAATCATCAACAGCAAGCGGCTGGACGGTCTGCCGATCTGTCTGGAAACGCCAAATGACCTGGCGGGATATGCCAGGGAAATCGCATGGGTGCGGTCGGCTGTACAGGCCTGACCGGATTTGACGCGCGGAAACACGGCATGGCGGACAGTTTCAAAAACGGTCCAAGAACAAACAGACAAAAGACGCCGCAGCGAGGTTTTCGCTGCGGCGTCTGAATTTTTGATTACCGCGGTCATTCAGCAGCGACTGCTTTCGGCACATCCTGTGCTTGAATCTCCACGGTTCTGCCGCCCAGATTCTGATAAATGCGATGAGAAATTGAAAGCACGGTACGTCCTTTGGCCGCGCGGCGAAGCGCTTCCAGCACACGCGCCTCGGTTTCGGCGTCTAAGTTGGCTGTGATCTCATCTAAAAGGAGGACAGACGGGTTGGCGGCTGCGGCGCGGGCGATGGAAAGCAGCTGCCATTCCCCTTGTGAAAACATCCCTTCTGTGCAAACCGTGTGATAGCCTTCGGCAAGTGATTGGATTGCAGCGTCGATTCCGGCAAGCTGCGCTGCATTCCGCGCCATATCTTCAGAAATACGCGGATCGTTCAGCGTGATTTGATCCAGAACCGTACCCGGCACACGGGCAAAATGTTGTTCCACACAGCTGATACAGGCGCGCCGCTCACCGTCCGGGATATCTGCGGCATTCACGCCGCCAACGGTAATCGTGCCGTTTTCCGGTTGGTAAAGCCCGAGCAAAAGGCGGAATACCGTGCTTTTCCCGGCGCCTGTCCTGCCAATCAGGGTTACGTGTTCACCTTCTTTCACGGTGAAGGAAAGGTCAGACAGCACCGGATGCTCTCCGTAGCCAAACGTCACATGAGAAAGCCCGATATCGCCGTGGATGATATTGCTTTGCTCCGTGGGAAACGCGCGCTCCGGCTGATTCAGAAAAGCATTGATTCGTTTGGCACCTGCCATGGCGGACTGAATGGTCTGAATTTCCATACCGAGACTTTCGATCGGCGTAAAAATGCGGGCGATGTAGTTGATGACTGCGACCGATGTGCCGACCGACATGCCAAACAGCGCAAGCACTTCTGCATTGCCGGAAGCGGAAAGCAGCATGACAATACCCACCACGGCTGCGTTGACAAGCAATACCACCGGCGAGTAAACTGCGTCGTAGAAATTGGTCTTTTCCATGGCGGCATAACCGGCGCTGATGCGTTTGTCATACCGGCGCGCCATATATCGCTCCAGCCCCAGCATGTGGATAGTACGGATGTTGTGCAGCGTTTCCGGCACCTGACCGGACACGGCGGCGACAGCGCGGCGGTTGTCCAGCTGCGCCCCAAGCATTTTTTTCTGAACATGCCGTGTAAAAACGGCAAAAAGCGGGAGGACCAACAGTAAAATCAGTGCCAGCCCACGGTTTTTCACCGCAATCACGGCGAAAATGGAGAGGATGCGGCAGGCATCCGCAATCATGCTGATGATACCGGACGTGAAAAGCGCTTCCATGGTGTCAACGTCGCCGGAAAAGCGCGCGGCAATTTCGCCGGGGTTCTGTGCAGTCAGCGTTCCTGCGGGCAGACGCGTGAGCTTCTGCGACATTTCGGAACGCAGGGCATGCGTCATTTTCTGACCGAAGAGGACGAGCAGCGTCTCCTGCGCCGAAGAAAGGATCCCTTCCAGCGCGAGGCTGCCGAAATAAGCGAAAACCGCGGCAAATGTGAGTGAAACCCCTTGGGTCAGGCGGTCAATCGTGCGGGCAAGCAGCAGGGGAGGAAGCAGGGAGGCAGCTACGGCGAATGCCACACACAGCAGCGTCACCGCGGTGAGAAAACGGTGTGATCGCATAGCCGTTTGCACAGCGGCAGAAACGCTGGCCTTATGCCGGTTCTTCATGCGGATTCCCTCCCGTCTGATTCTCATAAAGGTGCCGGTAGGCCGGTATCGAAGCCATCAGCTCTTCATGCGTGCCGACGGCCGTTTTTCCGTTTTCCATAAAGACCACGTTCTGCATTTCCGGAAAGTGATACAGCCGGTGAGAGATCAAAAAAACGACCTTATCCTTGGCATAGGCCCGCAAATGCGCAAAGACGGCATCTTCGGTGCTGCGATCCAGCGCGGAAAACGGATCATCCAGAATCAGTACCGGGCGGGGATGCGCCAGCGTTCTTGCAAGTGCCAGCCGCTGCGCCTGCCCGCCGGACAGCCGGACGCCGCTGCTGCCGATGACCGTTGCGGTGCCATTCTCCATGGCCAAGACCTCGTCTTGCAGTGCGGCGGCAGAAAGATACGGCACAGCATCTGCATCCAAACCGCACAGCACATTGCTCTCTACGCTGTCGGCAAACAGCTCCGGGTCATGTCCAAGGTAGCCAATGCCTGCGGCAATTTCACGCGGGGTGAGGTGCGAAAGCTCCCTGCCGCCCAAACGAACGGAACCGCCGTATGGCGCTTCGCCCAGAAAAACGCGCCCAAACGTCGATTTGCCGCAGGCGACCGGACCGGTCACGCCGATAATGTCGCCGGGGTGCGCCGTTAGAGAGAGCCCGGAAAAAACCGGTGTGCCGCCGTATGCAAAGGAAAGCTGCTCCAACGTGACATCTGCGGCAGGCGGTACGGCCAGCGGAGCCAGCGGTTCCGGCTGCTTCATCAGCGGCTGAATCCGCTTCCAGGAAACGGCGGCTTTCTGCACGGCGTTGAATAGTTTTGCCACTTTAGAAGATTTTACCGTCAGCTTTGTAAAGCAGGAGAGAAAAGTGGTGAAGGCGGCAATGTCCCATGTGCGCCAACCGGTACCCAGCACATTTTTTGCGCCGAACCACAGAATCAAAATCACCCCTGCGCCGGAGGCCGCCAGATAAAGCGGCGGCAGAGCGGACTGCCATACGTTGGCATGTACGGCGGTTTTCTCATAGGTGCACAGCGTTTCCTCGTAAAGCGTTTCCCGAACCGATTCACATCCGTATATGCGGTAGGTTGCTGCATGCTGCGCACGGTCCAGCGTGGCGCCGCTCAGTGCGCCCGCCGCTTTTTTGTATGCGGAACTGGCGCGCTGCACGGGCTCTTTCATCCGGGCCGCACACAAATAGGAAATCGGCGTAAAGGCCAGACTTAAGAGGGCAAGACGCCAATCGTACAGGAAAAGCATGACCATGTATCCGAGCAACGCCACACCGGTGTCGAAGACCTCGGTCGTGAATTTCCGCATCCCCTCTACGCAGTCATCCACGTCAGAAATGGCCTTTGTCATCAGCTCTCCGGCGCCTTCTTTTTCCAGAGAACGGCGGCTTTGCCGCACCAAATTGGCATAGAGGATGCCTTTCATCCGGCGATTGATGTTGTTGGCAAAGCGCCGGACATAAAACCGCTTGATAAATCGCGCTGCCTGTACGACCAAAGTAACCGCTAAGTAGGCGAGCACCAGCCACGCCATGCGTTGAATGGTATCTGTCCCGCGCAGAATATCGGCAAGGCATTGCGCAAGCCGTCCCTCGAACCAAGGTGCGGCCAGCAGCCCCACATTATAGAGCAGCCCTGAAAGCGTCACCAAGCTTAATGACAGCCATTCCACCCGAAAATAGGAACGGATGAATTCTGGATTGAATTCTTTTTTGTGATTCATAGCCGTTTCACTCCACAAACTCAGCGGATGAAATGCGGAAATCCGGCACGGCTTTCGGATTTTGCAGTGTTATACAGCCTGTCCAGCAGGGAGGCAAAGACCTCTGCTTCTTCCTCTGTGAGTGAAGCGGTCAGATAGCGGTAAAAGGATGCCTCAATCTCTGCTTTGGAAGATTTCAGCGTTTCCGCTTTGGCTGTCGGAAAAAGCAGCTGGCAACGCCGGTCGCTTGCATCCTCCTGCCGCACCAAATAGCCTTTTGCTTCCAGATTTTTGGTTCTGCGGGCGATGGCCGCCTTATCTGCATGCAGGATCTCAGCCAGGTTTGCCTGCGTGCAGCCGGGGTGATGCCGCAATGCGTGGATCAGGTCGATCTCGGCTGTGCCGACGCCATCCTCGCGCAGGGAGAGTAAAACCAGCTTTTCAGCTTCCCGCGCAATTTTTGTGATTTTTCGTTCGGTGATGTCCATCGTGATGCCTCCGCAATCGGGTTCAAAATCATTGTACATACATCGTTGTATGTACATCTATTATGGCACAAAGCCAAATGGAAATCAATAGGCATTTGCGCAATCCCGCCGGAAAAAAGGACGAAACCGGCGGCAGGTTCAACACGCTCGTGTCCAAAATGGCTCAAATGGAGAGCAGAATGATTCCGATCAGGGAAAGCGCCATACCTGCAATGCGGATGGACGAGGGCTTCTCATGAAACAAAAGAAACGCATAAAAGACGGATAGAATCAAGGTGCCGCCGTTGTTCACAGCGGAAAGCACGGAGAGGTTGATGTGTGAAAGCAGATAGACGTACAGATTGGCAGCTGCCGTTGCGATGATGCAGGAGAGAACGGCAAACAGTCCGCCTTTCCGGCCGGTTCGAAAAGCGAGCCCGGTTTCTCTGCGTTTGGTAACAGCCAGATAGACGAACGCAATCAGCGCACTGACCGCAAACGTCACAATGATCATTTCGGAACGCTGCATACCGGCCAAAGCGCGCTGCTGTGCCGCCATCAAAACACTGTACAGACCGTTTGCCAGAAAGAGACAGAGACACCAGAAAAAGAAGGAACGTCCGGCGCCCTTCAGAGAGATGGAATCCGCGTTGATGACCCAAAAGGAAATCAGCGTAATCGCCGTCCCGATCCATTGCAGCAGCGTCAGACGCTCATGCCAAAGGACGGCTGATGCAAACATCGGGAGAATGACGCCGCCAAACAGCGCTGAAATCAGGGTGAAAGCATATGACCCCTGATCACTGGCACGGATCAGCGAGAAGTTGTAGAGAAAGAGCATTGCGCCATTCAATATCCCCATCCAAAGGGTCTGAGCAGAGGGTGAAAACCGGAACCCGGCGAAGCAGAAGGTGGCAAGCGCCGTGAACACGCCGTAAAACACAGAGAAAACGACGGGAACAACCGCGTGATCCGTCTGCGTGGTGTGGCCGGCATACAATTTGCAGAAGAGCGACTGCAAGGAAAAGAGAAGTGTCAGAAACAAAAGCGCAAACAGCATATCGGAAGAAACCTCGATTCCAATAGATCTCCGCAAAGTGCGGAAGCATGATATGCAAACAAGGGTATTATATCATAAAGCAGGCGGCGTGTCCATCAAAATGCGTGCAGCAGGGCAGCGGCAAAGTGCCGAAAGCGCATACACCGCGTTGACTTCCAACCGAAAGTGTGATATGATATTAGCGATCAAAATTTGTTGGGGGAATTTGTCTTGGAACAACTCAGAGAGCTGCTGTCAGGTGTCTTTGAATTCCACTGGGAATACCTGATTATGTACGCCATCGGCGGATTGCTGATCTATCTGGCAATCGCCAAAGATTATGAACCGGCCTTGCTTTTGCCGATCGGTTTCGGCGCGATTCTTGTCAATCTGCCGCTGAGCATGGTATGGGGCAGCGCAGAAGCGCCAGGAGTCTTACAGGTTTTGTACAACTCCGGCATCGTCACGGAACTCTTCCCGTGCCTGATTTTCATCGGCATCGGCGCAATGACGGATTTTCGTCCGCTATTCCAAAACCCGCGCATGGCGTTCTTTGGCGCCGCCGCACAGTTCGGCATTTTCTTCACGATCCTTGCCGTTCTTGTCATCTCCAAGCTCTTTCCGGCGATCGGTTTCAGCTTCCTCGAAGCCGTTTCCATCGGTATCATCGGTGCGGCCGACGGCCCGACCTCGATTGTCGTAGCCAATGAGCTGGCGCCGTCGCTGCTGGCGCCTATCACGGTTGCGGCATATTCGTATATGTCGCTCGTTCCGATCATTCAGCCGCCTGTCATCCGTGCGGTCACCACCAAAAAAGAACGCATGATCCGCATGGAATATGTCGACGTCAAGGTCAAGAAAACGGCGCTGATCGCTTTCCCGGTTGTCATCACCATCATTTCTGCCATTCTGGCGCCGATCAGCGCACCGCTGATTGGTCTGCTCATGTTTGGCAACCTCATCAAAGAGTCCGGCGTTGTAGAACGGCTGAACAAAGCCGCACAGAATGAGCTGGCAAACATTGTCACCATTCTGCTGGGCATTACCATCGGCGCTACCATGCGCTATGACGCATTTTTGCAGGTCAAGACGCTGGTCATCATGCTCCTCGGTCTGGTTGCATTCGTCTTCGATACGGCGGGCGGCGTGCTGTTTGCCAAGTTCATCAACCTCTTTACCAAAAAGAAGATCAACCCGATGATCGGTGCAGCCGGCATTTCGGCATTCCCGATGTCTTCCCGCATCGTCCAGCGGATGGCCAAAGAAGAAGACCCGTACAACTTCATCCTGATGCCCGCTGTCAGTGCCAACGTTTCCGGCCAGATCGGCTCTGTCATCGCCGGCGGCATCGTCTTGTCGATTGCCCCGGTCATTGCCAACATGCTGTAAATGGCGCTTGATTGAAAGGAGAATCTGCAATGCATACCGATCCGATTACGGCAGGCCTCATGCTGATGGGCTACGGTCTGGGCGGCGTTTTCTTCGCCCTGATTGTGTTTTACCTGTCTATCCGCGCCTTGACGGCAATCTTCCGGGAAAAACCGGATAAAAAGAACGAAAACTGAGTATCAAAAGCCGGAGCAGCTTGGTTCGCTGTGCAGAAAAGCACAAAGCGGTTCAGCTGCTCCGGCTTTTCAAAACGCTGCCTGCGTAAAAAACACCGCCCGGTCAAGCCGGGCGGTGTTTTTTCGATTTTTCACTTGACAAATGGAAAGCGATGCGTTATAATACAACCAAACCCATCGTATAATTGTATACAATCATACAACCATACGAGCATACGAAAGGACTTGGGACTATGCTGGATCGAAATCACAACTCCAATCTGTTGGAACAGGATCCCTACCGCTATACATTGCAGGATGTCGATGAACCCGTCCTGTTCCGGGAGATTTATCCGTACACCGAAGTGCCGAAGGTTGTTTTCAACCACCGGCGCGTGGACCTTGCAATGCCGGAGGAAATCTGGATTACCGATACAACCTTCCGGGACGGCCAACAGTCGCAGGCGCCGTATTCGGTCGAGCAGATGCTGGATCTTTTCGATCTCCTGCACCGCCTGAGCGGGCCGAATGGCGTCATCCGTCAGACGGAGTTCTTCGTTTACAGCGAAAAAGACCGGAAGGCGATTGAAAAATGCATGGAGCGCGGCTATCAATTCCCGGAAATCACGACATGGATCCGTGCAACCAAAAAGGATTTTGAACTGGTGAAGTCCATCGGAATTCGGGAGACCGGTATTTTGGTTTCCTGCTCGGACTACCATATTTTCAAAAAGCTCCGGATGTCGCGCAGCGAAGCCATGGGGCATTATCTCTCGGTCGTTTCTGATGCATTTGACGCGGGTCTGGTTCCACGCTGCCACTTCGAGGACATCACCCGGGCAGACTTTTACGGCTTTGTCATTCCGTTTGTGAATGCTTTGATGGATATGAGCCGCGATGCCGGCATTCCAGTCAAAATCCGTGTCTGCGATACACTGGGCTATGGGATTCCTTACCCCGGCGTCGCGCTTCCGCGCAGCGTGCCGGGCATTATCAACGGTCTGCGCCACTATTCCGGCGTGCCAAGCGCACAGCTGGAGTGGCACGGGCACAACGATTTCTACAAATCGGTGGCCAACGCAGCAACCGCATGGCTCTACGGCGCTGCGGCTGTCAACTGGTCGCTGCTCGGCATCGGCGAACGGACGGGCAACGTCCCGCTGGAGGCGATGGTCTTCGAATATGCGTCGCTGCGCGGTACAGCCGATGGAATGGATACCACGGTGATCACGGAAATTGCAGACTACTTTGAACACAAGATGGGCTATTCCATTCCGGCTATGACCCCGTTTGTCGGCCGGTACTTCAACCAGACGCGTGCAGGTATTCACGCGGACGGTCTGATGAAAGACGAAGAGATCTACAACATCTTTGATACACGCACACTTCTGAATCGGAGCGCCGGCGTCGCCATCAACGGCACATCCGGCTTGGCTGGGATTGCATACTGGATCAACAATACGTACGGCTTGACCGGCGAACGGGCGCTGGACAAACACAGCGATGCCGTTCAGAAGATCAAGGCGTGGATCGACAACGCATATTCAGACGGGCGCCAGACGGTCATTTCCGATGAAGAAATGCGGGCATTGATTGCGCAGTATGCACCTGAATTGACCGAAAATTGACAGGCAGGGGCGGATAGATATGTTTGCAGCCACAAACAGCGACGCGGATGCCGGATCGCTGACATCGCGTGTTTTTCATCGGATCGAGAAGGATATTCTGGACGGAACGTATCAACCCGGGCAAAGCCTGACGGAAAACCGGCTTTGCGAAACGCTCGGCGTCAGCCGGACGCCGGTGCGGGAGGCGCTCTTCCAGCTGGAACAGGAAGGCCTTGTTCAGATCAAACACAACAAAGGCGCCGTCGTCGTCGGCATCAGCAAAAAAGACATCGAGGATATTTATACAATCCGGATGCTGATCGAAGGGCTTGCATCCAAATGGGCTGCGGAACGCATCACAGAAGAAGAAAAAATACGTCTGGCTGAAATCGTCGCGCTGGAGAGCTTTTATGCAGAACGCGGCAATATTGAGCAGAACCGCAACCTGGATCACAGCTTCCACGACGGATTGTATACCGCGAGCCGCAGTGTTCCGCTTCGCAATACGCTGAGGGCGTTTCACAACTATATCGGCCACGCACGGGAAATCTCATTCCGCACAGGCGACCGGGCACGAATCGCAGCCCGGGAACATCAGGCGATTCTGGACGCTGTCAATCGCGGCGACGGTGATCTGGCGGAACGCCTGACCAAAGAGCATATTGTCAACGCGAAAGCAAATCTGATTCGATCCATCCGCGAAAATCATCTTTCCACGCAGGAAAATATACCAGAAGAGACAAGAGGTGACTTGCCGTGAAAGGCGAAATCCTAGCCCCATGCGGCGACTTTGCCTGCATGGAAGCCGCCGTTCGCAGCGGCGCCGACGCCGTTTATTTCGGCGCAGGCAACTTCAACGCCCGCCGGAACGCGAACAATTTTGAAGGCGAAGCGTTTGCCAAAGCGATTGCCTATTGCCGCGTCCGGGGCGTCAAAACCCACATCACATTGAATACGCTCCTGCATGACGATGAAATCGACAGAGCGCTGGCAGTTGCGCGGTCGGCCGCTGAAGCGGGGGCTGACGCACTGATCGTTCAGGATCTCGGCTTGGTGCGCCGCATCCGGCATGCTTTGCCGAACCTGACGCTCCATGCGTCGACACAGCTCACGATTCATGACGTGAACGGCCTGCGTGCTGCGGCGGAACTTGGCTTTTCGCGTGTGGTGCTGGCGCGCGAGCTTTCACTGGAAGAGATCCGTGCCATCTGTCAGGAAGCGGAAAAAAGACACATCGAAACAGAAGTTTTCGTACACGGCGCACTCTGTATGTCGGTATCCGGGCAGTGCTATCTCTCTGCGATGATCGGCGGCCGCAGTGGGAACCGAGGACTCTGTGCACAACCCTGCCGGCTGCCGTTTTCTATTCCGGGCGGCGGATATGTCTTGTCGCTCAAGGATATGAGCCACCTCGCCTACATTCCGGCGCTGATGGAGGCAGGCGTGGATTCCTTCAAAATCGAAGGCCGCATGAAACCGCCGGAATACGTTGCGGCGGCGGTAACGGCGGCAAGAGAAGCGCGCGATACTGGCTGCGTCAGTGAGAAAACGGCGCATCTGCTGCAATCGGTTTTCTCGCGTTCGGGCTTTACAGACGGCTACCTGACCGGAAAATGCCAGAATATGTTTGGCGTCCGGACGGAAACGGATAAATCCATGACGTCAGCCGTCAGCAACTCGCTGCACGCCCTTTACCGAACGGAGCGCATGAACATTCCGCTTCAGGCCGTATTGAAATGCCGGATTGGCGAACGCGCCGCACTGACGCTGTCGGATGGACAGGTTTCCGTGACGGCCGAAGGCAGCGAAGTACGCAAGGCAGACGGCCAGCCGCTGGATCGCACTTTGGCGGAACACCAGCTCTGTCGAACCGGCGGCACACCGTATCGGGTGACATCGCTTCAATTGGATGCCGATCCGGATGCCTTTGCCGCGGCCTCCGAGCTGAACCGCCTGCGGAGAACCGCTTTGGACACGCTGACGCACCGCCGGGAATTGGTGCCGCCCATTTCATATCAGCCGGTTCCGCCGGCAAGGGCGGCATGTCCGCACGCGATGAATGGTCTGACCGTTCGCTTCCACGAATCCCTGCCGGAGTCCCTGACGGGCATTACCCGCGCTTCACTGTTGCATACGGCGCCGGATGAGGCTTTTCAACGCCTCCTGCGGGAGACGGGCAGTGCATCCGTTGAACTGCCAAGAACGCTTTGGGGAAAAGACGATCAGCTTCGCCAGCGCTTGCAGGCGTTGCAGGCGCTCGGCGTCAAACGTGCGTTGTGCGAACATTTGGGCGCTGTGCAGCTTGCCAAAGCGCTTGGCTTCCAGATTGATGGCGGTATGTTTTTGCAACTGACGAATTCAGACGCGCTGGCAGCCGCAAAAGCGCTGGGGCTCACGTCGGCAGTCATATCGTTTGAAAACACGGTGCAGCAGTCTGCTGCGCTGGAAACGGATCTTGAAATTGGGCTGGTTGGCTATGGCACACTGCCGTTGATGATCGTCCGCTGTTGTCCGCTTCGCACGGTGCAGGGATGCCGGAAAGGGTGTACAGGTGGCTGGATTACAGACCGGATGGGCAAACGCTTTTTTGTCCGCTGCCGGGACGGCGCTTCGGAAATCTTCAACTGTGTACCGCTGGTCATGAGCGATCGCCAGCGTGATTTCCAAAACGTCGATTTTTCGATGATTTATTTCACACGGGAAACGCCGGACGAAATGGCAGCTGTTTTGAAAGCGTGGCAAAACGGTGCCGTACCGGCATCCGACTATACGCGCGGTCTCTATTACCGCGGCGTGCAATGAAAAATGTGAGGGGTGTACAGCGTATGGATGCGATCTGGGAGGTAATGCTGGAAGCGGCTAAAGCCGTTCAAAATGACCGAAAAGTGTCCGACTATGTGGAAGCAGGCTGCGTTGCTGCGGCAATCCGTTCTGCGTCCGGCCGGATCTATACGGGTGTATGCGTCGATACGGCGTCGACGCTCGGCATCTGCGCGGAACGAAACGCCATCTTTCAAATGCTGACGGCCGGTGAAAACCGGCTGGAGCGTGTGGCTGCTGTTATGCCAAACGGAAAGTGCGGCGCGCCCTGCGGCGCATGCCGTGAACTGATGGTGCAGCTGATGCCGGATGCCTATCGGGACGTTCAAATCCTGATGGATGCGGAAACCGGCAGAACGGTTACGCTTGGCGAGTTGACGCCGGAATGGTGGATCCAGTAGAAAAACCCCCGCTCTCTGAAACAGAAGAGCGGGGGTTTTGTCATGCAGATTATTCCGTTGCGAAGTTGGTAAAGTAGCCTTTGATATAAACGACCGGCGTTCCGCGGTCGCCGCTGCCGCTGACAAGGTCGCAGAGGCTGCCGACCAGATCCGAGATGCGGCGAGGGGTTGTTCCCTCAGAACTCATGCGGCCGACGAGGTTTGCATCCTTTGCGAGAATCTTTTCCTTCATCGCATGTTCCAGCTCTGCGCCGGAGAGATGGCTGAATTCGTTGTCGGCGAAGTACTTCATTTTGATTTCGTTCGGCGTACCGGACAGACGCGGCGTATGCGCGGGGGAAACGACCGGGTCCGCAAACTCCCAGATGCCGCCGACAGGATCCTTGAAGCCGCCGTCGCCGTAGATCATGACCTCGACATTTTTGCCGGTCGCTTCGGCAAGACGTCTGTGCAGCTCCGCGACGAAGCTTTCCGTATCCCGCGGGAAGAGCTTGACGCGCGTCTCCGTCGCTTTGTTGGAACCCAGCAGACCATACTGCTCATTGCAGCCGCTGCCGTTGACGGGTGCGTTCAGAATCTCATCCAGCGTGAAGAGACGCTCCGCACCGGCGGCAGCCAAACGGCGCTTTGTGCGCTGACGCGTGTGAATGTCGCACGCAATCACGTTTTTCGTGTAGTTCAGAATATAGGCCGGGTCGTTGGAGAGGATGATTTCCACATTGTCGCCGAGGCTCTTATAGTATTCGATGTAGTCAACGCCGGTGAAGCGGTGAACGGTGGAGCCGAAGGTCGCACGGAATTCGGCTTCCGTAAAGCTGTCCCGATAGGGGTCAACGCCTTTTTCATCCAGAAGGTCCGGATCAATCAGCAGGTTGCCGACTTCATCCGCGGGGTAAGAGAGCTGTACCACCAGCCGCTTGCAGCTGGATGCGAATGCAGAGAGCAGAACCGCAAAGCGGTTGCGGCTCATGATGGGGAAGACAAGACCAATGGTGTCCTCGCCGAGTTTCGCGCGAACATCGGCTGCAATCTGTTCAGTTGTCGCGTAGTTGCCTTGGGTGCGGGCAACGACCGCTTCAGTGACGCCGACAATATCGCCGTCTTCAATGGGGAAGTTTTCAGCGGTAGATGCTTTCAGGATGTTTTGACAAATCATTTCTGCCAGCGGGTCGCCTTCCTTGAAAACAGGCATAATCACGCCGCGCGCAGTCACGCCGGTCATGCGCATGGTACTCAATTCCTTTCGTGTTCCGTAATTTTGGATTCGGACGCATTTATTATACCGCATGACGCGGGAAAAGTCAAATCAGCCGGCATATATGCTGTCCTGAATGAAGCAGGCTGTGTTTCTGGCACAAAAGCTGCACTTGCTTTTTGAGGTGCCGTATGGTATACTGAAAAGCGATACGGGAACGCTCCGTGTTTCCCGATATACAGAGGGGAGTATACACCATGATTCAAACAACGGTTGACCATGTCTTCAATATCACTGCATACGGTGCCGTCGGCGACGGCGTGACCGACTGTACAGAGGCCATTCAAACCGCCTTGAACGAAGCCGGAAAAGTCAAAGGCTGCGTGCTGGTGCCACCGGGCGATTATGTTTGCGGGTGCGTCCGCGTCCCGCGCGGCGTGATGCTGACCGGCTATCATGCATGGTCGTATCGTCATAACGGCGGCAGCACACTCATCATGCGCAGCGCAGAGGAACCGTGTCTGCTGGACCTGTCCGGCGCCATCGGCTGCACAATCAAAGGCATTTGTCTGGATGGCCGCGGCTTGGGCGAAACGATTCACGGCATGCGCATCACCTATCCGGAATACAATGGTGCCGGCGAAGAGGATACAACTACCATTGAAGACTGCCGCGTCAGCCATTTCAGCGGCGACGGTATCCATCTGAGGCATATCTGGTGCTTCTCGATTCGCCATACGCAGGTCGCAGCCAACCACGGCAACGGCATCTATGTAGACGGATGGGACGGATTCATCCTCGACAACTGGATGTCCGGCAACGGCGGCGCCGGTCTGTACGCCGACATCTGCGCAGCCTCGATGACCATGACGGGGAACCGCGTAGAGTGGAACCGCAAAGGCGGCTTCTGGTTTGCCAATGCGAACACCCTCAACATCACCGGCAACTATTTCGACCGCAGCGGTGGGCCGGGTCTGACCGTTCTGCCCGCCAGAAATGCAGTCAGCGATACCATTACCGTAACCGGAAACGTCTTTTACCGCAGCGGCGCACACAGCGAGAACAGCCCGCTGGACAACGCGCACATCCACATGGAGCGGTGCGTCAACGTTGTCGTCACAGGAAACACGTTCCGTTCCGGCAAGAACGATGACGGCACCGGCCTGCGCAGCCCGGACTTTGGCATCATTGTCCGCCACCTGCGCGCCTGCATCATCCGCGACAACGTCATGCAGTGCGGCATGGTGAAACAAGCCATCTTGGATCGCGGCGAACATGAGGGCGATGTTGAGATCGATCACAACGTCGGGACGCCCTCCAAAGAATGGCCGTCGCTGGCACGGGAAGACTGAGCGCCCGACAGCGGCAACAAGCATACAAGTGTGATAAAACCCGCCTGACCGGCATTCAAAACCGGTCAGGCGGGTTGTTTCGTTGGATGGACGGATCGAATTGGGTTGGCTTAGAACGCCGTCTGTCAGCGGGACTGCGGACGATCCAGCAGCTTTTTGCCGCAGTGATTGCAGAAGGCGAAATCACCGGCCGCTTCAGCGCCGCAGTACGGGCAGAACCGCCCAGGCGAATCTTTTTCCAAACGCTCTTCCCGAGCGGCAGAACCGAATCGCTCATTGAGCGGATCCGGTTCCTCGGTGCCGTCGACGATGTCAAAAGACGAGTATCGGTTTTTGCAGGTGGCATTGCTGAAATTGAAGACTGTGATTATCACGGCGACGCAGGTCCAGAGGACGCCGAAAATGGCCATGATGCCGGAATAACTTGCGGCAACTGCTGTCCAGACGATGCCGAAGCAAATCATGATGATGCCGACGACCCCGCCCATCATGGATGGCCCGCGCCCCGGTTTGATGCTTTTCATCGTGAACACCTCCGATCGGTGTTAGTATATCATATGAAAAGCTTGCTTGTCAAGAGAAATCCGGACGGAAAGGAAGACGGAAGAACAATGCGAAACTGTCAACCTGATTTGAAAGAACATAAACATCAACAGCGACCGCCCGGTTCGGAAAAGGAACCGGGCGGTCGTTTCATGTGATTCAAAAAAGATTATTCCGCGACTTTCAGCGTCAGCTCCAGAACGCGTTTGACGCAGGCTTCCAGATCAGCGCGCGTCAGTTTGCCGCTTTCATAGGCGGCTTTCAGCTCCTGCGGCTCGCCGCTGCCCATCTTGACGTCGCCGCCGGCCTTGACCTCGTCGGAATGTGCGCTGTGAACGCCCCAGTCCGTTGTGACCATGCCGTTGAAGCCCCACTCTCTGCGGAGCATTTCGGTCAGCAGTTCATAGCTCATCGAGGTATGCTGACCGTTGATGAGGTTGTAGGAGGACATGATGCACCACGGATCGGCTTCGCGGACACAGATTTCAAAGCCTCTGAGATAAATTTCACGGAGGGCGCGTTCAGAAACGCGGGAATCCGTTTCAAACCGGTTGGATTCACGGTTGTTGCACGCAAAATGCTTGACTGCGGCGCCGATTTTGAAGGACTGGATGCCGCGGACAGCAGCCGCGCAGCTCTTGCCGGCAATCAGCGGATCTTCGGAATAGTATTCGAAGTTCCGGCCGCAGAGCGGGTTGCGGTGGATGTTCATGGCCGGAGCCAGCCAGACGCCCAGGTTGTTTTCGCGCAGCTCGGAACCGCCGCCTGCGCCGACTTCCTGAATCAGGTCCGGATTCCAGGTGCAGGCGAGCAGCGTAGCACACGGCCATGCCGTCGTCGGCACGCCGGTTTTCGGCTCCAAACGCAGACCGGCAGGGCCGTCCGCCGTCGGAACCGGGGGTACATCCAGACGCGGGAGACCGCCGAAGACCCCGGTATTGCAGACGCCGGGCCCCGGATGACCGCCCAGAAAATCAACCAATTCGTCAATCGTAAACTGCTTGATGAATTCGTCCAGCGTGATCGTTTCACCGACTTCGTCAAACTTGACCAGATGATCCGGTGCTTTTGCACCCGAATCCGCGGCGGAACCGCTGTGGTAAACCGGTTCGCCCTGCGGAAGTGCTTCAAACGTCCCGTCAGAGAGCAGACGCTTTTCAAGTTTGAACGGCTTCAGAAGCGATTTTGCCTGACGGACAACCGTGTCGCGTTCGACATGATAGGCAAACGCCAGCTGCTGTGTGCTGCGGACGGATGTGCCAAGGTGGAAGGCGTAGGATCCCGCTTCCAAAACGTATGCGGATTTCTGAATCTTGCCCAGATCGTCAAAGCTGGCCATATCGCTGACGTCAAAGCTGAGGGAGACAATCTGCGATTCGCCGGGGTTCAGCAGTTTGGTTTTCTGATAGGCAGCCAGTTCTTTGGTCGGTTTGCCCAGCTTGCCCTGCGGCGCACTGTAATAGAGCTGGATGACTTCTTTGCCGGGGCGGGAACCGACGTTTTTGACGGTGACCACAGCGACAATTTTGCCGTCGCTCTCACCGGCGAATGCACCGGAAAGTGCGAAATCCGTGTAAGAAAGGCCGAAACCGAACGGATAGCGAACCCGCTCAGCGGCGCCGGGAATCGTTTCAAAATACCGGTATCCAACATAGATGTCGTCGAAATAGTCGAGATGTTCATAGCCGGTGAGGAAGACCTGACCGTTCTGATAATCCGCATACGATTTCGGAATGGTGTCCACCAGCTTGCCGGAGGGGTTGACATCGCCGGTCAAAATGTCGGCAATCGCCATGCCGCCTTCCATGCCGCCCTGCCAGCCGAAGAGGATGGCGTCAACACGGTCATTCTCTGCGAAATCATCGAGGTTCAGTACGGCACCTGCATTCAAAACGATGATCGTTTTTTTGAAGGAAGACGAAACGCGGCGGATGAGACTCTTTTCGATTTCCGTCAGTTCATAGTCATTCTCGATCGGCCGGCGGTCAACGCCTTCGGCTGAAAAGCGGCTGAGCGTGATGACAGCGGCGTCGGCGTTTGCAGCGGCATTGGCAATCAGCGCATCCGGAACTTCCGGCTCACGGACGTGCATTCTTGCAAACGTGTCATAGATCATATCGTCTTTTTCCTGGCAGAAATCCATGGCGTTGACAATGTTCCATTTGGCGTTGATCTGTTCCTGTGTCAGAACTTGATCGGCAGATTCCTTGACATAGTTCTGATAGAATTCAACGCAGGGCATATAAAGCACGATTTTGCCTTCTGCTTCTTTCTGCGCGAAACCGTCATAGACGTTGTGCGTATAGGCGGAATGGACTTCGCCGCTGCCGCCGCCGCCGGGGATATATTCGATTGAGGCTTTGCCAAACAATGCGACGCGTTCACCCTTGGAGAACGGCAGCGCCTGATGGTCGTTCTTCAGAAGAACCATGCCCTCACCGGCAGCTTTTCTCGAAAGTGCAGCGTGTTCCGGCGAACCGGTGACTTTTCGGCCATCCGGCCCGAGGGGAATACAGGGTTGATACTTCAGCCGTGCAAATTTTTCCATCATATGGATTGCTCCTTTTTCTGATTCTCAGATTCCGCACATGCGGAGTGGATCGATGCAAAGGAATTATAGCATAAAGGCAGGAAAATTGCAAGCGGACAGGATATATGGTGCTCCGTGAAGGCGCAAAGCAAGCAACGGCGCATAAAATGCCCGCCCTGTTTTCTGACAGGGCGGGCAAAACGCTATTTTTCACTCTTTTTGGATCTGGAACGATCGGTGCGATCCTCTTTTTTTGCATCGTCTGATGAGCGGGCGTGTGCATCCGCATCATGCCTGGAAGCCTTTTCCGGTTTGTCGTCCTTTTTGTCTTCCTTGGAGGCCTTTTCGGAGGTCTTTTCCGGCCTGCCGGATTTTCCGTCTGATTCATCTTTTTCCGCAGGCGGCAGCTTGGAAACCAGCGCCCATTCCACACGGTGGTTCTGAATCTTTTCAACCTGAATCCGCAGGGAATCGGTCAGAATTTCCGGCGTATTGCCGTCTTCCGGAATCTGGGTCAGCTGGCTGAAAATCAAGCCGCCCAAGGTGGTGTAGCTGGCATCCGGATCTTCCTCATATGGGACGCCGAGCGCCTCACTGAGATCTTCAAGGTCACAGTTGCCGGAGACGCGCCAGAGATTTTCGCCGAGCGGCGTGATATCAAGCACTTCGGCCTCATCGGTTTCATCGTAAATGTTGCCGACGATTTCTTCAAGCAGGTCTTCCAACGTAATCAAACCGGCGGTGCCGCCGTATTCATCGACAACGATTGCCAGGTGAATCTTTTTCTGCTGCATATCGCGGAACAGCGCGTCAGCATGAACGGTTTCCGGAACAAAGTGAACCGGGGAAAGCAGGTCGCGGAGCGGTTTCGGGGAGCCGCTGCAAACGTTCAGCAGGTATTCCCGCGTCAGCAGAATGCCCAGAACATCATCGGTATCTTCGCCGCAGACCGGCAGACGGGAGAAACCGCTGTCCACAATGGTTTTGTGGATATCTTCCGGCGGGTCGTTCGCCCAGACGACGGTCATATCCTTGCGGTGAACCATGAGGTCGCCGGCTGTGGTGTTGTTGAATTCAAAGATGTTGTCGATCATTTCGCGTTCTTCGGATTCAATCGTGCCGCTTTCTTCACCGAGGTCAATCATCATGCGGATTTCATCTTCCGAGACGGACTCTTCCTCTTCGTGCGGATTCACACCGAACAGGCGCAGAACGCCGTTTGTAGAGATGGAGAGGAACCAGACGATCGGCTTCAAAATCTTTGAAAAGAAAATGATGGTCGAGGCGACGGCGGAAGCGAGCTTTTCCGGCTTGCGCATGGCAAGCCGCTTCGGAACGAGTTCGCCGAAAATCAACGTAAAATAAGAAAGAATCAGGGTGATTACAATGACGGAGAGCGTCTGCAAAGCGGCGTAGCTCAGGGCGGTGACATGGCAGGTTTCGACCAGCCATGTGGCGATGCCGCTGGAGAAGTTGTCGGCGGCAAAAGCGGAACCGAGGAACCCGGCCAGCGTAATGCCGACCTGAATGGTAGACAGGAATCCGGTCGGCTCGCTGACCATGCGGAGCAGCTTCCCGGCTTTTTTATCGCCGTTTTCCATTTGACGGCGGACTTTCCCTTCGTTGAGGGAAATGACGGCAATTTCAGAGGCGGCAAAGAATGCGTTGATTAAAATCAGAACAACCTGTAAAAGCAGGCTGCCAATGGTAGAGGACATAACAAAAATCTCCTGAATGCATAAGCGGTATGCGTTTGATTAAGATGGTGTTCGCGCAGAAAAAGCACAAAAAGACAAGACGTGTCAAACATCACATGACAAGCCTTGCCTGAACAATATAAAAACGGTTGACCGAAAAAAGCGCACCAAAACAAAACGAACCAGCGGATATCCGTGACAAGTGGTTTGTTCGTATGGGAACGTCAGCATCGCGTGACGGTCGGGGCGGCTTTTCCAAAACGATCCCTCTTTCAAAGTGTTTTCTCTTTCATATTATAGCATGAAGCCTGACAATTTGCAAGCCCCATGCAAAAAAAATGAACCCAGCCTTGAATCGCAGGGAAAAGTCTGGTATAATGTGATATTGCATCCGGGTGATGCATAGATCCCAATCAAAGGAGCATTCCTATGAAACACTCAAAATGGTACCGCTTTGGCTTTGTGGTGTTCTGCCTGCTTGCAGCGGCAAAGCTGACGGCGCTTGTCATCGTCGTTTATGAAATCATAGCCCATCTGTGCGGCATCCTTGCTGGCGATGCCGTTTCGTCTGCAACCATCATCGCGCTGCTCGTGGATTTCGTTGCCCTGATTGCCATGTGGGCGATCAACAAAGGCCTCCGGATATATCGAAAAGCGACTTCTGTCTGCTCGCTGATTGCGCCGGTCTTTCTGCTGGCTGTGCTGGTTTTCAGCGTGGTCATGGTTGGATATGACCCGGCGGATCAAAGTGCGCAGGTGCTCAGCGTTGTCTGCTGGTGCCTGATGGCGCTGTATCTGCTGATCCCGGATGTGCTGATCGGTCTGGATTTTGCGGCGCTGCGGCATGGCTTTCCGCAGGCAGACAGTCACGCCGACTCCGTGAAAGAACCCACGCTTTCCGAACGGATCCGGTCGGCGAAAAAATAGGCGCGCAGACATAATTGCCTTCCCGCAGGCATACCATTTAGCAAGATTTGAAACCGGAGGGAAGACAGCTATGTTTATTTATTCAGCAAAGCTGAACAAAAAGAAACTTGCAGCCATTTTGATTGGGGCCGCAGCGGTAATCCTGATTCTCATTTTTGTGCTGGCGCGCGGCGGACATTCCGAAACGGACCATGATGCGCAGCGGGATGAGCAGCTCAAGCTGCTGCAGTCGAGCCGGCTGGAAACAAATGAAGAACGCCTGACGCTGCTGACGGCGCTTGGCTGGGACGTCAGCGGTCAGCCGGCGGAAGAAGTTGAAGTCCGTATTCCGTCGGAATTCTCTGAAGTCTATGAAAAATACAATCTGATCCAGAAGGAGCAGGGGCTGAACCTCGAGAAACACCGGGGTGAAAAAGCGATGCGCTACACATACCAGATTGTGAACCATCCGAGCGGTGAGACAAACGTCCGCGCAACGCTCCTGATCCGAAACAACAAACTCATCGGCGGCGATGTCTGCTCAGCGCGGCTGGATGGTTTCATGCACACGCTTTTGATGCCGGACGGCGTCAATACGTTGAAACCGGCGCAGACCGATGCCTCTGCCGCAACCGATGTGACAACCGTTCCGGATGCTTCGGCCGGCGCCGTTCTGACGGCTGAACTGCCGGCAGCAGGCGGAGACGAGGCCGCATTCCCGACCGACTGAACCTGAAAGTCCAACTGCGTATAAATCCGGCCCATTTTGCAAAACCTACCGGTAAATTCAAAAACAGGTAGGTTTGATCAAATGAAAAAGAGCAGATGGCTGCGGATTTGTTCGCTGAGCCTTGCTGTGTTCCTGACGGCATGCCTCTGTGTGGTGCCGGCGGCAGCGGCTCTGCGCGAGGGAGACCGTGGAAACGAGGTCCGGAAAGTTCAGGAAAAGCTGAAACAGTGGGGCTACTATACAGGGGAAGCAGACGGTATTTTCGGCCCGAAAACGGCAGAAGCCGTCCGATCCTTCCAACGCAAAAACGGTCTGACCGTGGATGGCATCGTCGGTACGCAGACCTATCGGGCGCTCGGCATAACGCCCCAGGGATCTTCGTCCGGATCATCCAACTACTCAAATGAAATCAATATGCTGGCCCGCATGATTGCGGCAGAAGGGCGGGGAGAACCATATACCGGGCAGGTCGCCATTGGCGCGGTCATCATGAACCGCGTGAAGCATCCGTCCTTCCCGAACAGCATTTCCGGCGTTCTTTACCAGTCCGGTGCTTTTTCGGCGCTGGGCGACGGGCAGTACGCCTCCACCAATGTGCCGGACAGCTGCCGCCGTGCGGCGGTGGAAGCCTATAACGGCTCCGACCCGACGTATGGCTGCATCTACTACTATAATCCGGCCAAAACAAGCAACCGCTTTATGCTTTCGCGCCCCATTGTCATTACGATTGGCGCACATGTCTTCTGCAAATAAAACAGAAAATACGTCAAGACGGCCGGACGGCACACACATCCAGTGTACCGTCCGGCTTTTTCACGAAAATGCAGGCGGAAGAAGACTGCAAAATTCACAGAAACGCATTGACTTTTCTGCGTATTATGGTATTATATATTAGTATGCCTATGTCTGCGGTCTGCGTATGTCTGCGCAGATCTGCAAGGAACGATCAGGATAGAATGCCTTTGAACCGCACAGTCGGCGGACCAATAACAGATGGAGTGATCAGAATGATTTCAGATCAGATTAGACGGATTGCAGAACAGTTTCAGATTCAAGGAACGCTGAAAGATGCAATCCCGATTGTACAGGGTCATATCAACGATACATATCGCCTGATTTCAGAGACGCCGGAGGGCGACCGGCAGTATGCCTTACAGGAGATCAATCAATACGTTTTTAAGCAGCCGGAGCTGGTGATGGAAAATATCTGCGCCGTGACCGAATTTCTGCATCAGAAAATCGCAGCAGCCGGCGGCGACACCGCCCGCGAAACGCTGACCGTGATTCCTGCGGTCGACGGCAAGAGCTTTTTCGTCGATGACGACGGCGATTACTGGCGCGTCTATGATTACATCTGCGGCGCTTCCACATACGATACCGTTCAGAATGAACAGCACCTGTACAATGCCGGCTATGCGTTCGGCAGATTCCAGACGATGCTGGCGGATTTCCCGATTGAAAAGCTTCATGAAACCATCCCGGATTTCCACAACACCAAAAAACGTCTGAAGGATTTCTTTGAGGCGGTGGAACGCGACGAATGCGGCCGGGCGGCTTCCGTGCAAAAAGAGATCGATTTCTTCCGCAAACGTGTGGATGAGGCGTCTTACCTGATCGATCTTCAGGAAAAGGGTATCCTGCCGACGCGTGTAACACATAACGATACCAAATACAACAACATTATGATTGACGATGCAACCGGTGAAGCGCTCTGCGTGATCGATCTGGATACGGTCATGCCGGGCTTGTCGGCCTATGACTACGGCGATGCCATCCGTTTCGCTGCGTCCTCTGCGGCGGAGGATGAAACCGATTTGTCCAAGGTCGGTCTGGATATGAAGCTGTTTGAACTGTTCACCGGCGGTTTTGTCAGCGCGGTTACCGGCTTTCTGACTGATACAGAGCTTGCTGTCCTGCCGTGGGGGGCGCGGATTATCACGCTGGAGCTGGCGTCCCGGTTTCTGGCCGACCACTTGAACGGCGACAAGTACTTCAAAATTCACCGTGAAAATCACAACCTTGACCGTGCGAGATCCCAAATGGCTCTGGTGGAAGATATGGAAAAACATTTCGGCGAGATGGAAGCCATCTGCCGGAAATACATGGAACAGAGCCGCACACAGGGCAGAAAGGCATAACCGATGTCGAAACCATACGAACGAGAAAATCGTACGAAACGCAGTCCATATGCAGACCGTACGAAAAACAACCCCAAACGCAGCAGTCAGCCGGCGCAAAGCCGACCGCCCATGCCGCAAAACGATGACCGCGAACCGGCCTTCAATCTGATCGAAGGGCGCAATGCCGTGCATGAGACGCTTGCCAGCGGTCGGAGCATAGAAAAGGTTTTCGTCTTGGATAACCGGGAGGACGGCCGCTTGACGGCGCTTGCGGCAGAATGCAGGGCAAACGGCGCGCAGCTCGTCAGCTGTGACCGTCGGAAGCTGGATGCGATGTCGGAAACCGGCGCGCATCAGGGGATTATTGCTGTCGTTTCGGAGATCGATTACGCCACGGTTGCCGATATCTTCGCACGGGCCGAATCCAGCGGTCGTCCGCCGCTGATTGTGATCTGCGACCATTTGAGTGATCCGCAGAATCTGGGGGCCATTGTGCGCAGCGCAGAGGTATTCGGCGCACACGGCGTGATCATTCCCAAACGCCGCAGTGTCTCTGTGACGCCGGTGGCCGTGAAAGCATCGGCCGGCGCCTGCCTGCATTTGCCGATCGTGCGCTGCGCCAATCTGCACGCCGTGATCGGCGAACTCAAAGAAGCGGGTGTTTGGGTCTGCGGCGCCGACGGAGCAGGGGACAGGCTGATTTCGGATGCGGATTTGACGACGGCGACGGCGATTGTGTTGGGCTCGGAAGGAGACGGATTGTCGCGCCTGACGCGCGACGACTGCGATTTCCTGGTTCGCATTCCAATGTTCGGGAATGTCAACTCGCTGAATGTGTCAGCGGCCGCCGCTGTGTTCATTTATGAAGCCGTCCGCCAGCGGACAGCCCGCTTTGCGTGAGCGGCTGTTTGACCGGTATGCACTGATACAGAAAAAGGATAACGCGCCGGAACGGCCCGGCGCCGGAGAAAAAACATGAAAAAAGAATCTCTGTTGATGGATATGGAAGCGGAATCACCGGAATCCACTTCTGAATCATTTACGCTGGAGTCTATTTTGGCTGAATTCGGCTCCTCCGGCAAAAAAACAGGCAGACAGCCAACGGAAAACAAAGCACAAGCAGCAGCCTTGGAACCGACAGACGGCCAGACGCCTGAAATGCCGGCGAAGCCGACTGCTGAACGAAAAAAAGAGCCCGAAACGCGTGCCGCCGATGCCACCAAAGCCGCGGCAGACGATGAAAACAAAAACGCTGCGCAGCAGGTTCCGGCAGAGCCGTCACACAAACAGAAGGAGCCATCTGTTTCAAACGCAGAGCCCAAGCCGGTATCGCGTGCCAAACGGAAGGCTGTTCGCCCGGAAGATCTTGAGGTGCCATCTGCCGTTCCGACGGAGAGCGTGATCGATACAGCGGCCTTTGACTCGGTCTATGAAAAAAAACAGCGGCGCATTCAAAAACTGCGCAAGCAGATCCTTTCGGAAAATGCGTCAGCTCAGAAAGCGACGGAACGCGCCCGAAAACAGCATCTGAAACCCGCGCATATCAAGACCGGGCCGATCCCGGTTCCGGCAGCCGCAAAAGCAGAAATGAAACGGGAGCAGGCGGAGCGCCCGATCGGTCAGCGGTACCCAAGACCGAAACCGATGGCCAAACCGCGTGCAGAGAAACCAAAGCCGACGCTGAATCCGCTGCAAATGCTTCGGAAGTTTGAGCGGAGCCGCCGCTCAGCTTCCACGCGCTTTTGGCTGGTGCTTCTCCTGTGCATACCGCTGTTCTACATGGCGGCCGCTTCCTATTTGGATCTTCCACTTCCGGCCGCAGCCGATTTTGCATCCAACCCGCGGACATATGCAATCATTCACGCCGTGCTGCTCGGATGCGTCATAGCGCTCAGCGGCGATATGATTGTCCGCGGCCTGCTGGGGCTTTTCCTGCTTCGAGCGGGCAGCGATACGCTGGTCGCCGCTTCACTCTGTGTCTCCGAGGCATACTGCATTGCCAACATTCTCTTCCCGGATCTGTGCCGCAATGCGTCCGGCGCGGCCGTCTACGCACCGGTGGCCGTGCTTCCTGCACTGGCGGCACTCTTTTCACTGCTCAGCAGCAAAATCCGGTATCAGGCATATTACCGTTCCATCCGGAGCTGTTACAGGCTGCAGCATGCCAAAACACTGACGGTTCTGCCGGAAAAATACGACGGCGATGTGATCTATACCGTTGCAAAAGCGACCAGCTATCAGGGCTTTTACCGCACATTCCAGGAAAATGACCTGGCCACATCCGTGATGTACTGGTATACGCCGGTTGTTCTGCTTGCTTCGCTCTTCCTGGCTGTTTATTGCAGCTACTCAACGCATACGGGGGCTCCTTTCCTGTGGAGCTGGTCGATTATCGTCGCCTTGACGCCTGCGTTGGGCATTCCGCTTGCCGCGGTGCTTCCGCTGGCAAAAGCGTCTAAACGGCTTTATAAAAGCGGCATTCTGGTGGGCGGTGGAAAATCCGTCACACGGATGTCCAGCCGGTCGTTTGTCCTCATGACGGATGACGATGTATTCCCGGGCGATGCCATCTCCATCAACGGCTATAAACTGATGAACCCGGATAAAAAAGAGCTGGCGCTCTCAGCGGCGGCAAGTCTGCTTGATGCCGCACAGACAGCATTGGCAGCGCCGTTTGTACGGCTGGCCAGCGAAAATTATGCGTCGATCCGGCCGGTCAAAGACCTGCTCTTTTCGGATACGGGCGGCATCACCGGCACCATTGACGGTCAGCGCGTCATGGTTGGAACGGCATCCTTTGTCCAACGCGCATGGATCAAGATTCCGCCGGACATCAAATTGAAAACCGCCGTTTTCTGCGTGGTCGATTCGGAACTGCTGGCGGTCTTTGCGGTCCGGTATCAGGTGACGCCGAAGGCGGACTATGCGCTGAATCTCCTGGAAGACAACGGATATATGCCGATCATTGCGGCGCGCGACTTCAACGTGACGGCTTCGTTTATTCAGAGCCGGTTCGGCATCTCTTCTTCAGATGTGGTCTATCCGGCCGCAAACTTGCGCGTTACGCTGTCTGACCCGTCGCTGGAACTGGAGTCGAACGGACTTGTTGTGACATACGGCGGGGGAGATGCAGTGGCAGAAGCGCTTGTCAGCTGCCGCCGCTGCAAAACATCCACACGCCTTTCGCTCATTTTCTCGATGATCTCATCTGTGATCGGTCTTCTGCTGGGCGTCCTCATGGCTTATTTCGGATGGACAGAAGCAGCCACCCCTGTCAACCTGCTGACCTATTATCTGCTGTGGATGATTCCGACGCTCGTTTTTGCCGCATGGGTCAATCGGTTCTGACGGTCTGAACAAAAAAAACGTGAAAATTCAAAAATAATAGTTGCTTTTTACTGTGGACTGAGATATAATAGATGGGAAGCGCACCACAGAATCGTTCTGTTGAGTCTTATCACGATAAAGGAGAGAAAAACTGATGGCATACCCAATCGAAAAGATCCGCAACATCTGCCTCTTAGGTCACGGCGGTGACGGGAAAACTTCCCTCACAGAAAGCATTCTATTTGCAAATAAAGTGACGGATCGTCTGGGCAAAGTCTCGGATGGCAATACGGTTTCGGACTACGACCCCGAAGAAATCAAACGTTCCATTTCAATTCAGACCTCTGTTTGCCCTGTTGAAACCAGCGGACATAAAATCAATGTCCTGGACGCTCCTGGCTTTTTTGACTTTGTCGGCGAAGTAACGGAAGCACTGCGTGTTTCTGATGCCGCAGTCATTGTCATCGGCGCAAAAAGCGGCGTTGCCGTTGGCGCACAGAAAGCATGGCTGAACCTCAAACATCAGGACAAGCCGTGTGCAATCTACATCTCCAAACTTGACGAAGAACATGCAGACTTCTATAAGACATACGAAGAAGCCCGTAAGATTTTCGGTGTTTCCGTCGCTCCGATCACCATCCCGATCATGGAAAACGGCACGGCAACCGGCATTGTCAACATCGTGACCGGCAAAGCGTATCAAACCAAGAACCATAAAGTCACGGAGATCCCGGTACCGGCGTCAATGGCCGATAAAATCGAAGAATACCGTCAGGAACTGGCCGAAGACGTCGCCGAAACCAACGACGAACTGATGGAAAAATTCTTTGGCGGCGAACCGTTTACGGATGAAGAATTTGCGGCCGGCATCCGCGCCGGTGTTGCTTCCCGCGCGGTCTGCCCGGTTTTCTGCGGCTCTGCCGTAACCGGTCTCGGCACAGAAGCACTTCTGAACGGCATCATTGATTACTTCCCGTCTCCCGCGGAAGGCAAAGAGGAAATTCAGGTTGTTGACGGCGAAGAGAAACCGTTCCCGCTCAATCCGAATGGTCCGGCCTGCGCCTTTGTCTTTAAGACGGTTGCTGACCAGTATGGCCGCTTCTCGTTCTTCAAAGTGCTGTCCGGGAAGGTTACGCCGGATATGTCCGTCACCAACACCACATCGGGTACGGCGGAAAAGATCGGCCGTATCTACATGGTCCGCGGCAAGAAGAACGCCGAAGTTGCCGAAATCGGCACAGGTGATATCGGCGCAGTCGCCAAATTGACGGATACCCGTACGGGCGATACGCTTTGCGCAGCCGGCTTGAACGTTGTCATCAAAGGCATCGACTTCCCGCGCGTCTGCTACACCAAAGCGATCGTCGCCAAAAATAAGGCAGCAGAAGAAAAAATCGCAACCGGTTTGGCGCGTCTCCATGACGAAGATCCGGTCTTTGAAAATGCACTCAACGCAGAAACCCATCAGCAGACCATTTCCGGTATGGGCGATATCCATCTGGATGTCCTCTGCTCCAAACTGAAGAGCAAGTTCGGCGTCGATGTCGATTTGATCGCGCCGAGAATCGCCTACCGCGAAAAGATCCGCAAAAAGGTCGAAGCAGAAGGCCGCCACAAGAAACAGTCCGGCGGTCATGGCCAGTTCGGTCACGTTAAGATCCGCTTTGAGCCGACGGAAGAATTGGATCTCGTCTTTGCGGAAGAAATCTTCGGCGGCAGCGTTCCGAAGAACTTCCACCCGGCCGTTGAAAAGGGTCTGCGTGAAAGCATGACGAAGGGCGTTCTGGCTGGTTATCCGGTTGTCAACCTCAAAGCCGTTCTGTATGATGGCTCCTATCACGATGTTGACTCAAACGAACTTTCCTTCAAGCTGGCGGCACGTCTCGCATATAAAAACGGTTTGCCCAATGCCAACCCGGTCATTCTGGAACCGTATGGCCTTCTGCGCGTGACGATCCCAGCAGATTACATGGGCGATATCAGCGGCGACCTGAGCAAGCGCCGCGGCCGCGTCATCGGCATGGAACCGGCAGAAGACAATATGCAGGTGATCGAGGCGGAAGTCCCGATGTCTGAAATGAACTCTTATGCCATTGACCTGCGCTCCATGACCCGCGGCTGGGGCAGCTTCACGCTGGACTTTGTCCGCTATGAAGAAGTTCCGCCGATGGTTCAGCAGCAGATCATCGAAGAAGCCAAGTCCCGTATGGAAGAAGACGACGACGAATAAATTTCCCGCCGACGAATCCTACAATCAAACCCCCGCCGGGCATTTGCCCGGCGGGGGTTTCTATGTAAGCTTGTTTTCAGCGCATCAATGGATTGCGCTACAGTGCGCTCTCGTCATGCACGCGCAGGCCGCCTTTCTGCCAACGGTTGGTGAAAATGTACCACCCGCACAGCAGAATGGCGCCCAAAGTCGCACTCGGGGAGGCGGCGCCAATGCCGGCAAGACCGAAGTCAAAAACGTAGCCGCAGATGTACGCAACCGGCATCCGGAGAGCAACGGCGCAGATGACGCCATTGATCAGCGAAAAGGTGGTGTGACCGGCACCGATGATCAGGCCGTTGAAGCAGAAGAAAAACGCAACCAGCAAGTAGTCAAAGGAAAAAGCACGCAGATACTGCACGCCGTCGGCAATTACCGCTTCTTTATCGGAAAAGATGCGGAGAATGGCGTCCGGAAAAATCTGAACCAGCGTGAAAATGACTGTGCTGATGGCAAGGGAAATCCGGATGGCGACCCACATGGTCTGTTTGGCACGGTCATAAAGCCCTGCGCCGATGTTCTGCCCGGCCATGGAAGAAACCGAGGAGCTCATGGCGACAGCCGGCAGAATGGCAAACCCGTTGAATTTCCCGACAATGCCGACCGCTGCGCTGGCGTTTACGCCGCCATAGTCGTTTGCCAGAGCCGTCATGAGCAGGAAGGAAATGGAGCTGATGGTGTTCTGAATGGAAGAGGGCAGCCCCAAAGCGAAGATGCGCTTCACCTTGTCCAGCTTCGGCAAAAAGCTTTTGAACTTGAAATCAAAGACAAAATCATTCCGGCATAGATAGATGACGGACAGGATCAAACTCAAGGCCTGCGAAATGACCGTGGCGTAGGCCGCACCGGCGGCGGAAAGCTTCAGCCCGGCCACAAAGAGAAAGTCAAGCCCGATGTTTGCAAAACAGGCAATTCCGACAAAGTAAAGCGGACGCTTAGAATCGCCGAGTCCACGCAGAATGGAAGAAACCGCGTTGTAGCCGAAAATGAAAATCGTCCCCAAAAGACAAATGACCAAATACGAATACGTCTCGGCATACGATTCGGCAGGCGTGCGGAGCAGCCGGAGAATCGGGTGTGCAAGCGCATAGAACAGGCCGGTCATCAGAACCGCAGCACCGATCAGCAGCGTGAAAAGCGTGCCGATGGATTCACGAACATCGTCCATTCTGTGGGCGCCAAAGTATTGCGCAATCAAAACGGTTCCGCCGACTGTGAAACCGACAACGAGGTTCGTGACCAGCATGGTGACCTGGCTGCCGATGGAAACACCGGAAATGCCGTTTTCTCCAAAAAACCACCCAACGATCAGCATATCGGCGACACTGTACAGCGCCTGAATGATGTTGGATAACAGAAAGGGCATGGAAAAGCGAATCAGCTGTTTTGTGACGCTGCCCTGCGTCAGATCGTTCTCAAAAGCACGCAAAGAAAAAACCTCCACCATCGTTTTTTGTCAGTTCAAAACATTTATTATACACGTTTTTTCAGCAAAGCAACAGAGGGAAGATTGACAAAAATGGCCGCAAAAACGAGCGGATTTCTGCCAGCAGACCGTAAGGCGGTTCTTCGGAGAAAAGTTTACAGGAGCAAATTGAAATGCAGCGCCCGGTGTGGTATAATAAAGAAAATCAAATCAGAAAAGCGGAAACGCATCTCCGCAAAAAGGTGGAAGACAATGGACGAAATTTTCAACGAAAAAATGGTCAAAAAACTCCCGGACACGCGAGAAGCGGTGCTGAAAGGCGTGATTGCCGTCGTTTCCATCGCCGCTATGACGGCCTCCATCATGTACGCAGGCGTCATGTGCATTCTGGTCATCCTGGCTGTCGGTGTCGGCTATTATTTCCTGAACAAACAGTTTGAAATCGAGTATGAATATATCCTCACCAATGACGAGCTGGATGTCGACAAAATCATCGCCCGTGAACGCCGGAAACATCTGCTCAGCGTGGACATCCGCACCTTTGAAATTCTGGCGCCGATGAAAGCGGAATACAAATCCGAATATGAAAACCCGTCCATCACCAACCGGATTGATGCATCCAGCAGCGTCAAATCGGATAAACGCTGGTTTGCCGTCTTTCGTGACGGCGAAAAGAAGACGCTGCTGATTTTTGAGCCCGGCAAAAAAATGCGGGAAGGGATGCGGCACATCATCCCGAGAACCATCAAAGAATAGAGAGGGCGTGTGCGCCGTGTTTTTATCGGTCGGAACCGATATCGAAGAAATTGCGCGCTTTGAACCGATTCTAAAAAACCATCGCATGATGAAGCGGTGTTTTTCCAACGCGGAACGAGCCTATTTTGAAACCCGCGGCGCCGGCGCTGCCGAAAGCGCGGCGGCGGCATACTGCGCAAAAGAGGCGTTTGGAAAAGCTGTCGGAACAGGGATTACCATCAAAATGCTCGGCGAATTGGAAGTGCTGCACGATGAGGCTGGGATGCCGTTTTTGAAGCTGCATGGGAAATTGGCAGAACAGTACGCATCGCTGCGCCTCTCTGTTTCCCTTTCTCACAGCGCAAATTACGCAACGGCGACGGTGCTGGCATACTGCGAATCAGATGAAACAACCAGTGAAAGCAGCGGCTCGACAGGGGGAGACGGATATGCAGATCCAACTTGCGGATGAGGCTATGATCCGCCGCCTGCTTCCGCCTCGCAGTCAGAATACCCATAAGGGGCATTACGGCCGTGCATTGCTTGTTTGCGGTGCCGTTGGATATACAGGCGCCGCCTATTTCGCAGCGCAGAGCGCGGTTTGCAGCGGAGCCGGATTGGTCGATCTGACCGTTCCGTCGCCCATCTATGAAATTGCTGCGGTCAAATTGAATGAGGCAATGGTTTTTCCCTTGCCTGCGACCCCGGAAGGGACGGTTTCTGAGCAGGCGATTCCTGCCATTCGTAAACGTATGTCTGCGGCAACCGCAGTGCTCGCAGGCTGCGGGCTTGGCCGCAGCACGGACGTTGAACAGGTCGTTTTGACACTGGTGACGGAAGCAAATCAACCGGTTGTCCTCGATGCAGATGGCATAAATGCCATGTGTTCGCATAAAGATGCTATGCGGGCGGCAAAAGCGGACTTGGTTCTGACGCCGCATGACGGCGAACTGACACGGCTGCTCGGTGAGCCGCCGGTTCATCCGGGGGAGTCCCGCCCGGAAGCAGCCGTGCGATTGGCCGCCGCGCTGAATGTGACGCTGGTTATGAAGGGGCACCAAACGGTTACTGCGGCGCCGGATGGACGCGTCTGTCTCAATTCCACAGGCAACGCAGGCATGGCGCGCGGCGGCAGCGGAGATGTGCTGGCTGGTATGATTACCGCACTGCTGGCACAGGGGCTGAACCCGTTTGAGGCTTCCGCAGCGGCCGTTTATCTGCATGGTCTAGCAGGAGACTTGGCCCGAAAAAAGCTGGGCGAAACCGGCATGACGCCGACAGATATGCTTCAGCTGATTCCACAGGCGTTTTATCAGTGCCGGGGGGTCTGACAATCAATAATTGGAGGGGTATGTATGCGCGGTCGGCTTTGCGGCCTGATTTGCGCACTGATGATGATGCTTTCCGCATGCAGCAGTATGCGGGATGCACACTGGAATGAAGCGATCCAAACCCGCTATACAGAGGCGTCTGCCTTTTCATCCGCTGTTGCCATGCGGCTGAATCAAGGCGACACCGTCGCAGATTATCGCTTAGACTATGCATATCAGCCGGGAGAGGGCCACAGCCTGACTGTGCAGGAACCGCTGACGCTTTCCGGTCTTCACATTCGCGTCAGCACCGGAACGTCAGCGGAAAAAAAGATGGAGGTCACATACGAAGGCGTTGTTTTTACCCCGAAACCCCTGGTTGGAACAACGCTTTCACCGGTTCATGTGCTCTGTGATCTGATTTCCACTTGGCAAACCGGATTTGCCGAATCGGTTGTTGCGGAAAAAACAGACGGACAGGTTGCGGTTGTATTTACGGCGGTTTCATCGCAAACCGGGGAAGAACTGACCCACCGGACGTATTTCCGGACAGACACGCTGGAACCGGTTCGTGCCGTTTGTTTCCAAAACGGAACCGCCGTACTGACGGTATCCTTCAGCGATACGCAATTTACAGAAACAGAAGAATAAAGGAACTTGACATATGCCAGAACATAGTTATTTGAAGAGAACGTGGGCGGAAATCAGCCTGGATCGTCTGAAACACAATTTCGAGGCGATTCGTGCCCATACGCCAGAGGGCGTAAAAATCATGTCGGTCGTCAAAGCAGACGCCTATGGACATGGTGCGGCCGTTGTCGCACCGGAGCTGGAAGCGCTTGGCAGCGATGCATTTGCCGTTTCCAATATCGAAGAAGCGGTTGTTCTGCGGAGAAACGGTGTGCATGCCCCCATTTTGGTGCTGGGCTGGGTACCGGCTGCATGGACAGACGTTTTGATTCGCGAACGGATTGAAACGTCAGTCTCGTCGTATGAAGGGGCAAAGCGGCTTTCGGATGAGGCGGTCCGCCTGAACGGGATTGTCTCCGTCCACATCAAAGCGGATACGGGGATGGGGCGTCTCGGACTGCGCGTGACAGACGATGCGGATGTCTGCCGTGCGGCAGAGGAAATCCGCCGGATCAGCGAACTGCCGAATCTGCGGATTGCCGGTATGTTTACGCACTTTGCGACCGCTGACGAACCGGGGGATTCCTTCTCAGCCGTTCAATTTACCCGGTTTGACCGCCTGCGCCGCCGTTTGAATGAGCTCGGCATCGAACATGGTCTTTGTCACTGCTCCAACAGTGCGGCGACGATTCTGCACAGAGAATATGCCTGCGATATGGTTCGAGCAGGCGTCACCCTATATGGGCTCAGCCCGGATAATGATCCAGCCAGTGCGCTGGCAAAGGCCTGCGCAGTGGAACCGGTGATGACGCTGAAATCCACGATTGTCCAGAAGCGCCGTTTCCGCTGCGGCGATACCGTCAGCTATGGCGCACATATGCTCACACATGACGCAGACATTGCCGTGATTCCGGTTGGCTACGCAGATGGATATCCACGTCTGCTTTCCGGTACCGGCATGGTCGGCGTTCAGGGAACACGCGCGAAAATCGTCGGCAAAGTCTGCATGGACATGACGATGATCGACGTCAGCGGCAGCAGCGCAGCAGAGGGAAGCGAGGTTCTCTTGTTTGGCAAAACAGGGGATGACTGGATCCCGGCGGAATCCGTCGCTGCACTTGCAGGAACCATTGGATATGAACTCGTCTGCTGCATCGGACGGCGAGTGACGCGCGTTTACCTCAAGGATGGAAAAGAAGTGACAGCAGTTCGGTTGACGACGGCATGAACTGCTTGACGTATGAAAACAGCAGCCTGCCGGTGAAAGGCAGGCTGCTGTTTTTTGCGTGTAATTGTGTGATTGTGTAAGAGAGGAATCAAAGCGCCGTTGTAAAAGTGGTTTCCAACGGGGCAGAATGCCGATGCCAGAAGCTTTCCGCTTCAACCGTTAAGGTATACGTCGTTCCCGGCTGAAGCCCTTCAATCCGCCAGTGCATCATGGGCGGCATATCGTTGAAATAGTACCCGCTCCAGACGCTCTCGCGCTTGACTTCGGTGCCGTCTGCCGTTCGGATCGAGGCATAGTAGGCATTCACGCGGAACGCATCCGTCTGCGCCTGCGGAAAATGGAAGGTAACAGCGGAGGATCCGGCTGAAACAACGGTGAGACGATCCGTTGCCTGAAAATACGGGACGGCTTCGGCCCCCGGACGGTTCGGCGTACAGACAAAATGTTCGCGATCCCAAACCGGGCCAAGCAGAATCGGTTCACAGAACGGCCGGTTGGTGATCAGGTCATACGGCGTAATCCGGACGCATCCCGCGGCATCGGCTTCCACCAAGTGGAACTGCGCGGCAAGATGTGCGCCGGGCGGAACGGTGCCATACACTTTGTCAAATTCGTCCAATTCAAAATATGACAGCGAACCGGTTCCGATAGAGGTGAAATCCTGCTGATCAATGGAGCGGGGATTGTTGATCGGGGCGTGCGAATGTCCAGAAAAAATCACCAGTCTGGGATGCTCTTTCTGGATGTCCAGCAAATCCTCCGTACCCCATTTTTCCGAACCATAGCAGGTTTTTTCCGGATGCGGATGCTGGAAAGCAAAGATCGGGCGGGTTGGATGATCGGCTTCGGCTTCTGCAATGGCGTGACGATAGAAGGCGCGCTTTTCTTCGTCAAACCCGTCGAACCGCGCCGTATTGCTGCGGCCGGTTGACATGGCAATGAAGTGATAGCCGTTGATCACGGTATGGATGTTGTGCGGGATTCCAAAGATCTCTGCGACGCGTGTGCGAACGGGTTGAATGCCTTCGATGCTGAAGCGGTAATCGTGTCCGGCACATGTGAGAATCAGCTTGGTTTCAGCAGGAAGATGCGCGTCCAAAATGTCCTTCATGGCCTGAAATTGGGTTTCCGTGCCGCGGTTGGCAAAGTCGCCGACCACACAGAAGGCATCCAGCACCGGGTGAAAAGCAGCGTCTCCTGCGCACAAAGCGACTGCGGTGTCGATTGCCTGTGCAAGCCGGGTTCGCTCCACGGTTGGGGTATCTTTGAGATGAATGTCGCTGAGCGCAGCAAAGCGCAGAACGGGTTGAAACGCCATAAAATCACTCCAAACTTTACGATTCAGATCTTGCCAGCCTGAATCAAATGTGATACAATAAATGTGATCCAACTGGAGGTGTCAGCATGTCCAGAAGAACAGAGCCGATGAAGCCGCTGTCCCGCTACAATACAGAAGTCGAAATCGGCAACCTTCGCCTGACCATCTATGATGCGCGATATCTGGCTGAATTTGATGCGAGCGCCAGTATGCATGGCCACTTTTTTTATGAGATGTTTTTCGTTTACGACGGTACTGCGGATGTCATCTGTGATACCGGCCGTTTTTTGATGCAAAAAAACGATTTATACGTTTTTCCGCCGTCGCTTCAGCATCTCCGCCTCTCGTCGCTGCCGAAACCGGACGGCACACCCGCGTGCAGACAAGTGCCGATCCGGTTCACCTATGAGCGTCTTCCCGGCGAAGAAGACGTCTATACGCCGTTTCACAACATCTTCCTCGATAAGCCGGATATCCTGATTTTTCGGCACAGCACAGCGATGCGCATGATTTTTGAAGACCTGCTGCGCGAAACAGAACGCCATGACATCTTGGAAAATGCAAAAACCCATGCCCTGATTACCATGCTGGTGCTGGATTGCGTCCGCTATCTGAATCCTGAACTGGAAAATCGGCCGCAGGAACCACAGGATACCCTTTGCAGCCGGAATTTCATCATCGAAG